>NZ_NWFK02000001.1:1896598-2212697 GCF_002313155.2 Psychrobacter sp. FDAARGOS_221
TGGCATCGACGCCATAATCACTCATATATTTGGCCAATAAGTTACCGCCTAAAGAGACACCAGCCGCATGAATGGTTTCATAGCGCTTGGCCAATAGCTGTAAGTTGTAATGGGTTTCTGTGCTGTCGCCGGCGTGATAGACCACATCATCACGCACTTCGACCCCGCCACAGCTGCGAAAGTGGGCAACCACAAAGTGCCAGCCGCGTGCTCTGACATAAGCGGCCATATTACGCGCATAATGGCTTTGACTGCTGCCTTCCATACCGTGAAATAAGACCAATAATGGCGTTTTGTAGCGGCTGCCATCTGCTGCATGTAGCTCATCTGTGTCTAAAAAGTCGTAGACGACGTCGCTTTTGTCTGCGGCATCTGGGACAAGTTCGCGTCGATAAGGTGGCTGCTGTTTGATGACTAATTTGGGCAATATGGTTTGGATGTGCGGATTATTTAACCACATCCGCGGGTCGAAAGGGGTAGGCTTAAAGTTTAAGTATGAGCGAGCGGTGCGGTGGGGATTTTAATGTTTTCAATGGGTATACTCATGGCGGGCATCTTAGTTATTATCTGATTCGTTATGGGTGAACGATGGATATGGGTTTATATTTATAATGAAAGCAGCAGGTGTTTGTACAAAGGTATCTGTATATGGTTGCTATTGACTGGGGTTTATTTTTAGCCAAAAAATGAATGAAGGTGTTGACAGCATAGCAGTTTTTGAAGCGTGGGCGTGTGGTGGCAGTGTACAAAAGCTTTAGGTGGCGCTGACTGTTTGTATATCGATTAATTATTGCTAGTATTCATCGTATAACCAATAACTAAAGTTGGTAAGTCTAACAACGGCAATTTAAATCCAATATAAACAACAAGGTGCAAATCAATGTCTATCAAACAATGGATTGTGTTAACTCCGTTATGCATCGCCGCAGCCGCCTGTCAGGCAACTAGTACTCAAAATAGCAATAGCGCAGCGGTATTCAATGAGCAAGACTATTCGCAATTGCTGCCTGTGTTGCAACAAGAAGCCAGTGAGGGCAGTGCCGATGCACAGTATAAGCTTGGGCTGATGTACAATCAGGATCAAGGCACGAAACAAGATGATGCCAAAGCCATTGAGTGGTTTAAAAAGTCAGCCGCCCAAAACGATGCGCGCGCAATACGAGCTGGGGCTTAAGTATGATAATGGTGAAGGCGTCGCCACTGATAAGAATCAAGCAATGGCTTGGTATCAGCAGTCCGCAAACCAAGGATATGCCAAAGCGCAGTATAACTTGGGCACCATGTACCGACTTGGGGAAGGGGTAGCAAAAGATGATGCAAAAGCCGCCTATTGATATCAAAAAGCAGCGGCTCAAGGCGTTGCGATAGCACAGCACAACCTTGGTTTTATGTATGAAAAAGGCTTTGGTGTGGAGCAAGATATATCCAAAGCAAAGCAGTGGTATAAACAGGCCTGCGATCAAGGCACAGCGGTTAGCTGCCGGGTGTATCGTGCTTTATCTGATGCCGGACGTTAACCTTGTACGCTTGTTTTAAGATTAAACCCAAAGCTCACATTAAAACCAACACCAATAATTGAGTTAACCAATAATCTAATCTTAAGCTAACGACAGCCGGTTCTGGCCGTGGTTAGCTTAGAAATACTAGTTTAATAGTCATTAGTTTGATAGTTGTTAGCTTAGGTCAATCATTCTCATCAAGCACTCGGCCATCCATACCTAATCGTTCTTTTAACGTCTCCACATCCGCCTGCGGCAAGGTCACATTTAGGGTAACCAGCTTGCTATAACCGACCTCATCGATGCTGCCACCCATAGCTTCTACCACATAACGCACTTGCGATTCATTGGCAAAGTCGGCCTCAATTGCCACTTGTGTCATTGGCACATAATCGGTGAGCGTCATTTGATCGACCGCTGCTTGGGCAGAGCCGGCGTAAGCACGAGTCAGACCGCCCGCACCAAGTTTGATACCGCCAAAATAGCGCACCACAATCACAATCACGTTACCGATGCTTTTGTGCTGGAGCACATTTAAGATAGGGCGACCGGCCGTACCTCCGGGCTCACCGTCATCATCGAAGCCGGCACTGGTAGTATTATCCGGATCACCAATGATATACGCCCAGCAGTGGTGGCGAGCATCGGGGTACTTTTCACGCAGTTGTTCCACGTGGAACATGGCTTGTTCACGGCTGTGTACGGGGTACGCATAAGTGATAAATTCTGACTTTTTTATTCCAAGTCTGGCAGTTACCGGTTTGGCTAAAGTTTGATAGGTCATAAGTTTTTCTATTTTTAAGGGTGTCGTTATCAATAACGGTCTATCAATTGTCACTGGTGAGCGGTTTATTCTGAGTGTTTAACAAAGCGGTTTAACAAATTACTTAAACGCGGTTTAAAAAGTCATTCATCTTGATAACAGCGGGTGTGTTAAACTGTGGGTCATCATAGTTATAGAACAGCTATAGAATAATTATAGAACCAAGGATACCATAAATGCGTTTAGACAAATTTATTAGCAAGGCAACTGAGCTATCACGCAAAGAAGCCAAAAAAGTACTACACGCCAGTGAAATTACGGTCAACGACAAGGTCGTTAAAGACGGCAGCCTTCACGTTGATGTACTCAATGACGAAGTAATGTGGGCCGGCGAGCCATTATCGGTTGCTGCCGGTAGTCGCTATCTTTTATTGTACAAGCCAGAAGGTTTTGAGTGCACGCTTAAGCCAAAAGAATACCCTATCGTTACTGAGCTGATTGCAGTGCCTGAGCTCGACAGCTTGCGTATTGCAGGCCGACTCGATGTGGATACCACCGGCGCACTGATCTTAAGTGATGATGGCCGCTGGTTGCACCGTGTGACTAGTCCAAAACATCTACACGAAAAGGTGTATGAGCTGACTTTGGCCGATCCAATGAGCGAAGAAGAGCAAGCTCATGCGGTCAAAAAAGTCGGCCAAGGCATCTTATTAGACGGTGATTTTGAGCCGACCAAGCCGGCAACGTTAGAGTTCATCGATGACACTCATGCGCGTTTGATTTTGACCGAAGGCAAATACCATCAAGTAAAACGCATGATGGGTTACTTTGGTAACAAGGTCACTGAGCTACATCGTGCCAGTATTGGCGGCATTACGTTAGAGGGATTAGAAAAGGGCGAAAGCCGCTTTTTAACCGAAGAAGAAGTCGCTAGCTTCTAACGTTTTTGGCGTTAAGCTGAACCCCTAAAAAATGGATGCTATTGGCGTCCATTTTTTTGTGTCAAATGTGCTGATAACTGTGCAATATGCTCGGTCCCGATGCCGCAGCAGCCTCCGATAATGGTTGCTCCTGCTTGCTGCCATTGTTTTGCCCAGCTGAGATAGTTTTCTGGCGTGGTGTCTTGACGCAGGTTTTGCAGCGCACTGTTGGCCTGTGCTTTAGACTGCTTTGGCGCAAAGGCATTAGCATAAACGCCGAGCTCAATATGACGGCTGGATGAATGAATTAATAATCTGGCAGTTTCCAACGCACGCATCATCACTTCAGGTTGGCTACAGTTAAACAAAATAGCATCGACGCCCAGCTCTAGCATCACCATAATCGCTTCAGTCAGGGATTCGCCAGAGCGTAATTTGGGAGCGTCCGCAGTCAGAACATCCTCACTTTCAGTATCGGTCACCGCATCCAGATGGCTGTCTTCTAAGGTAAAGGCTATCCAAAAAGGTTTAGATTTTGATTTAGATGCTGTTCTGGATTCTGAAATTGGGTCTGGGTCTGAGTTTTCAGTGGTCGCAGCAGCAGGGTGTGTATTAGCAAACTGGGTCACAAATTTGTGCCAATATACCGCTTCTTTGACACTACTGACTGTTTCAGCCAACCAAATATCAGCCACTGCTTGTTGATGAATAATAAGCGGCTTGGCAATAGATTCTGCTAATTGTTCATCAAATAAATCAGGACGATATGAACCAAATAGGGGCGGTAAGCAGCCAGCAATGCGAACCTCAGGCGCTGTTTTGTTTTGCTGTTCAGCTTGTTTTTTTGCTTCTGAGACAGCGGCTATCGCCATGTCACTGGCTGTGTTAATCAAAGTTTCGGCTTGATTATAGAAGCGATCACCTAAGTGAAATGGCGTAACTGCATAGCTATTGACGGTAATCACTTGCGCGCCGGCATCAATAAAATCAAGATGGGCGGCAGCCACTGTTTCAGGCGCTTCTATTAGGGCAATGCCGACCATTCTGGCTGACGAAACGGGGCGCCTCGTTGCTCAAGTTCACGGCCCATACCACCGTCTAATAGTGTCATAGCACTGGATGCAGGCTGGTGTACCGAAAGGCTGTTTTGAGAATGAGTCATAGTCTAACCGTCCTGTAATCGCTTGGCCTTTAATAAGTCTGGTCTTTAATAAATAGTCAGCTCCGAAAGTCGGGAGTGATACAGTCAATAGCATATCAAATTTGCAACCTGTCATGGCTTCTATATAATAGCCAGAATATTATATAAAAAATTAATACATTAAAAAGCATAATAAGGTGCCGTATGTCCAACCTCAATAGCAACCACAACCATAGCCACAATCAATCAAACCTAACCACTGGTTTGAAAAAATCAGTGATACAGTTAATGAGGCTAGGGGTATTGGCACCAATGCTATTAGCAACTCCGGCATTGGCCGATCTGGATGCCTTCAATGACGCTTATGATAAGTTGGTCCTGTCTAGTGGCACTGCTACTGTGGGGCAGTTGCCACCGCCGTCTACTGCGCAGAAGCAGAAGATTCAACAGGTGTTAATCGGAGCTGGTATGGCAGCACCTATTGCAGACATTGTGCCCTCTAAGCTGCCATCCATGTATCAGGTCACGCTCGCTGCTCAAGGCGGTCAACCTCAGCCACCGCTGCATATTAGCGCAGATGGACAGTATATCCTGCAAGGGGTGTTACAAGATAATCCGAGCCCAAAACAATCTACGCCACCAACGGCAAAGCCAAGTCAAATGCTCAGTGGTATGCCGGTGAGTGCATCGCTGCGTGAGTCACTGTTAGCCAATAGCAGTCAGTTAAAGAACATCACGTCGGATGCGTCCTTTTATCATACTGCCGTGCCAGGCGTGATTTGGGGTATTACGGTGGAGGGGATGCCGTTTTTGACCAATATGGATGCCAGCGTGTTTACCAATGCTGAGATATCAGTCATCAAAAATGGTCAATTTTCTGGATTGGACAGTCAATTTGAGCAGCGCAAAAATCAATACATTTTATCCAAGCTCAATGAAGATGACTTGGTGGTGTATCCAGCTACTGGAGCAGAAAAAGCGGTGATTTATGTGGCAACCGACATCAATTGCCCTTATTGCCGCATTATGCACAATGACATGCAGCAGCTCAATAATAAGGGCATTACGGTCAAGGTGATTGGTTTTCCGGTTTATGATGAGTCACAAATACCGATGCGCCAGATTTGGTGTGAAACCGATAAGGCGGCTCGCCGTCAGGCATTAGACACTGCCATGCAAGGTGAGGAAGTAAACCTGTCTTGCAATGGCTTTAACGACATAAACGACAGTCCTTTGGTTGCCAGTCAGCAGTTGGCCGCGGGTTTGGTGGTTGATGCCACACCAGCCATTTATCGTGAAGACGGTGTGCCATTCCAAGCGCCTTACAGTGATCCTAACTTCTTCCCATTCTTGGGCATAAACTAAGCATTTAAGATTACGTTAAATTAACAATAGTTTGACTAACGAACAAGAGCAAGAACCAAGCTCAGACTGAGCTTGGTTCAATTTTAGCTTGGTGTCATTAAGGCAGCACCACGTTCACTATTTTCCAATCTACCCAGCCTTGGCGCTGCATCTCAAGGGTCAACGGATAGCCTTTTACTTGTCCTGAAATGGTGAAACAGTTGATACCACAGTAGTTGAGGCTTGGCTTAGCGCTGTCCTCTCCTGATTGAACATGCTGTTCTAACTCAGCAGATTGTTCGGTCATAATTTGCTGTACCTGGTTCTTAACCACCGCGTCGATATCACCACGTTGCGCAATAATATCTTGAATTAAATGCTGTAAATTAACCTTATTAGTGGCAATCGCCCAGGCTGCTGCCAGCTCTTTAGTGGCGGTATTGGCTTGTCCTTGGGTAGCGATTAGGCTGCTAATATTGTCCGCAGTCAATGCTTGAGACACGGCATTATTAATAAACTCATCTGCTGCTTGCGCTAGTGGCTCACCACCCAGCTGTGCGACCAACGGATATTGTCCTAAAGTCACCTCAAATCGGCTATCCAACTGTTGTTTAATATTGGGCTGTAATTGCTCAAAGTCGATGTAAGTCACCAGAGTATCACCGTCATTGGCGTCATAAGCGTTTTTTAGCTGATATGCCGTATAGTAAGGCGAGGCGGCGTAGTAGCCAATAATAGCTAAAACAATAATCACTATTAAGGTGGTTAATTTTTTCATTTTTCCTCATCTGCTAGAGAAGTCATACTGTTTGGGTTGATTTTAAGCCAATATTTTACGCTTGAAACCATTCGCTTTAACCATAATTTAGATAAAATTTGTATACCAAGGGGTAGATTTTAGCACGAGTGCTTGATAAATGAGGTGTTTGCCACCATTAATGGGCAAAGTATTGATTATTTTTTGATTTATTTAGCCTTAAATTATTTAATTATTTTATTTAACATTATGATGTCGCCCTGTGACCCTCTTTGAGGTGCTGCGGTGTACATTTTATGTCCAAACTAGTGTTTCACGTGAAACAGTTGGACAGACGGATAGGAGCCTCCATGAGCAAGAGAGATTTTTACGAAATTTTAGGTGTCGACAAAAATGCAGACGAGCGCGAAATCAAAAGAGCGTATCGTAAGCTGGCGATGAAATACCATCCCGACCGTAATTCAGATGACCCAGAAGCAGAAGAAAAATTTAAAGAAGCCTCTATGGCTTATGAGGTATTGAGTGATAGTGACAAGCGCGCTGCTTATGACCGCATGGGACACGCTGCTTTCGAAAATGGCATGGGCGGTGGTGGTTTTGGCGGTGCTGGCGCTGGCAACTTCCAAGACATCTTTGGCGATATCTTCGGTAACTTTGGTGATATCTTTGGCCAATCACGCGGTGGCGGTCGTCAACGTCGTGGATCAGACTTACGCTACGTCATAGAGCTGACCTTAGAAGAAGCGGTACGCGGCTGCAAAAAAGAAATCAGCTTTACCGCACCAGCTCCTTGTGAAACCTGTGATGGTAAAGGCGCAAAAGACGCTTCAGATGTGGTCACTTGTAGCACTTGTGGCGGTCATGGCCAGGTACGTATGCAGCAAGGATTCTTTGCTGTACAGCAAACTTGTCCAGACTGTCATGGCTCAGGTAAGCAGATTAAAAACCCATGTCCAGACTGTCACGGCTCAGGTGTGAAAGACAAGTCACGCACACTAGAAGTGTCAATCCCAGCCGGTGTTGATGATGGGGATAGAGTGCGTCTGGCTGGTGAAGGGGAAGCTGGCGGTGCAGGGGTACAAAGCGGCGACTTATATGTCGAAGTACGCGTTAAAGAACACCCTGTATTTAAGCGCCAAGGTGCTGATTTATATATGGATGTACCAGTTAGCATCACTGATGCAGCCTTGGGTAAAGAGGTTGAAATTCCAACCTTAGATGGCAAAGTGAAGATCAAAGTGGCTGAAGGCACTCAAAGCGGCAAATTGCTACGTGTGCGTGGCAAAGGCGTGACTCCAGTGCGTACCACCATGAAAGGTGATTTAATCTGTCGCATCATGGTGGAAACGCCAGTGAACCTGACACGTGAGCAAAAAGATTTGCTACGTCAGTTCCAAGACACGTTAGATGGTGACATCAAACATCATCAATCACCTAAGAAAAAATCATTCTTTGAAAAACTAGGTGATTTATTTGACTAGTAATTGTTATTAAAATAACACTCAGTCGATAGCAATACAGTAAGCCCATAGGTCAGTGATATACCTATGGGCTTTTTTATGACTTAATCATTTGATGGCTTATTAATTTAAAAATAGGTTGTGATAACCGCTTAGCAGCTTCAAATTTAGGATGATGACGAATCGTGCTATTATTGCTTTTATTCAAAATAACAGCACTCAATAACATCGTTTAAAAACACCACTAACAACAATCACTATCATTCAATCTTAAGGAATATCCTCATGACACACTCTGATTCAGCGACCATCAACGTTGGTATTATTGGAGCAGGCGGCCGTATGGGACGCATGTTGATCGAAGCGGTTGATCACAACCCGCGTACTACTTTGACAGCAGCGATTGAGCGTAGTGGCTCTAGCTTGATTGGTGTTGATGCTGGAGAGCTGATTGGTCTTGGCAAAAATGGGGTCGCACTGAGCGATGACTTAGAGGCGCAGCTTAGAAACACAGATGTGTTGATTGACTTTAGCTTACCTGACTCTACTGAAAAAAATGTGCAATTGTGTGCTCAGCATAAAGTGGCCATGGTCATTGGTACTACTGGCTTATCCGAGGCCCAAGAGCAGGCATTGAATGATGCCAGTAAGCAAGTGCCTATCGTTTATGCTGGCAACTACTCAACCGGAGTCAATGTGTCATTAAAGCTGATTGAAATGGCCGCCAAAGCCTTTGGTGATACCGCAGATATTGAAGTGGTAGAGTCGCATCATAAGCACAAAGTAGATGCGCCTTCTGGTACCGCCTTTATGATGGCCAATGCCGCCGCCACTGCTCGTGGTCAGGACTTAAAGCAAGTGGCTATCTATGGTCGTGAAGGTCATACCGGTGAGCGTAAGCCTGGCAGCATTGGTATTCATGCCATTCGTGGCGGTGAGATTATCGGTGATCACAGTGTGATGTTGATTGCCGATGGTGAAATGGTTGAAATCAAACACCATGCCCGTGAGCGTATGACTTTCGCAGCCGGTGCGGTACGTGCCGCTGTATGGGCGGTTGAGCAATCTGCCGCACGTTATGACATGCAAGATGTGTTGGGCTTAAAGTAAGGGTGTCAATACATTGACTCTATAGCCATCAATGTCTATAGCAATCAATGACAGTGAGTCGCAGAGAAAGGAGGCTCTGTATCGTCGCGATAGCCAACGGATAATATGAAAAAGGAATTTCGATGACAGCAATCTATGGCATCATATTACTGATAGTGCCGATAATACTGATTGCGCTGGCACAGCGTTTTTATTGGTTAGATAAGATCGGTGTGGTGATATTGGCTTTTGTCAGTGGTCTGCTGTTTTCTGTGGGTTATCAACCGACAGATGCCTCGCTATCTACTGAGCTATTGGCGGTGAAAACTCAAGTGTCTGAAGTGGCCATCGCCGTTGCCATTCCGTTATTGCTATTTTCGATCAATATACCGGCATCGATTAGACTGGCAGGCAGTGCGGTGAAAGCCATGCTGTTGGCTTGTCTGGGGATGTGTCTGGCAACACTGGTGACCTCGTTAATGTTTCAACAGCAGGTAACCCACATCTGGCAAGCGGCAGGAATGATGGTCGGTGCTTATACTGGTGGCGGTCAAAACATCGGTGCAGTGAAGGCAGCCATCAATGCCGATCCGAGCTTGTTTGTTGATATGCTGACTTACGACATCATTATCTCGGCGCTGTATTTACTGTCAGCGATGACCATTTTAAAGCCGATAGCGAGCAAGTTTCTAACCCCGTTTGTAGAGGCTGATAAGCCAAAACAGGGTTTAACAACGCAGAAGCAGTCCCACTCTCAACAATTAAATGCTGAGTATACTGACACAAGCGCCGATGATTTTGACCATCTAACCGAGGATGGCGCTTCGATGTTTACCGCACTGACCCATCGATCGACCTTGGCCAAGCTTATTGTCGCTTTACTATTAGCTGCTGCTTGTATTGGTCTGTCACTGGCAGTATCTGAGTTATTCACCAGTCCCATGCAGTCGGCTATCACTATTATCTGCTTAACCACGCTTGGCGCAGCGTTGTCATTTATTCCAAGTATTCGCAAGCTAACCTTAAGTTATCCACTGGGCATGTTTTTTATTATCGTATTCTGCTTTGCTTCTGGCAGCATGGCGGATTTGTCAGTGGTGACTGAGATTAAGTGGGGTTTATTTGGTTATATCAGTAGCAGCTTACTGTTGGCGATTGTCTTGCATGGCCTGCTGTGCAAGCTGTTCAAAGTAGATGCAGATACCTTTGTGATTACCGGCTCGGCGGCGATCATGTCAGTGCCTTTTATTCCTATGATTGCCAGTAGTATCAATAACAAAGCATTGCTATTCCCTGGCATTGCGGCAGGTGTGATGGGATATGTCTTGGGTAATTATTTAGGCATTGCGATGGCGTATCTGGTGTTAGGCATGTTGTAGATAGATCAAGACTTAAGATGCTCAATATACGCGTATAAAAATAGCCTAGAGTTCAAAATGGCTCTAGGCTATTTATATTTAACCTATACAGGCTAAAGTGTAGCAAGCGTTAAGCTTGGTGGTTTAGGCCTTATTTTGCTGCATTTGTCTTTCACGCACTTTAAGGTATTTTTTGACCTTGTCGCGGGCACGAGTCTGTTTTAAACGTGACAAGTAGTCGACGAATAGCACCCCGTTTAAATGATCCATTTCGTGTTGGATACATACCGCAAGCAATCCTTCTGCCTCTTCGACAAAAGGTTTACCCTCGCCATCTAATGCTTCAATTTTAACTCGAGTTGGGCGCTCGACAGAGTCATACACGTCAGGCACTGATAAGCAGCCTTCTTCATACGGCTTTTTGTCTTCGACCAAAGGCGTTACCTTAGGGTTGATAAACACTCTTGGATTGTCGTTATTTTCAGACAGGTCCATCACGATTAACTGAATATGACGGTCAACCTGAGTCGCTGCCAGTCCAATACCTTTGGCGTCGTACATGGTTTCAATCATGTCTTCGATCAGCTGCTTAATCTCAGCATCTACGGTTTTTACAGGCTCGGCGATAGTGCGCAAGCGAGGGTCTGGATAACTTAAAATGGGTAAAATGGCCATAACAGATCACATTATTGGTTAATTTAGAATTTGAAAAATTTGTAATGATAGTTAAATGAGGGGTGTTTGCCAAAATATCAAGGTATTAGGCTCAAACCATACCGAATTTACAGCAATCAATTACTAGATAGCTATCTGTATAACTATCAATAAATTCAGTTTAACGGTTAGCAAACAATTAGGCGCAGAATAGCACAAAAAAAGCGGACGTGAATCAATCAGTCCGCTAGGGGCGTATTAAACCCATTTGTTGTATTTGAGAGTGATGTCTCTGCTAAGGTCAATCTACCTCATAACCTTATTTATATTGAGTACCGTTTAAGCAGAGGTTTTGCTGGTCAGTAGTTCGTAAACGAACAGTAAGATAACCGCACCAATCACTGAGAAGGCTAAGCGCATAAAGCCGCCATCAGCACTAATACCGATAACACCGGCTAAGAATCCGCCAACAAGCGCACCTGCGATACCAAGGATGATGGTCATAATCCATCCCATAGCATCATTACCAGGCTTAATGGCACGCGCTAATAGGCCCGCGATAAAACCAATAATAATTGTCCAAATCATTTGAATATATCCTTTTGATTTAATATTTAATTAAAAGCTAAGTTGTTTACTTATTCTATTTATGTCGTATATTTATTCATTCATATGTTAGTGTCATACACTGTCATAGAAGAAGGGCATGAGATGAGACATATGGCATATAAATTGCTACTTAAGAATTGTAGTCAATAAGCCCACCTAGTGATAAGCATGATTTGTTAAGTGTGTACAAGCTCTGTTAGTGTTGCTTATATCTTTATGTTGTGCAGGGCATTGAGTTAACTGTTTGTAACTATTGTATTAAATTTTGTTTTTAGCGCTGGTTAAATCAATTCAAACTTGATACAGCCTTTTGTTGTCCCTATGTTTGATGCTGGTTTGTGAGTTTGGCTTTCTGATGTAGGCATAAAGAGGTTTAATGTATGTATCAAGGGAGCTAATTAGGCATAAAAAAACAGGCCCTCTATACGATATAGAGAGCCTGCTAATAACATCAATGTTAACTTACAGCGGTACGGCTAAATGTTAGCCATTAATCGCCGCCAGTAGGCGTTGATGAATACCTTCAAATCCGCCGTTAGACATGATAATCACGGCATCATCTTTTGATGATTGACCTAACTGGGACACGATATAATCGATAATCTTCTGGGTGTCGTTCATTACATACTGAGTATTGTCGATGCCTTTGGCTTGCTCAATAACCTCAGTCAGGCCCCATTCTAGACCCGCAGGTTCATACCAAATGACTTCATCGGCCAGCTGTGCAGATGCGGCCAAATTATCTTTATGCACACCAAGTTTCATGGTGTTGCTACGTGGTTCAATGATAGCCCAGATTTTGTGATCTTTAAGCTTTTTCTTAGCGCCATCTAGGGTAGTGGTAATCGCAGTAGGGTGATGTGCAAAGTCATCGAAAATCTGCACTTGCGAGGTATTGCCGTTTTGGCTGTACTCGATATCTGCGATTTGTTCCATCCGGCGTTTGATGCCAGAGAAGTTAGATAATGCTTCACAGGCTTTGGCAACATCGATGCCGATATTGTATGCAGCAGCCACAGCGACCATCGCGTTTTCGACATTGTGACGGCCACTCATGCCCCAGTCAACTTCTGCGCTGGTGCTCTGACTGTCATCATCAGCATTAAAGTGGATACGGAATTGGCTGCCATCTTCTGATATCAGCTCTGCACGCCACTGGCTATCTGTGCTTGGAGAGTCTGAGATTTGAGTACGCCAAATCGGTGTCCAGCAGCCTTTATCAATGGTCGCCTCTAAACTTGGCGTATTGGCTGGCATGATGATTTGACCTTGGCTAGGAATCATGCGAATCATGTGATGGAACTGAGTTTGAATGGCATCTAAATCTTTGAAAATGTCAGCATGATCAAACTCTAGGTTGTTTAAAATAGCGGTACGCGGACGGTAGTGAACAAACTTAGAGCGTTTGTCAAAAAAGGCAGAGTCATACTCATCTGCTTCAATCACAAAGTAGCCACGTTCACCTTGTGCATTGGTATCAGAACCTAAGTAGCTACTGTGAGCAAAGGCCTTGGCCAAGTGCGCATCCTCAGTATCAACCAAAGGCACACCGCCAATTAAGAAGCCGGTATCGATACCACAATATTGTAGTATCCACGCCAACATAGTAGTGGTTGTGGTCTTACCATGAGTACCTGCAACTGCCAATACATGGCGGTGCTGTAGCACATGCTCAGATAAAAACTGCGGACCAGAGGTGTAGGGGATACCGGCATCGAGCATATACTCTACGGCCTCAATACCACGGGTCATGGCGTTACCAACGATGACCAAGTCAGGCGCAGGCTGTAGGTGGCTGGCATGGTAGCCCTCTTGAATTTCAACACCTGCACGTTGCAGCTGCGTTGACATCGGTGGATAAATACCGGTATCAGATCCTGTTACCGTATGACCTAGGTCACGAGCCAATAATGCCAATGAGCCCATAAAGGTGCCACAAATACCTAAAATATGAACGTGCATGAAACCTCTGATTTTATGTCAATATAATGAGAAATATAGATAATAAGAAAAATAACTAATCCGAGTAATCTAACTAATTTAAATAACGGATCGTCGGCTGTTAACCTAAGCGCTAGTTATGTCAAACGTCAGACGTCAAATGTATTAAGTTATTAAGCGCGCTGTTTAACAATACGCCAGAATAGGACCAGATTAATCAAAATTAATGCGCTAAAAAAGATCAGTCCTTGTTCTGGAATGGTCAATCCTAAAAACTTCCAACTGATTTCTGCACATTCTCCAGAACCTGCCAATACTTGATCGATGACCTGCTTCATCGGTAATGCTTCAAGCCAATAATCTAAGCCAGGACCACAAGCAGGCACTTGATCGGGTGGCAGATTTTGAATCCAAACATGGCGAGCTGCTACGCCCACTGACCACACAATACCAGCCATCGAGCCGATCCATAATATCAGTCTTGCAACTAACTTTTTCGGATTAAATACGGCAGAGATAAAGGCAAATGCGCCCATTACCATCAAGCCAACACGCTGGAAAATACATAAAGGGCAAGGCTCTAGGCCTTTATACATTTGCAAATAAAAAACAGCAAATGCCATTCCGACAACAGAAAAAAACACCAAAAGTAAATTTAAGGTGCGATAGGTCAGGATACGCTGCATGGGTTGCTCCTTGGCAACTTAGTAGAGTTATAGATTAAGAGGTTTAACAAACACAACAAATTGTTAATGTGTCTTTTTATAATCTATCTGTCTTGCTGTTTTTCTATATTTTTGTTGTTTTTCGTTAGTTAAATTATTGTTGCGCCAGTAACGGATAAGTTTATCAATACTACACGACGCTCTAGCAGGCGGTCATTGTGTCAATCTAATCAGCCAAGTTAGACAGCCAGTTTCAGCTAGATAGCTTATCTGATCTAAGCTAAGTTTAAATTAGCGATACTGCTGAATATAATCGTAGAAGCTTTGGGTATCGCTTTGCTCTAAGTCATGTTGTTGTATCCACGACTTTTCTGCAAGCACTTCATATTGCGCTTGTTTTTTCGGGCTTAGCGTATTACGCATAATGGTTTCACGATGTTGTAATGCCAACGCATGACCTAACTTCCAAGTGCTGCCGAGACGTTGGGTATCGGCCAATACTTGTGCGGATAAGGTGGCGTCAGGATAGACAGATTTACCCAGCATTAAGGTAACCGCCACTCGGTAATTGTTACCGCCATACTCTTCATCTAATAGGGTTGCGATAGGTAGCATGGCCTCTAAGTGACCTTGCATCCACTGCTTAAGCGGTACTTCGCCCTCAGGGGTTTTGACCGTTAAATCTGGTTCACGACCATTATTCACCACACGCTCTAGGTTCTCTGCCAATAGCGCATCTTCTTCTGGGAATAAGTCTGGTGAATCAGTCAGCAGACAGTACAGCGCCAATACTTCTAAGAAGCAAGCGGTAGATAGGCGAATACCGATGTCGCTATAAGGGTCTAAGTCAACCGCTCTAAACTCAACATAAGCAATGCCGCGTGCTTCTAGGGCATGGCTTGGCGTCTCTTCTGACTCTGCAATTTGCTTAGGACGAATGGGGCTATAGTATTCGTTTTCAATCTGCAGAATGTGATCGTTAATTTGAACCGGATTGCCGTCTTCATCATCAACACCAAGCTGACTAAAGCCTGAGAACGGGGTATTAATCGCGCTGCGCAAGCCTTCAACGTATTCAGGTAAGTTGTTATAACGGATGTCGAGCTGATCTTGAACACTATTGGTGTAGCCAAGTTTGCCCATGCGTAAGCTGGTTGCTTTTGGCTTGTAATAGGTAGTGTTATTCATTAGATCAAGGTCATGCTGACGACCGGTCAAGAAGCAAGGACACACAGATGGACTGGCGCCAGTTAAATATAGCACTAGGCTACTCATGCGCTTAAAGTTACGGATCAGGCCCAGATATTTGTCATTCTTAAACTCAGTTAGCGACGCTTGTTGCTCAGATTGCGGTAAGCTGTCACGCCAGGCATTAAATAGGTCATCACCAAACGATAGGTTGTAATGCAGTCCGGCAATGGTCTGCATGCGGCGGCCATAGCGGATACCTAAGCCACTGCGATATAAGGTTTTTAAGCGACCAACATTAGAGCTGCCGTAGTCTGCTAACGGGATATCGTTGTCATCGGCAGACAGCAGGCAAGGCATAGACAGTGGCCACATCAGCTCACCGTCTTCTAGTGATTGATACACTAGAACGTGTAGCTCACGCAGCATATTAAGCGTCTCAGCGACCGTCGGCTTTGGTGAGGTAATCAGCTCAAGCAGACTTTCTGAGTAATCGGTGGTGATGTAAGGATGCGTCAGCTTCGAACCCAAAGACTTTGGATGCGGCTGTTGTGATAAGAAGCCATCAGACTGTACTCTTAACCCTTCTTTTTCGATGCCACGCAACATCCCAGCCAACTGCCTGCTGGTTAACCAAGAGGGTATTAACGGTTGCTGGTTTTGGGCGGTTACGTTGGTCATACTATCGTCTCAAAATCAATTAGGAGTCCAGAATCAATAGGGCTCATCAAACGAATACTTGGTTAAGCATACGCTTGATATACAAGTAATTTTTATTATGTCTGATGGCTTTATTATTGGATTATTTAGTTATTAAATTAGTGTAGCGTAAAGCAATTAAAAAATCATGTGCATTTACAAATAACCGCTGTGTCACAAGCGGTTTAAACTTAATGCACTCAGTCTGTTATACTCAATCGCTTAATTGCTACCATTTTTTATTATAGCTACTTTGTATGGTTATCATTTTTAATACAGTAGCTGTTAAGTATTGTCGCTTTTAAATACTGTCACTTTCATACAAAGCTAAATGCAACTGAATATAGCCGCTTAGTTTCAATCGTTTACACACTCAATGCTTTAAATTGAGAACGATGAACCACAGCCACATTGGGTAACCGCATGTGGGTTGTCGACAATAAAGCGAGCGCCTTCAAGGCCTTCAACATAATCAACTGTTGAGCCTTCAAGGTATTGATAGCTTAATGAATCAACCAATAAGGTCACATCATCATTTTCAAATACCGCATCATCTTCGCCAACTTCTTCTGCAAAGTTAAACCCATATGAGAAGCCATAACAACCGCCGCCGGTGACATAGACTCGTAGCTTAAGATTGTTATCCTGCTCTTCTTCACGTAGTTTACGTACTTTATTAGCCGCACTGTCGGTTAGTTTAATCGTTGTTGTCATAATATCCTCGTCAGGTAGATAATTTCACGATCCGTAAAATTATTTCGCGTAAAGCAGGTAACCCAGTATGCTCAATCTGCTTTTTTAAACGCAAGCACTTTTTGTATTGATAACATATTTTAACCAGCGCCTCATCATTGTTATTGATAACACCTTACTGTCGTAGATATTAAATGGATATAGATCTATATCTAGAACAATAGCTTAGGCTCAAAGTGTCATCTCTATCATACTGATACAGTGACATCAGCGCATAGTGACCATCAACCCAAGAACGGCGTGTCTCAATGCGGGTGTTGCCAGTGCTATCAGTTAGGTAAAACAGGATGTATCAAATGATAGGGTGATGGTTGTTTGCTGGGTACTAATTTTACGATTGTTTAAATTATTCGTCATTCATTATAGCATAATGAGGCATAATGCTTGATTTTCAATATACTATTACAGCGCATTTGTAACACAGGGTCTCACCTGCTAACACTATATATAAGTACGGTATAAAAGCCATAACCAAATAAGACATAACCAAAAGTGATTATTATCCATGATTGAATTTAACAAAGTGAGTGTTCGCCGTGATGGCAGAGTACTATTTTCAGAGGCCACGTTCCAAATACACCCAGGTCAAAAAGTAGGGTTAACAGGCAACAACGGTACCGGAAAATCTACCTTGTTTGGGGTGCTATTGACCCAAATGGGAGAGCACAGTAGCGATGAGCTGACGGTTGATGCCGGCACTGTCAGTATCCCAAGTGGTTGGGAAGTGGCGCACATGGCACAGGAAGTAGAGGGCAGCAGTCAGCCTGCCATTGATTATGTGCTCAGCGGTGATAAAGAGTGGTATAAACTCAATCAACAAATGATGGCGCCAGACAGTCTCAGTGACAACCAGATAGCGCAGCTGTATCAGCGCTTTGACGACATTGATGGCTATCGCACGCCAACCAGAGCCGCTCAAGTCATGGCCGGTCTAGGCTTCAAAACCAATCAACATGAGCTGCCGGTTAATGACTTCTCAGGTGGGTGGCGCATGCGTCTGAACCTGGCCAAAACCTTGATGAGCCGTGCTGACTTATTGCTACTTGATGAGCCGACTAACCACTTGGACTTAGATGCCATCTTATGGCTAGAAGAATGGATCGCTAAGTTTGATGGTACGGTGTTATTAATCTCGCATGACCAAACCTTTTTGGATGCGACGGTTGGTTTTATTTTACACATTGAAAATCAGCGATTGACCTTATATACCGGGAACTATTCACAGTTTGTACGCACCCGCAGTGAGCGCTTAGCACAACAGCAACAAGCATTTGCTAAGCAGCAAGAAACTCGAGCGCATTTAGAAGACTTTGTGCGCCGCTTTAGAGCCAAAGCGTCTAAAGCCAAGCAGGCTCAAAGCCGTATCAAACAGCTTGAGCGTATGGCAGATCTGTCGCCTGTGATGGCAGATAACCCGTTCACCTTTAGATTTTATGAGCCAAGCCACATGAGCTCGCCACTGATTACCCTAAAATCAGCCGATATCGGTTATGGCGATGCGCCTATTTTGACCAATGCCAGCGTGCAGATTACGCCAGATACGCGTATTGGCTTACTGGGTATGAATGGCGCTGGTAAATCGACTTTGATTAAAGCCTTGGTCGGTGAGCTTGAGCCGTTAAGTGGCAGTTATAAAGTGTCGGATACGCTGCATATTGGTTATTTTAACCAGCATCAGATGGACAGCTTAGATGCTGAAGCGACGCCGATGATTATGATGCGCCGTATCGCTGGCAAGACCTCCGATGCCGAGTTGCGTTCATTTTTGGGCAGCTTTGACTTTAGAGGCGACCGCATTGATACGCCGAGCAAGCTGTTCTCAGGTGGTGAGCGTGCACGCTTAACATTAGCGCTTATTGTATGGCAAAAGCCGAACGTACTGGTGCTTGATGAGCCAACCAACCATTTAGATTTACAGATGCGTCAAGCATTAACCATGGCGCTGCAAGGCTTTGCTGGGGCAGTGGTACTGGTATCGCATGACCGTGAACTGATTGCCAACGTCTGTGATGAGTTGTATCTGGTGCATGATGGCAAGCTGCAAGAGTTTGATGGCGATGTGTCAGACTATGGCAAATGGCTGTCTGAGCAGCGTAAGTCGGATGCTAAAGAAGCCGCCAAAGAGACACGAGATGCCAAAAACTTGTTAGCTACGGCAGCCAAGCAGGCAGAAGCCGCCAAAAAAGCAGCAGAAGCCAAAGCCAAGGCAGAAGAGCCGCAATTAACCAAAGAAGAACGCCGTAAATTGGCAGCCGAGCAGCGTAAGCTGACTGCACCGATTCGCAAACGTATTGAGCAGGCAGAAAATAAGCTCGATAAAGTGGCAACAGGCTTAAATGATCTGGAAGAGAAGTTGGCGGATACCTCGCTTTATGATGATGACCGCAAAGATGAGTTATTAAAACTACTCGACGAGCAGGCCGTATTACAACAGCAGCAAGCAGAACTTGAGGAAACGTTATTAATGGCGATGACTGAGCTGGAAGAAGCTGAGGCTGATTTGCCTGCGATTGATTAATATATTGGTAATGACTATTAAATAATGTTTTATAAGTAAATTTATAAGTGGTGTTTTATAGCCAGTTATTAAGTTCGAGTTTGAATAAGATAGTTTGATTAATGTTATTAGAACCTAAAAGGCAGATACTTGTCTTTTAGGTTTTTTTATTACTTAAAATATATGATTTGGTTTATCTGACTGTTAAATTAATATTAATCCGCTCGGCCATTTTCTTGAATTATAAAATAGCTTGGTTTTAGTAATTTTTCCTTGCTAAATCGTAACTATATTGTAAAATTAAAAACAGACTTAGTGTTGTCTAAATGAATGGAGTATTTATTTTAAATAACGCTTAGTCTGGTCGTTTAAAAATTTTAATATATTTTGTTATTAACTAAAGCATACAGTATTAAGGAAATTTTATGCTAAAGAAGGTTGCTACTGTAGCAATGCTTGCATTCTTGACAACAGGTTGTGCAACGCAAACATATCTTGTTTCTCCAGAAGCAAATACTACTATTACAGCACAGACTTCTGCAGATGATGAGTCTATGCAGACATTCTTTGTAAATGGCCTTGGTCAGGAACAAACAATTGATGCTGCTGAAAAGTGTGGTGGTAAAGATCAAGTAGCTGGGGTGCAGACTAAATTGACTCCTTTGAATTGGGCGTTAGGTTTTATCTCTTCAGGAATTTATACCCCACGTCAAATTCGCGTTTTCTGTAAATAAGGAGCAATTTAAAATGAGAAAATTATTAACATCAGCGATGTTAGGCTCAGTATTGTTAGCATCAGGCTGTGCTACTCAAACCGCGACTTTACAACCTACCCAAGCAGCAACACCTTCGATGACAACATCGCATAGTTTCTATATTGGCGGTATTGGTCAAGAAAAAACAGTTGATGCGGCGCAGGTTTGTGGCGGTGCATCAAATGTCACTAAAGTTCAAACTATGCAGACAGGTAAAGAGGTTTTATTGAGCGTAGTAACACTTGGTATTTATACTCCACGCACAGCGCAGGTGTACTGCAAGTAGTCACTTTGTAGATAGTCAGTCTACAAATAATAAAAAAGGGTAAGCAAATTGCTTACCCTTTTTTTTGATTTTACTATTATTCCTAACAACTAATTGGATAATCACCCCAAAAAATATTAACTCAGCAAAGTGCCTTAATTAAAGTGCTCTAATAGACCTGAACAGAGTAGCTTCTCTTATCAATATACAACTTGTCACTTGAAACTACTATATTTTATAACCATTTAATACTCATAATAAAAGTACAGTTACCTTAAGGATAATAATAATGGCAGAAAAAAGTTTTTATGATGTATTAGGCATCAGTAAAGATGCCACGGAAGCAGATATTAAAAAAGCTTACCGCAAACTGGTACGCAAATATCATCCTGATGTCAGTGATGACCCTAAAGCGGATGAGAAAATTGCAGAAATTAATAATGCTTACGAGACCTTAAGAGACCAAGACAAGCGCGCAGAATATGATGCGATGCAGTCCAATCCGTTTGCTAGACAAGGCGGCTTTGGTGGTGCAGGCGCTGGCGGGTTTGCTGGTGGCGGTCAAGGCGGCTTTAGATGGGAAGACATCAAAGATCAGTTCGGAGAAGGCGCACCGTTTGGTAGTGGCAGCTTCCGCTTCGATGATATTTTCTCAGCGTTTGGCGGTGGCGGTCAGTCGACATCGCGTCAACCAGGCTTTGATGGTTATGACCATTTTGGTAGCGCCTTTAAAGACGCAGGTCCAGCGCCAGGACAAGACCAACATGCTGAAATTAATGTCAGCCTAGACTCTGTCTATCAGGGTGATGACTACAGCATTAAGCTAAATGTACCGACTCGTCAAGCAAATGGCAGCGTCGCTCATGAGCAAAAAACATTAAAAATTAAAATCCCGAAAGGCATCACCGAAGGCAAGCAAATTCGCCTAAGTGGTCAGGGTGCTGCCAGTATGGGTGGCGGCAAAAATGGTGACTTATTCTTAAAAGTGGTGATTGATCATCCAGACAATATTCGCCTAGAAGATACGGATGTCTATCAAACGGTAAATATCACACCTTGGGAAGCGGCTTTGGGTGAAAAAATCAATGTCACCACACCAGCAGGAACGCTTGGGGTGACCATCCCAAAAGACAGTAAGTCTGGCAGTCACTTACGGATTAAAGGCAAAGGCATTCCTGCTAAGCAGGCGGGCGACTTGTATTTGACATTAAATATTGTCAATCCAGAAGTAACCACTGAGGCACAGCAACAGGCATTTGCCGCGTTAAAAGCGAGCTTTGCTGATACTAAGATTAGCCGCTAATCGATAAAAAATGGCCGTTTATAAGTGCTAATAGCGTTAAAAGTTATAAGAGTTATAAGGGTTATAAGCGATCTATAACAAGTCGATTGCCATAAAAAGCCAATAAAAGCATAAGAATAAAGGAAGGTTATCATGCAGCATTCTAATGAATTTAACGACATTATTATGACTTTAGATGAGCTCATCACGGCATGCGGTGCAGAGCCGAGTTGGGTGATGGCATTAATAGAAGAAAATGTCATTGAATATGATGTGCCAGAAACACGTCAGTTTACCGGTTATCAATTAGCTACTGTGCGTCGTGCGTCACGCTTAAGTCGTGATTTTGATGCCAGTGTGCCTGCCATCGGGCTGATTTTAGAGTTATTAGAAGAAGTTGAGCAGCTGCGCCAATTCAAGCGTCAGTGGGAATCTCAAGACAGTAATAAACAAGTGATTGAGATTAATATTGATTTGGATTAGTGCGCTAACATGAGTTTCAACTTTTTAACTTGAATGAACAGTTTAGCTTAAATGGTTTGGTTTGAATGGCCTAACACAAGTTAGCCAGTGAAACGGCAACCAAATGTCAGGCAAACGCCGAGCAAATAAAAAGCCTCATCTAATGGTAGATGAGGCTTTTTATTTGGGTCGAATCTCAACAGGTCAGTCAGGGTTTGTGTTACTGACTAAGCTAAAACATTAGACTGCAGATTTGCTGGTATTCAACATATCGCGGATTGATTTTGGATCGGCTGTTGCGGTGAACAACACATCGGTTGATGAGTTTAGCGCAGTTTCAGCAGAGTCTTGAACCACACCAATAATAAAGCCAATCGCAACCACTTGCATCGCGATATCGTTTGGGATGTTGAACAAGCTACATGCTAGAGGAATCAATAGTAGTGACCCACCGGCCACCCCTGATGCACCACAAGCACTCACGGTAGCGATGACGC
Organism: Psychrobacter sp. FDAARGOS_221; assembly: GCF_002313155.2. Classification (NCBI taxonomy): domain Bacteria; kingdom Pseudomonadati; phylum Pseudomonadota; class Gammaproteobacteria; order Moraxellales; family Moraxellaceae; genus Psychrobacter; species Psychrobacter sp. FDAARGOS_221. The sequence goes on from NZ_NWFK02000001.1 coordinate 1,919,197, forward strand.
TCAGTAATAATGCTGAACCAAAGTCAACGTTAACGCCAAGTGTGTGTGCTGCCGCTAAAGTTAGGACGTTAATGGTAATCGCAGCACCGGCCATGTTAATGGTCGCACCCAGTGGCAAGGTGACCGAGTAAGTGTCTTCGTGCAGACCCAATTTGGCAGCAAGGTTCATGTTTACTGGGATGTTAGCTGCAGATGAACGGGTAAAGAAAGCGGTAATACCTGATTCACGTAGACATTTGAACACCAATGGATATGGGTTCTCTCTCTTTCTAACCGCCACAATAACAGGATTCACAACCAGCGCAATGAATAGCATACAGCCAACCAATACGGTTAGTAGATGTGCATAACCTTTTAATGCTTCAAAGCCAGTCTCAGCAACGGTATTAGCAACCAAGCCGAAGATACCAATCGGTGCAAAAGCAATCACAAAGCGCACTACGCTTGAGATGGCTTCAGCCATATCTGACACCATAGTACGGGTTGATTCAGATGCTTGGCGTAACGCAAAACCGATGATAATAGCCCACGCTAAGATACCCATATAGTTGGCATTGGCAATGGCGCTGACTGGGTTATCCACTAAGTTCATCAATAACGTGGTAAGGACTTCTTTTAGGCCAGAAGGTGGCGCACGGTCCGCAACGGCTTCGATGGTGTTCAAACCAATCAGCTCGGTTGGGAATAAGAAGCTGGCGGTTACTGCGGTTAAAGCTGCCAAAAATGTACCAAATACGTACATGACGATGACAGGTTTGACATGAACTTTACCGCCGCTTTGATGCTGGCTGATGGCAGCCATCACTAAGGCGAATACCAAAACTGGGGCCACTGCTTTTAAAGCGCCGACGAATAAAGATCCTAACAGTCCAAGCATAATGCCGACAGAAGGTATTAGCCATCCTATTAAGACGCCAAGCACCAGCCCAACAATAATCAGCGGTACTAAGCCGATGCGATTGTACATGTCAATAATGGCTCTCATAATCACTCCATGTGTTAAGTCGTAAATACTGCATATAGTCAGCCCGTTGACGCTTGCTTGTGTCGACTAGAACGTAAGTTTGACTTCAAATGAGTATGTACAAAGAATTAAAAAAGAAAAAACATGAGACGATTATACAAAACTTGAACTCATCTGCAACATATTACTATATATAGCAATAGAGTATTGCCAGTGGTTAACGAGACTAGCACAGACCAGTAGTGGCCTTAAGCCGGTATTAACTTATTTTTAATTAGGCAAAAACGATCACTGATAAGCGCTTAGAAAGCGTATAAAAGAGCAGATATTAAGAAGTAGAACGCAGTAGAAAAGAATTGGTAGAGGCAGGCAAGATGAAAAACCAAGGATAATGGGTAAAGGGTAGAGTGGCAAAGCAATAACGAGAGAAGGGGATAGAGGAGTAATAATTATTACTGATTAATATTATGGTGAACCAACTCAAGACCAAGGTCTCGATAAATACGATACTTTTGTCGACCTTGTTCTTTACTGGTCTCATCGGGTGAGATAATCTCTAGTACACGTTCTGGACGCACACTGTTTTGATTTGAATCATTTGCGGTGAGCGGTAAGGCTGCTGCAGCCAAATTAAGTACGACGCCATCAAAGCCTTCAGGCATAGATGATACCAAAATTACTGGTGCTGAGAGCATCGCAGTGGTCGGTGCCTCATCTAAGATAAGCTCATGTGGAATAAAGCTGGTCGCATCAAAGGTCCACAGCTGCGCATCGAGCTGTTGCAGGCGCTGCGGTTGATCATCGATAACGATTAGACTGTAATCGCTTTTTTTGACCACAGTTTGGATAAGCTTACATACAAACAAAAGCACCGCTTCAGCAGAGGGGTCCGTCGTTGATAAACTAACCTCTGAGGCGGTGGTATTTGTCGCGTTAACAGGTGCGGCGTTACTCGATAAGTAACGCGCACCCAACACATAAAAGCTAACTTGCATCTTCAATCGACTACAGTCGCATTACTGATTGATGCTGTTTTTTAGGTATTGCATGAATAAAGGAACAGGACGGCCAGTGGCGCCTTTTTCTTTACCTGATGTCCAAGCTGTTCCGGCAATATCTAAGTGAGCCCAAGCCTGACCTTCTTCGATAAAGCGTGATAAGAAGCAAGCAGCAGTGATTGATCCGGCAGGACGGCCACCGATGTTTTGCATATCAGCGATAGATGAGTCTAGCTGGCTTTGATACTCGTCATCTAATGGCATGTGCCAGATTAAGTCACCAGATTGGCTGCTGGCATTTTCAAGTTCAAACAGCACGTCTTCATTGTTACTAAATACTGCTGAGCGGATATGACCTAAGGCGATGACACAAGCACCGGTTAAGGTCGCTACATCAATAATCGCACGTGGGTTATAACGCTGTACGTAGCATAGGGTATCTGCCAATACTAAGCGACCTTCGGCGTCAGTGTTTAAGATCTCAACACTCTTACCATTCATAGCAGTCACGATATCGCCTGGGCGAGTCGCTTCACCTGATGGCATATTTTCTGCACAGGCTAGAGCACCGACGACATTGATTGGTAGACGTGCTTCACATAAGGCTTTGATTGTACCTAATACAGACGCTGAACCGCCCATATCAAACTTCATCTCATCCATAGCTGCGGCTGGTTTTAGTGAAATACCGCCGGTATCGAAAGTAACGCCTTTACCGACTAGTACGATTGGTGCTTCTGCATCGCTACCAGCTGCTAGGGTGTTAGCCGCTTTTGATTTGGCTGCTTTTTTAGGTAGCTTATCAGCCACGACTTTTAGGTTGCTGGCTAAGGTATCTGCTAGGCCTGAGCTGGCAGCTTGTTTTGTTTGAGTGTTGGCTTGAGTGTGGGCTTGACTAGCGCCTTGATACTCAAGGATAACCAGTTTACCTTCACGCGCAGAGCCACGTGACACCGCTAAGAAGCAGTTCATGCCAAGTGATTCCATTTCGCTTTCACCAACCACAGTCACTTTTAATAAGTCTGGGTAGGCTTTTTCTAATGCTTTGGCTTGATCGGCCATATATTCAGGGAAGCAGACGTTACCTGGCTCATTGGCAACAGTACGTGCCAGTGATTGACCTTGGTTGACTGCGCTGACGTAATCAACGATGGCTGGATCTACTGAGCTAACCAAAGTTACTTGAGATAGGGTAGCTTCTGTGGTTTCTGATTTGTATTTGTCAAAGCGGTAGCTGGCGTTTAATAGGCTAAGCGCAAATTGTTGCACACTATTTTCAGATAGTGCATCGCCAATCACCACAATGAGATCGCTGACACGCTTGTGTGCATTTTTATAAACAGCAGTCGCTACTTTTTGTAGGTTGCTGGCCGATAGTTTGTCAGGGTTACCTACACCAACCAATAACAGTTGTAGCGGTGCTTTTTTAGCATCTGCTGCTAATGCATAATCTGCTACAGTTTGGCCCACTTTACCTTCAAAGTCAGACGCTTCGATAAGCGCGTCAATACGCTGTTGATAAGCGTCTAGCTCTTTTGATTGGCCCAATACGTTTGAGTTTTCATCAACCAAAACCGTTAGGCACTGAGTTGAGGCATCAAGGCTTTGGCTTTTTTTAAGACGTTTTTTAGTAGTTAACTTAGGTAATTTGTTATTGATAGACAAAGATAAGCTCATAATTATTCCTATATTTATTATGTTTAACAAGTGAGGTTAAAAAAACCAGGTCTAAAGAATGATATTCAACAATAGATGTGTTTGTGGCTGCTGTTTTACGTTTAACAGACTGTTTAACAGGCCTTGATTTAAGTCTTAGCAAGGTTCGAATGGTTTGGCAGCCACTGTCTTTTATAGGGTGTTTTTATCTTATTAGAAAGGTCTATAGTCTAACATATTGGCAAAAAGTGTGGACAGGCTAAGCCGCAATAGACCCTTATCATCTCCTTATTGGCTTCATGCCAGCCCCGAAACATGACAACACCAAAACATGCTAGGATAAGACCGTTATCTTACACTGAATATGACTATCATCGCGACAGTGCTTACGATTATAATACGTGCTGACTGTCAGTCTTGTCTGTCTGATAGATAAACTGTAATAGATTGCTGTATAGTCTTTGTTAAAAAGCACCCAATGATTGCCTTTTATCTTTATCTTAACTTCATCTAATCAACTTATAATTTGAGTTTGCCTGTGATTCTACGCCGATACATGACCCGACAAGTTGCTTCAACTACCGCATTGGTATTGGGGTTTTTGGTGATATTACTTTTGGGCGGACGCATGATCCGCTATTTTGGCCTTGCTGCTGAAGGACGCCTTGATGTGGGCTTGTTGTTTACCATTATTGGTTACAACCTGCCTTACTTCTTAGAGCTGGTACTGCCTTTATCATTTTTCATTGGCCTAATGCTGGTATTTGGTCGCTTATATGTCGACCATGAAATGGCGGTATTAAACAGCAGTGGTATCTCTAGAGGTCGATTGGCTCGCTTAATGACGCCGCTGATTGTGCTGCTATTTATTGTCGAAGCAGGTCTGTCACTCTATGGTAAGCCTTGGGGTGTCAAAAGTGCGGACGAAATTTGGCAGCAGCAATCGATAAGCAGCGCTTTTGACTTAATTCGCCCTCAGTCCTTTATTAGTAGTGATGACTACCATCTATATGTCGGCAGCATGAATGAAGACAGAACTGAGCTGCAAGATGTCATCTTAATTCAGACTGCCAAAGACAAACAAGCGGTCGATGGCGCGTCTATGCCAGACGACTTACAACCGCCAGAGACACAAGCTGCGGCCGAAGCACCTGCTGCTAATACAGATGGCAATGTTGATAACAACACGGATGCAGTCGATTCAGACTCAGAGCAACTTTCATTAAAAGAAGATAAAGCAGTCACCGCCTTGACTGATCCAGTTGTAACCGCACAAACCGGTAGCTCAGAAAATCGTTCTGGCAGCCGTGATGTGATTGTGCTTGCGAAGCGCGCGGTGCAAGTGGGTGACCGAATCAATAGTGACAGCACACAGTTGGATCTGTATCAAGGTCGTCGTTATGAGGTCGGTGCAGACAGCTTGGTTTACAATCAGATTAGTTTTGAGCGATATCGTATTACTATTAATCAGCCGCCAAATGATGTAATTACCGAGGACAATGTGGCGACTTTACCGTTACCTATCTTATGGGAAGCAGCAACTGGTCAAGCGATGCCATTATCAGATATCGAGCAGGGCACACCAGCATTTGATGAAATGGTGTCACAAAATAAGCAGCAGGTATTGGCGGCAAAAGCTGAGCTTGGTTATCGTCTGTCACTGCCTTGGTTAATCATTATTGCACCGATGCTTGCTGTGCCGTTGGCGCAGGTGCGTCCAAGACAAGGCCGCTGGTTACGCTTATTGCCAGCGATCATGATATATACCAGCTGTGCGCTAGTGATTATTTCATTAAAGAATGCGGTGACCAAAGGCAACATTTCCGTAGCCAGTTATCCCTTAGTGATTATTGGCTTTATGATACTGGCGCTCTATCTAAACTGGGCCAGCCGTATCCATCACAGAGTAAGATTTAGATTGGGACAAGGTGCGACTCAAACGACGACATCACATGATAATACAACGAACAAAGGAGGTCGGTCATGAAGCACAGTAACTCCGGCCGTACCACTACCTTTAGACAGGTTGATGCTGGCAAAATATTGTCACGCTATGTCAAAAAAAATGCGCTGTTCGCGATGCTGTTTTCAGTATTGGGGCTTTGGGCATTACAGGTGGTCTTCTCTTATTTAGCTGAGCTAGAAGATATCACCGACAGCTATACTTATTTGGACGCGTTGACCTATATTGCCTACCGCTCACCTTACTTCTTAGAGCAGTTCACCCCTACAGGTGCGTTATTGGGCGCAGTGATAGGTTTGGGCTTATTGGCCAATAACTCTGAGCTGATTATCATGCGTGCGGCAGGGCTGAGTATTTACCGCATTGTTGGCTGGGTATTGCAGCCGGCGATTTTGTTTGTGGTCATGGCATTAGCGATTAACCAGTATGTACTGCCAGATACCAACTTAAAAGCCAATCAGATTCGTAAGCCAGATACCTCTATGTTGGCTTCGGTCAATGGCTACTGGACCTTACAAGATGCATCAGAAGCCGCGGTCAGCGATGACTCAGGCGTTGTCTCTGATCACAATATTATCTTTATCGACTATGCAGATGCCAACGGTAATATTGGTGAAGTGAAGCGCTGGCATTTGGATGCAGATAACAATTTAACCGCGGTATCAAAAGCATCAGGCGGTATTTATTCAGCCAATGATGCTGAGGCTAGTGGTAACACTGACGCAGGCGCTAAACCTAGCTTAAGTGCTGATGAAGATCAGGCCAATTATCAATGGCAGCTACAAGATGTCACCACTTTGAAGCTTGCTGAAAGAGCAGTCAGTGTCGATGACGATCAGGCAGCGAATCAAACAGATGCTTCAGTGGATCTATTACAAAGCAATGAGCCTTTGGTCGCCACTAACACAGAGTCAAGCGATGTGATTAGTTTGCCAATTTCACCGAGCTCAGTTTACTTGCTGACGCGCCGCGCTGAGGATTTATCGTTAACTCAGCTGTATGAACACAAGCGCTTTAATGCGTCACAAGGCACGCGCTCTTTAGAGCACGAAGTTGCCTTCTGGCAAAAGCTGTTGTCACCATTTGCGATTTTATCGTTGGTGATTGTGGCCTGTTCGTTCGTCTTTGGCTCACTGCGCACCCACAGCTTAGGTCTGCGTATTGTGGTTGCATTAATCTTTGGTCTGTTGTTTAGCTACATCCAAGATTTGACCGGCTATGTGGCGCTAGCAACCGGCGCATCACCGTTGTTAATGGTACTGCTGCCTATCATCGGTAGTGCGGCTTTAGGGCTGTATTTAATCAAGCGGCAAGGTTAAAAAACAGCTGGCATAATGCAAAACTCCAGTATCAATACCAAAAAGCCCCGACTCAATGAGTCGGGGCTTTTTATTATATTTGCTAGAGCAAACTATGTTATCGACTGTTGTAGCGAGGTTTAGTCTTTAATCGCCATGGTGACAGTGTAGGTTTTGCCCTGTTTTACTTTATCGGCATTACCAAACACTTCGGTACAAGCGCGCTTCATAAACTGGCGTAGGCCATTGATGGTGACCACATAAAAGCGGCCGCCAGAGCGCAGCTTGCTGTAGGCGTCGAGCAAGTACAGATAGTGCTGCTCTTTACCGACTTTGGCCGGCAAGTTGGTCATAACCAGGCTGAAGTCTTTGTTTGGGTCAACATGATTAAAGCCGTTTGATAAATGCACATCGACGTTTTTAAGACCATTTTTCTCGCAGTTACGGCGGGCATATTCCACCGCCATAAAGTCTTTATCAATCAAAGTGTGCTGACCTTGCGGACATTCACGTGCAGCCGCCATGCCCAGCACCCCATAACCACAGCCCAAATCGATTGAATCATCATCAGGTTGGAAGTCGATATAGTCGAGTAGCATCAGGCTACCAGCGTCTAGTTTTTCTGGTGAAAAGATGCCCCACGTGGTGGTGAAGTGCATCGGCTTACCCAGTACGTCTTGGGTAAAGGTGATGTCTTCACGCCAGTGTTTGGCTTTTTCTAATAAATCTGCAGGAGGGGTGTGGGTCATGAGGTTGCCTTAAAGGTTACAGTGTTGGTTCTATATGAGCGTCAAATCAAGAATGATAAATAAAGAACGTCAAATAAGATTAGCGATATTGTGACATCACCCAATCAACTAGGCTTTGAAAATCATCAAACGCCATGGTTGGATTTAAGTCGCGAATGTCTTGACCGTAATTATAACCGTAAGACAGCCCCAGTGTGTCAATATTGGCATTTTGACCGGCAAAAATATCGTTTTTAGAGTCGCCAATCATTACCGCATGCTCTGGCGCAATATCTAAGCTGCGACACACGTGGCGCAAAGGCTCAGGATCTGGTTTTTTGACTGGTAAGCTATCACCGCCCAGTACTTCGGTAAATAAATCACTCCAGCCAAAAGACTCTAAAATCTTAGGCACAAAGCGGATTGGCTTATTGGTGACCAATGCGAGAGTAAAGCCGGCTTGTTTTAATTGTTTTAAGCCTTGATCGACATTTGGATAAGCAACGGTGTTATTGCCACTGACTTTGGCGTAGGCGTCGAAGAAAACCTGTTCGGCATGGTCAGCATCTTCTTTGCTTAACTGGCCGTCAGCGACCTCTACAGAGCCAACCAGCGCACGTTCTACTAACATACGTGAGCCATTACCAACCCAGTTACGTATGGTGTCGATGGGGTAGGTCGGCTTGCCCAGGGTGCTTAGCATGTCGTTGGTGGCTTGGGCTAAATCAGGCACGCTATCGATTAAAGTGCCATCGAAATCAAAAATAAGCAGTTCTTTTTTTACAGCAGTCATAGTTATCTCAGGTTATAAGTAATAAAAATAAGAAATAGGTTAAACGGATGTGTGTTTATAGGGTTTAGAAGATCATTTATTCAACGTCTTTGTATTTTTCGCGGTGTTCTTTTTTCATTTTTAAATAGGTGTCGTTTTCACGGCATAAGTCCCATTTTTGTTTAAAAATACGAGCTGACTCTGCTTTGACAGGGTCTTCCTCATCACGAGGCAACTCCTCTCGGCCATGAGCGCCGCTTTGACCCTTTTTATCATCTGGTACAGGGCCTTTGTATTTTTTGCCGCCTTTGTGATTGGCATAACGGCGTGCACGGGTATAGCCCATTTGTAAAAACTTACGTGCCATGTCAGCGCCAACAAAATCATTATTGTCCAAATAATCTAAGAACATTTGATAGATTTTGTCGCTACTCTCAGTGGCAACATCAGGTGTGGCAAAGCGCCAATACGGTAGGATTTCCGATTTGTAAGGCTCAACCAATAGTACACCTTGCTCACCGCGACCGACACGGTAGAGTTCTGGATGCTCGCGCAGATTCAGTTTTTTGTAATCTAGGTCGTAATCAAATTCACGCATAGGTAAAGGTGTTATTTGAATGTCTAATATCAGTATAATGGTTAGTGACGCGCAGTAAATATGGACTCTGTTACATTATGGTTTATCAAGATATTAAATAAAAGGTGCTCACGTAATGGATACATTGGTTTTTTATTCAAAAATAGACTGGTGGATAGGTGGGTTACTGGTGTTGATGGCTATTATGTTTCTGCTATTTCCCTTATGGGAATGGAAATATAATACAGAGCGCTCTATTCACAGTAAGATTTTGATTGGTATTTTGATTTGGCCATGGGCGTTGTTGCCACTGTGGTTACTATTGAGTATTGAGTATAGAGTGACAGAAAGGCAGTTAGTGGTGGAGTCGGGGTTAGGTGAAACTGAAATTAATATAGAAGATATTACTGATATTACACCCACTCACAATACACTCTCAGCACCAGCATTGTCTCTGGATCGATTAGAAGTGGTCTATGCGGATAAAAGCATTATTATATCGCCTAAGCACAAACAGGCTTTTTTAGAAGCGATAGAACAACGAAAACAACAATTAGATAAATAAGAAGCCTATATCAAAGTAACTTATATTAAAAGTAGCCTATACCCAAGTGATTAGCCATAAAAAAACCCTCAAACTAAATTAGTCTGAGGGTATTTTATGCTGTTAAGCAGAATTCGGTATAAAGATGGTGGCTCGAGGCAGAATCGAACTGCCGACACAAGGATTTTCAATCCTTTGCTCTACCAACTGAGCTATCGAGCCGTCTTTATGAGGTCGCTATTAAACTAAATATTCGCAGGTCTGTCAACCCTTTTTTGAAAAATAATGCAAAAAAAGTGCAAAAAAGTGAAAATAATCGCCAAAACAGCGAAAAAACGACTAAAAGCCAAGTTTTATTAAAAAAATACAGCGTATTCACAATGTTAGGGTTAGGGCATGAAATATCACGATAAATATCAAAAATGAGCTTCAATCGCTAAAACAAGTTACGATTTGACCCGTAATAATTCATACTCCGTCATAATTTGATGAATATTATCATCGACCGGCACAAATTGACGAACCCCTTTGCGAACTTCTTGATCATATACCAATTTAATAAATTTGGCATCAATACCACGATTGACGTTTTCTGGATGTATGGCCAAATATTGTAAGCGTTTTGCATCGGTCTGACCATCATCAAAGCAGCCGACTGCCGCAATTGGCTTATCATTAAACATGCCCACATACATCAGATTGCCACGTTTAAAAGCAGCTTCAAACAAAGCCATCACCGCTTCGGCATCAGCTAAGTCACCTTTGTTGGCATCAGGGCTGTCGTACAACTTGGCAATACGATCGCGCAGCTCATCTTCATGAGTGGTTTCGCGCATTAAGGGCGCATCAAAACGATTAATAGCAACGGCTTCTAGAGGCATGATTGTTTTAACCTTAATCAATAGTTTATTTGGGCGTGCTTATTTTACAAATGCGAGTAGCTATAAGTGCAAGTACCAACAAATGCTAATAGCGATAAAAGGTAGTAAAAACAAGAACAACACTTATATTTTAACAAACATTGATTCATTACAGGTCATAAAAGTGGCTTGACTATGGTTTAAGTGCAGGGGGTTTGCTATTATCAAGAGCGTGTTCCTTTATTTTTTACCTTTTTTTAATCCGCTACTGACCATTATTGGTTTTTTTATCGACTAAGTGAGCCAATTTGTTATGACTACCTCTATTGATGCAAATCCAGCCAATCGTCCACAACGTATCGCCAGTGTTGAGCGCAATACCGCAGAAACTCAAGTTAGCGTCACCGTTAACCTTGATGGTACCGGTCAAGGTACTATCGATACCGGTGTGCCTTTTTTAGACCATATGCTTGATCAAATCAAACGTCATGGTTTGTTTGATTTAGACGTCAAATGTAATGGTGACACCTATATTGATGATCATCACAGCGTAGAAGATACTGGTATTACCATTGGCCAAGCCTTTGCTAAAGCGTTAGGCGACAAAAAAGGCATTCGTCGTTATGGCCACTTTTATGCGCCACTTGATGAGTCACTAACCCGTGCGGTAGTTGATATCTCAGGCCGCCCTGGATTACATATGGACATTCCATTTACTCGCTCGCATGTGGGCAGCTTCGATGTGGATTTGTTTAGTGAATTCTTCTTTGGGTTTGTCAATCATGCGTGGATGACAGTACACCTAGATAACCTAAAAGGTAAAAACAGTCATCACCAAATTGAGAGTACCTTTAAAGCCTTTGCACGTGCTTTACGTATGGCCTGTGAATACGATGAAAGAGCATTAAACACCTTGCCATCAACCAAAGAAGCGCTGTAATATGCATCATAAAATCAAAGCGGTAGTCGCTGTGTCCGTAGTTACCGCTTTGATTGTGAATAGCATTGCATGAGTAATGCTAATAGGTTTATATGACTAAAATATCAATATAAGACATCCTTTATGACAAAAATTGCACTCCTAGATTACGGCATGGGCAACCTGCATTCTGCCAGTAAAGCATTGGCCACAGTAGGCGCAGATGTCTCTATTACCAATGATGCAGCGGTGATTAAAGCGGCTGATAAGATTGTATTCCCAGGGGTCGGTGCCATGCGTGATTGTATGGCGCAGATGCGTGAGCAGGGTATTGATCAAGCGGTACAACAAGCGGTATTTAATAAGCCAGTGATGGCCATTTGTGTGGGTATGCAGGCGTTATTTACTGAGTCTCTAGAGTTTGAGCGTACCGCTTGTTTGGATGTCTTACAAGGGCAGGTCAAAAAGTTTGATTCAGCTTGGCAAGATCAGGCTAGCGAAGCCATTAAGATTCCACACATGGGCTGGAATACCATATCAGAGATGGATTTAAGCCATCCGCTGTGGCAAGGCATTGATGAGCATGCTCACTTCTATTTTGTGCACAGTTACTACTGCGCACCAGAAGATGAGTCAGTGATTGCGGCTGTGTGTGACTATGGGCAGCCGTTTTGTGCCAGTGTTATCAAAGACAACCTATTTGCCACTCAGTTTCATCCAGAAAAAAGCCACAATGACGGGCTACAACTGCTAAAAAACTTCGTTGAGTGGAAAATATAAGCCTGCCAACCCTTTAAAACCTCTATTTTGATGGTCTGTTAATATTGCAACCGCTGTTAACAGACCGTTAAGCCATATAGAAAACATCAACAAATCATAACCCATCTTTTTAATCAGTCTCTTATACTATGGCGTTCGTCTAGTACGATTGCTTTTGCTTGGCTTTTAATGAGCAAGCTGTTCAAGATGAGCCGTGTCTGTGTGTCGCATCAATCTGTTGCGGCGGTAGGATATTTTAAAAATCTAAGATAGATATAAAACAATTAAGATGGAAATAAGTTAACGTGGTAGGTTTTCAACAATTTAAAATACAAGTGATTGAGACGACAGGTCTTGAAAGGGATGCCTTACATATCTATGTGGGTATCAGTGTGTTTTTAATCAGCTTAATGCTGACTAAACCCTTGTTCCGACGCTATCTTACTCGGCTTAATATTGCCCTATTGATGGCCACTTTCTTTGCCTTATTGGGTGAGTATCTCGACCTAAGCCATAACTATCCGCATATTACTGGCGATCATTTAGAAGCCAGTATTCATGATATTTTGAACACCTGCTTTTGGCCTTATATGTTATATGCAATCAACCGCTGGACCTCTTTATTCGATAAACAGTCCTAACTGGTTGCTGAGTAATAGAGAAAACCAGAGCCACTTAATAGAAGTGACTCTGGTTTTTTTTATGTAGTCTATTTAAACAATGTGCTAAAGTTTGACTTTGATGTCGTCATTAGAGTTTGACGTCGTTATTTAAGTTTGGTTTATTTTATTTAGTCTACTGTAGAGGAATGAAATGTGAATACAAAACTACTGAAACTGATGCTGGCCACTTCTTTATCTATTACCGCCCTTCCAGCAATGGCCGACACCTTACTGTGCACTTATACTGCAGAAATTACAGAAGGTGATAAATATAACTCTAGTGGCACACGTTTAAACTCAGTGTCTGCCATTATTAGACAAGACAGAGCCAATCTATATGCCTTTGATATGGGCGATTATGGTGACGAGTATGATTGCCTATTTAGTAGCAAATCACAACGTGCACGTATTCCAAAAATGCTTTCTGCTGGCTACATTTCTCCTCAAACCAAAAAAGCCATTTTATATGGTACGCCATACATTCAAGTGAGAGTGTACAAAAATAGCATCCGTGTTGATCGCTATTAATAGCTAAGCAATAAACAGCTAAAAAAATGCCCGACCAATTGGCCGGGCATTTTTTATTATTAATGGTTTACTAAACCGCCTAACTGATCACTAAGATCAGAGATCATTAAGATCTATTAGGCTTGGTTTTCAGCGGCAAGTTGACGTAACACATAGTGTAATACGCCGCCATGACGCACATATTCACGCTCTTTTGGTGTTTGTAGCATGACATTCACTTCAAAGCTCTCAGTGCTACCATCGGCACGAGTAGCGGTGACAGTGGCGGTCTTGCTTTCACCATTTTCTAGACCTGTGATGCTCAATACTTCTGAACCATCTAGGTTGTAAGTGTCTGCATTTTCACCCTCTTTAAAGGTCAATGGCAACACACCCATACCCACTAGGTTAGAGCGGTGAATACGCTCAAATGAGCTGGTCAATACCGCTTTCACGCCCAATAAGATGGTACCTTTTGCTGCCCAGTCACGGCTTGAACCTGAACCGTACTGCTCACCGCCTAATACTACCAATGGACGGTTGTCTTGCTTGTACTTCATCGCTGCGTCATAGATGGCCATTTCTTCACCATCTTGTAACGTCGCTTTGTCGCCGCTGAAGTAGTAAGTATAACCACCTTCTTTACCACCCATCATTTGGTTCTTGATACGGATGTTGGCGAATGTACCACGCGTCATAATTGCATCGTTACCACGACGTGAACCATAGCTGTTAAAGTCTTCTTCTAACACGCCACGCTCTTGCAAGTATTTACCAGCAGGTGAATCTGGATTGATCTTACCGGCAGGTGAGATGTGGTCAGTAGTGATAGAGTCACCGAATAGACCTAAAATACGAGCATTTTCGATGTCTTTAATACCTTCTGGTTCCATCGTCATGCCATCGAAGAACGGTGGGTTCTTGATGTAAGTAGATGCTTCATCCCATGGGTACAGCTGACTGTCTGCTGAGCTGATGGCGTTCCACGCTGAGCTACCATCGAATACTTCGCCATAGTTCTTACGGAACATATCAGCGTCAATGTTGTTAGCGATTAGCTCATTAATCTCTTGCGAGGTTGGCCAGATATCTTTTAAGAATACATCGTTACCGTCTTGGTCTTGGCCAATTGGGTCTTTAGTCAGGTCAATATTAACCGTACCCGCTAGCGCATACGCAACAACCAGTGGTGGCGATGCTAAGTAGCTGGCTTTCACGTGTGAGTGAATACGACCTTCAAAGTTACGGTTACCTGATAGAACAGCAGAAGCAACCAGATCGTTTTCTTCAATACCTTGTTCGATAGACTCTAATAATGGACCTGAGTTACCGATACAAGTGGTACAACCATAACCGACCAGATAGAAGCCTGTTTTTTCAAGCGCATCCATTAGGTTGGTTTTTTCAAGATAGTCTGTAACCACTTTAGAGCCTGGTGCTAATGACGTTTTAACCCATGGCTTGGCTTTTAGCCCTTTCTCAGCTGCTTTTTTCGCAACCAGACCGGCACCTAGCATTACTGCTGGGTTTGAAGTGTTGGTACAAGATGTAATCGCAGCAATTACAACTGAACCATCACGTAGCTCATGGCTTTCGTCTTCGATATCTACCGTTGAGAATACATCTGGCTTAGCAGATAAATGCTCAGCTTGTTCTTGCTCACCGCCTTCTTCGTCAAAGCGCTCTTTACCTGCGATTTCTGATTTACGGTCTTTAGTCATTACTTGTAGCGTTTCATTAAACTTCTGATGCATATCAGATAAGTTAATACGCTGCTGTGGCAAGTTTGGACCAGCTAGAGCAGGCTGTACGGTTGATAGATCTAAGTGTAGATTGCTTGAGTAAGTGGCTGCTGGCGTGTTTTCGTCATGCCATAGGCCTTGGGCTTTAGCATACTTCTCAACCAGTTCAATTTGTGCTTCTTCACGACCTGATAGACGTAAATAGTCGATTGCCATTTGGTCAACTGGGAAGATACCACAGGTAGCACCATATTCTGGTGACATGTTAGCGATAGTGGCACGGTCAGCCAGAGGCATGCTGTGTAAGCCTTCGCCATAGAATTCAACGAACTTACCAACCACGCCGTGTTCACGTAGCATTTCTACCACACGCAGTACTAAGTCAGTTGCGGTAACACCTTCTTGTAGCTTACCGGTCATTTCAAAGCCGACCACTTGTGGGATAAGCATCGATGATGGCTGACCTAACATCGCAGCTTCTGCTTCAATACCGCCAACACCCCAACCTAAAACACCGATACCATTAATCATGGTGGTGTGGCTGTCGGTGCCGAATACAGTATCTGGATAAGCGGTTAGCTCACCATTTTGCTCACTGGCCATCACAACACGGGCTAAGTACTCTAAGTTCACTTGGTGAACAATACCGGTTGCAGGTGGTACGACCACGAAGTTTTCAAACGCGCTCTTACCCCAGTGTAAAAACTCATAACGTTCGTTGTTGCGTTTAAACTCGATCTTCTCGTTTAGATCCAGCGCATCTGCACGGCCATAAGTATCGACTTGTACAGAGTGGTCAACGACCAACTCACTTGGAATAAATGGGTTAATTTGCTCTGCATCACCGCCAAGCTTAACCACCGCATCACGCATCGCTGCTAAGTCAACAACAGAAGGTACACCGGTGAAATCCTGTAGAACCACACGTGCTGGCATAAAGGCAATTTCTTTAGAGGCTTCAGCAGCAGCGTCCCAGTTGGCAACGGCTTCAATGTGCTTTTCGCCAACAGACTGACCACCGTCTTCGTTACGTAATAGGTTCTCTAGTACGATTTTCATGCTGTATGGCAGACGATTAATATTGGGGTATTTTTCAGCAAGCTTTGGCAGACTGTAATAGGCATACTCTTTGCCATCAACAGTCAGACTGTCTTTAACATTAAAAATATCGCTCATAGTGGCTTCCTTTTCTATTTATTAACTTATGTTTTTTTGAAGTTAGTATTAATTGAGGTGGCTGACAATGTATTCGTAATTATTAAAGACTCCTCAACAAGAGGCTTTATGTGTTAGTCGAATAACGTGAGCTTTTCCTTGAAGAGACATCCTCCCATCGCTTTTTGCGACAATGGCTAGGAGAATATGACAAATATAGATGGTGACATTTGCCATTACTAATAACATAACAAATATCGAGCAGATTATTAAGGGCATCTCGTGGTCACATCGTGGTGATATCGTAACAATTGGCCTTAAGTGGTGCTTAATTTTGGCCATAGACTCAGCTTGTGGTTTTATTAACTGGTTTAACTCAAATAGCAGTTGGTGAGGGTAGGCATGATGAGACCACAATATAAAATGACTGAATATAACGTTATCGTTATAAAACTCTTAATGGCTATAAAATCTAAATAGCCATTAAAAACTATATGGCCATTAATGAGCAGACACAAAAAAACTGGGCTAATGAATAGCCCAGTTTTTTATTGATAATGTTCGATAGCTTTTATGAACAGCCCATTTTATGAGCAAATCACTAGCAAATAAGTATTCGCAAGTTAGTGTCAGTAATAAGCCATCGAACCACCATTAGCTTCTAAATAAAATACTAGCGTGCGGCTGGTTTTTCAGGGTTATGATAACCACCATAGTATTTCACTGGAGACCAGCTAGGAGAGATAGGTGGTAGTTGAGGGTCTAGCTTGCTGTATTCGCCAGCACCATATACCACGTCGCCGCCAAGTACGGTTAATACCGACTCGATGGTTTTGATTTTCTCTTCTGGAACGGTGAAGTAGTCGTCAGATAATAGAACGAAGTCAGCATACTTACCTGGCTCTAGCGTTCCTTTAACGTTTTCTTCACTTGAGAACCATGCACTACCGCTGGTATATACTTCTAGCGCATCTTCTCTTGATAAGATGTTGTCTTTATCATAAAGCTGAGTGCCGCCAACTGTTTTACCAGTCGTCATCCAGTATAAAGAAATCCAAGGGTTATAACTGGCAACACGTGTACCGTCGGTACCTGAGCCTAGTGGGATACCCATATCAAAGATTTTCTTGAATGGTGGAGACGTTTTGGCTGCTTCTGCGCCGTATCTTTCAACGAAGTATTCACCGGCATAGGCCATACGATCCTGTACTGAGATACCGCCATTTAAGCGCTTGATTTCACGTAATGTTTCATCAGTCACTGTTTCAGCGTGGTCAATTGCCCAGCGCATTTCATTACGGATTTTACCGTTATTTTCACGGTCAATCTCATCAACAAGGTCAACGATTAGCTTGGTGTTTTGACCATAAGTTGAATGCTGTCTAAACGGCCAACCTTCATCAACGTGCATTTGGATAACTTTTTTGGTGTCTTCACGCCAGCCTTCGTTGTCTTCAATAGATGGCTTATCGGCTAAGAAGTTTTCAAAGTCACCTGCCGCCCAAGTCATGTACTCTCCGCCACCTTTAAGCTCGTAACCGTGCTCTAGTGAAGGATCTTCGTTAACAGAAGCGGTGTTGTTTGCCATCCACTGTTCAAAGGCAGAAATCTCTTTACCGGCTTCTTGTGGGAACAAGTAGTAAGAGATGCGCATTGATAAGTCGCCACTGGTGGCAAGCGCTTTAGAGGCTTCATAGTTTTCTGGGAAGTGGTGACCGCCGCCGCCAGCATCAATCGCACTGGTTAAACCAAAGCGGTTTAATTCATGGTAGAAGTGCTTGGTTGAGTTAATCATGTCTTCTTCTGATAACGCAGGCAGTTTACCGATTACTTGGTATAAAATCATTGCGTTTGGTTCAGCTAGAAGTACACCCGTTAACTTACCGTTTTCATCTTTTTCATAACGGCTGTCATCATTTGGTGGTGGCGTATTTTCATCAATACCCAGTGCTTCAAGACCGGCTTGGTTTAACCAACCACGGCTGTATAGATATAATACGAATGCTGGTGTATCACCAGTGGCTTCGTTAATTTCTTCAACCGTTGGCATACGCTTTTCTTCGAACTGATAAGGTGACCAACCGCCGATAACACGTACCCACTGACCTTCAGGCGTTCTGTCCGCTTGCTCTTTTAGCATGCGTAACGCTTCTTTTAGTGAGGTCACACCGTCCCAGCGTAGCTCAGTATTGTAGAAGCGACCGCCGCGAGTGATGTGTAAGTGAGAGTCGTTTAGGCCAGGAATAATAGTGCGGCCATTAGCGTCAATCACACGTGTCATCTTACCTTGAAGATTTAAGATGTCTTCATTGCTACCGGTGCGCAATACCTTACCGTTTTTAACGGCAATGGCTTCGGCTACGGTTCTTTTATCGTCCATCACCGCTACTTTGGCGTTGGTCACGATCATATCAGCGACTAAGTTCTTAGGTGTGCTCACTGAGCTTGGTGGATTCTGTACCGCACAAGCCGTTAACACACTGACTGAGCCGGCAAGCATAAGGAAGTTTTTTATCATAATAATGTCCTATTAACCGTTAAAAATGAAAAGGATGCTTTAATTTTGCCTCTAATTTTCACAATTTAGTAATTTGTTAATGTCGACTAAATCTAAGAATGTTAATTTAACATATAAACTTAACAGTGGCAGCCTATTGTAAAATTTAATAAACAAGAAATACAAATTGATACAATTTTTACGTTTCAGAAACGATGTTTCTACAGCATAAAAAAAGGTAGGGGCTTTATAACCTATGCGGCATATAGAGCACAAAAGGAGGCATAAAAAAGGGGCAGTCAATTGATTGACTACCCCTGATTGGTTTTCGAATATGGCTTATCGTTTCAAATAAGGCTAATCGGATACAGCGGATTGCTATTAGATTCTAAACGCTGGGAAGCGGCTATTAATCACGCTTTCGGCTTCGATTAAATTCATAATCTCATCGGCGATATTCTCTGACAAGCCTAAGTGAGTGGTAAAGCCAACACAAGAAGAGTTAATTTCACCCAGCACGTAGATGTCATTGCCTTTGTCATCGGTGTCCAAAATAAAGTCGGCCGTCCACAATAAAGGCAACGCATAACCACCTAAGCGTGCTTGTAGCATAGGAATGCTGGCCTCAACTTCATCGACCATCTGTTGCCACTGCTCAGGCTCATCATAGCGATAAGTGGCCCCTGAGAATAAGGTAGCAGAGAAGGCATCAGCAGAGTCGTCCGGCTTTTTGTGTACCACAGACACGGCTTTGTCACGAAGCATTAGGACACGAATTTCGCCTTCTTTAATACGTGGCAAAAATGGCATATCCAAGATTAAGCCGCTATCACCTTCTAAGTACTGATAACAAAACTCGATAAACTCACCCAAGGTTTTTTCTTCGGTGTGGTTGTCACGCGCTTCGGTCAGTTTCAGTACCGCTTCGTCTGGTATTTCAGCGACGTCTTTGTATTTTTTAGGATCTTTTAGCTGAACGCGCCAAATGCCTTCACCGGTTGAGCCACGGTTTTGTTTTAACACACGTTCGCCTCTGGCTAGGGTGGTTGGGAAGTGTGCTTTCAACTCGTCATATTCATAATAACAATACACATCTTCCGGTACTAACGAGGTACCTTTTAGACGTTCAACCACGTTTTTGGCACCATAATTAATCATCACATCTGGATGCGGTAGGCCTTTAACGCCTTGATGTACCAGTTCGCGTAGCATTTGAAAGTAACCGGTTTCATCTTTTAGATTTCCTGGGTTAATACGGCTCACGTATGCATCGGCTTTATCGATGGTGTAGCGGTAAATTTCACCACGATTTTCATCGCTATAAAAAATAACCTCGGCACTCCAGCCACGCTTTTTAAGCGATTCAATAATAGGGTAGGTATCACGGCGATAGCCATATTTACTCTTGTCAGAGCCACCGCGGGCTTCAAAAATGACAACGTGTTTTTTCATAGTGAACTTCCTTTTTAAGCAATTGTATGTAGCAAATATTGTATGTGGTAGATAGCGATTAAATAGATAGCAATTAAATAGATAGATAGTGATTAAGTAATTAGTGGTTAAAGCTTTTGGGTTATTGGGTTTGAGTTTTAAATTGGGTTTATAGCGTCTATGTTATATAGCAAGGCTGTAGAGCACGTTTAACTAAAGGTCACTGACAATATGCGCTGTACAGTCTATCTGGCGAATATAAAAAACAGATGAAACATAAGCACTAAAAATAAAAAAATTGAAATATAAACAGATACTCAATAAGAGGTCGGTGAGGTAGGTTTGATTATACAGACAACACCAGGGTCTATAAGGTTTACTTGCGAGGGTAAACAAAGAGGGATGAGACAGAGATTAGCGCTCTATTTCAGAGCGCGAAAGTGTATACAAATGTGTGATGAAAAACAATACGTAAACTAACTTTTTTTACTACCTTAAAAGCAGCCATTGATGGCTTAGTAAAGCTACTAACTTAAAAGGGGTTAGCTAGACACTAGATATCCGTTAGCACAACAGCCAGTGACAAGGTAAAAATTAAAGCAGCTAAACTTGCTGAGTGTTTAAATACTGGATAACCAAGCGGTTAAATGACTCTGCTTTGCCAATGTGCGGCCAATGACCACAACCATTAAACACGTGCGCTTCAGCGTCAGGTATCGCTTGTAATAGCTGCAAGGTATAGTCTAACGGCACTACCTTATCATCGGCACCATGTATTAATAACACCGGTAACGACAATTGAGCCAAGGCCGATTTATCGAGTGGAAGTTGCTCCCGATCTCTATCACGTGCAGCCAATAGGATAGGACGTAATCCGAATTGAACTTCTTTTTGAGCGGCTTGAAGACGCAGTGACACCAAGGTATCACTAATGATGGCATCATTGCGAATATTCTTTTGTAAGTCTTGCTCTATCACTGCAGCGCTTAATGGCGGCTTCGCTGGTTTGGTTGACTTAGTGGCTGTGAGCGACTTATCCGCCTTTGTATCGCTTGCTGCCAGTAGAGCCTTGGTAACAGAGGGCTTGCGTGGCGCACCGCCGGTACCAATAGAGATAACACCCAAAATACGCTCTGGATAATCGAGTGCAAGCTGTAGTCCTACCCAACCGCCAAGCGAGCTACCCATCACCCACGCCTTTTCGATACCTAACGCATCCATTAAACGCAGTGTGTGTGCGCCCCAAGCTCGGATGCCATACTGACTCTCTGGTTGCGACTGTTCATCAGCTACTATCCCGGTTTTCGTTTTGCCATAACCGATAAAGTCAAACGCAATACAGCGCATGGCTTGGCTCAGCGTAGGGATGTTTAACCACCAAGTCACTGCTGCAGATGTGCCAATACCTGAGCCATGTAATAATAAAACAGGCACGCCATCACCCTGTTCATAGTAATGGGTCACTTCATTTGCTGAGGTGTTAATCCACTGATCTTTTAGATTAAAAAAGGGGTCAGTTTGATAGTCTGGAGCGGTAGCAGTCATAGGGTACTCATAATGAGATATTAAGTAAAAAGAGATTAGCTAAAGGCAGTGGTTCAATCAGCAGTGGTTTAATAAATAACGATAAGATAAACCAATGTCCGATAAATAATTATCAAATAGGGCTGCCAGCGTGATGGTTAATTTTTGGTTAGATGATTAATTTTGGGTTATTTGTTGATATCAACCATATCTATCTGAAAGGGGAAAGTAATGATATCAAAGGCTAGGGTCAAAGGTATTAGGGCTTGCATGCCTCTTCTGGCGACAATGCCGTTGTGTTCATCATAGCGATAAAACTTGATGGGCATCGGCTGTTTTAACCTATGTTGTAGTTGCTGCTGATTGGCAACAGGGGTGGTGATGGTGAATTTGAGGTTTTGAAGCATATTACGGTAGTAAGTAACGCCTTCTATCTCATACAAGTGGCTAAACTTCAGCTCTCTGAGCACCGCTTTTTCTTGATCCGTCAGCAATGCGGTTGGTTTTTTGAAGGTCAGCGTCATGTCGCTACAGCCATGCGAGGCAACGCAGTTATGCTTTTCTTCACCCATTTGTACTTGAATAAAGTTGACCTTTTGACGACCGATGCTGTCTGGCTTAATAGATAAGTAATTGAGGTCTAGTTTTTCAAAGATAGCAATCAGATTATCATTTTTGCTGTCGGTAGGCTGTATTAAATAGCTGTTTTTATTACCAGCCAATATCAAGGCATCCTCATAGCCAGCAATCGGCTGACTGGGTTTACCAATGGCAATAATCGTATCGTTTAGCGCCTCGTCTGCAACCCAACGTTTTGCAGTATTATCTTCAATTTTATCAGTGATATAAGAGGTAGTAATGCAGCCTGATAAGCTCAAGGTTGATAGTAACAGCAGCATGGAAATCTTTGATAGTGTCATAGTAAACTCTCAATGTTCAGCAGTAATACGCTCGACATACAGGCTAGTAATGATTTAAATGTTATTGTAAATTTGGGGGGTGCAAAAAGCCAGATTATTTTTAATATTGCTCATATAAAACCAATCTATTCACCGCACATAGGAGCTGTTATGACCATTAAGCCAATGAAACGACGTCAATTTATCAAGATCATGGGGCTAAGCTTAGGCGCAGTGGGTGCCTCAGCCACTGTTACTGGCTGCCAGACCATTAGTGGCATGATGAGTAAGCCCCTACCAGAAACGACGCAAGAGATGGGTCACTTTAGCAATATTATCGTTGGCAGTGGTTATGGTGGTGCAGTCGCAGCACGTCGTTTGACTGAGAAAGGTCATGAAGTGTTGATTTTAGAAATGGGTATGCGCTGGGACAGAACCCCTGAGAATGACACCTTTTGTAAGATGATCAATCCTGATGAGCGCTCGAGCTGGTTTAGCAATTTGCCGCATGCGCCCATTACCATTCCAAAGCCGATTAAAAAATACCCAGGCGTGTTGGATTTGGTCGAATACGATGAAATCAGCGTATTCACCGGGCGCGCTTATGGCGGCGGCTCTATCGTCAATGGTGCGATTGCCATTCCGCCAAGACGTGAGCATTTTGAAAATGTATTCCCATGGATTGATGCCGATGAGATGTACGACACCTATTTTCCATTGGCAATGAAAGAGTTAAAGGTCAGTCAAATTCCAGAAGACTTCTTTAATAACTCAAAATTCTATCAATTTACCCGCGCTGCAGAAGAGCAGGCAGAAAAAGCAGGTCTTAAAACTGAATTCTTCGCTAACAGCTATGACTTTGACTACATGCAACAAGAAGATAAAGGCGAAGTGTATCGCTCAGGCTTGGGCGGTGAAGTCATCTATGGCAACAATGCCGGCAAGTACTCACTGGATTTGACCTACCTAAAAGATGCAGAAGACACTGGTAAAGTGACCTTAAAAACCTTGCGTCAAGTGGTGTCTATCGAGGCGCTAGATGATGATAAATTGGCATTAGAAGTGCATGTCATTGGCAAGCGTGGCCACGTTGAAGCCATTGAGCGTTACACCTGCGATAAGCTGTTCTTAAACGCAGGCAGTATGGGCACCTCGGAGCTGTTGGTCAAAAGCGAAGCTGAGGGCAAATTAAAAAACTTAAACGAGCACATCGGCAAATACTGGGGCCCTAACGGCAATATCATGACCGGCCGCAACTTTGTTAACTCTGCCGGCTCAGACCAATCGACCATTCCAGTGAAAGGCATCAATATGTGGGATGATCAGCCCGAGTCTGAGGTCAAAATCTTTGCTGAAATTGCACCGCTACCACTGGGCATTGAAACATGGTCGACCTTATTCTTAGCCATTACTGACAACCCAGAGCGTGGTAATTACTACTACGATGAAGATTCAAAAACGGTGAAACTAAACTGGAAACGCTCGCAAAATGAGTATTCAGTCAACGGCGCTAAAAAGCTGTTAGACAAGTTAGAAGTCTCTAATGATGGCACCAAAGCAGGTTTGCTGTTTAATAACGGCTTTGGTGATGATTTTTGCTATCACCCGCTAGGCGGTTGTGTATTAGGTAAAGCCACTGACGAATTTGGACGCGTCAAAGGTCACAGTAATATTTACGTGCAAGACAGCTCGCTGATTCCAGGCAGTGCTGGCGTCAATCCATATGTGTTTATCACTGGCCTTGCCGAGCGTAATATGGCGACCATTGTGAAAGAAGATTTCTCGTAAGCCATTTTTTATAGTCAGAGAACTATTAATAGACTAATTTTAGATTAATACAAAAAAACGCCCTGATTGGGCGTTTTTGTTTTTTATTACACAACTAATGAACCCTTTTTAAAGCCACGCAATATAAGCCATTATCACAACCACTAAAGGTTTGCTCGGCTTGTTATTAACTGAGTTAATCCACATCATATATAACGGATATGGCAAAATCAGCTGAGCCGTTACCGTCTTCTGTAAAGGTAATCGCAAAATAAGCAGGGGAGTGGTCAGGCGAGGTCACCCACAGCTCACGCCATGTTTTTTTGGCCGGTAGGACCGGTTGGTTGATCAATAATAAACGGCATAATGTTATCTAATGGTTTGATATATCCTTTCTCAACCAGTGCAGCGGCAGTATCTTGGCGTAATATTTGATTGGCATAAGAGCCGGCTATCAGCTCAGGCTCGGGTTTAGAAGTGGTTGCTGATGATGAGGGCGATTGAGCCGATGCAGGGACAATGCCTGCCAATAACAGGCCAGTCAAAATGAATACGGGTGAGACAAGAGGCTTCATGAATAATCCTAAAGGTTGATTGGGTTTATCAGCAGACTGCTATAAAGTGGATATTCATCTGATAAAAAAATAACCTATTCTAATTAAATAATATCTTTTTAATTAAACAAGATTGCACTGATAAAAACAATGTCAGTTATAAAAAATGAAAACTCTAAAACAAGCTATAAAAACAACCCATACCTATACTCATACCTATAAAAGCATTAAAAAAGTATAAAAGGAATCGATAATGAAACTACGTATTCTAAAATCTGCAGTGACCAACCCTTGGTTTAATCTGGCTACCGAAGACTGGATATTTCAGGAGTTAGACCCAGGCTCACATACTTTATTTTTATGGCGCAATAGCGAGACCGTGGTGATTGGGCGCACTCAAAACCCGTGGGTAGAGTGCAAAATTAATAAGATGGAAGAGGACGGGATATATCTGGCACGTCGTCAAAGTGGCGGCGGGGCGGTGTTTCACGATTTAGGCAACACCAATTTTACTTTTTTATCGCCCAAAGATGATTATAACCAAGATGCCAACTTTACGATTATCGTTAATGCGCTTAAAAAGCTCGGCATCGATGCGACGCAATCAGGGCGTAATGACATGCACGTGGGTGAGCGTAAGATTTCTGGCAGCGCCTTTAAACATGCCTCTGACCGCAGCTTTCATCATGGCACGCTGTTGGTAAATGCCAATATGCAAAAGCTTGGTGATTATCTTAACCCGCATCCGCTTAAGCTCAAGGCCAAAGGCATTAAGTCGGTACGCTCACGTGTCGCTAACTTAATTGAGTTTAATCCGGATATTAATCATGAGATGTTGTCCGATGCCATTATCGAGGCGTTTTGTGAGTATTACGGACAGCAGGTCGAGGTCGAGGAGCTGGATGAAGCCAGTTTGTCGAAACAGCCGCATTTAAATAAATACTATCAGCAAATGGCCGATTGGGATTGGCGCTTTGGTAAGACGCCGCAGTTTAGCCATCACATCGAGACTCGTTTTGATTGGGGCATTATTGATCTTCATTTAGATGTACAGCAAGCGATTATTAAGGACGTGGTTATCTTCTCAGATGCATTGAATGTTGAGCTGATTGATGCGCTTAAGCAGACATTAACTGATACCAAATATACCATCGATGAGGTCAAAGCTAAGCTAGAAGCTTTAAAAAATAACCAGCCTGACATGGCCAATCAAATAGATGATTTTGAGAAGTGGTTAATCGGTGAGATGACAACCTAACCCTCGAAGTGTTTGCCAATTATCAACGTAGCTTTACACTTTATCACTTAATTATCACGCATCCTTCTTATAGTATAGATTAATAGCCAGTGACCTATTGAGTGTATTTGAGTCGCTTATTTTCATAATTTAGGAGTAATCATGTTGGATATAAAATCATTATTTAAACAAGAAGTAGAAAAAGAATTGAGTGATGTTGATGACTTTATCTTTATTCCTGAGCGCATCGAATTAAACATCGATGGTGGTGATTTGATTTGCGTGCTAAATACCGATGGTAGCGTTGATATTTTCTATATTAAACAAGGCGTTACTGAGGCGAGAGTGGCTGCGCGTAAGCATCCATTAACTGCTTTTGAAACCGAGCTACATCACGGTATTTATGATGACGTGATTGAAGATTTAATCAAAAGCGTCAATGAAACCCTAGAGGGCAAATCTAAGTATTTCGTTGATATCGTATTGCCATCAACAGCATCATTGAATGCGCCACAGCCAGAGTCTATCACTCCATCAAACACTCTGGATTAAAACAGCTAAACAGCTAAACAGCTAAACAGCTATATATACTGATATAAACAATGATGACAGTCTAATTCAGGCCAATCTTTGTTAATAAAAAGCCGAGTATCATTAAGATACTCGGTTTTTTATTTTATTAATTTGCTAGCTTTATTAATTTACTAGTTCTATTCATTTGCCAGATAAGTCCCGCTAGTTTATAGGATTAACCGTAAATGAGCGTGAAGCGCCGCGATACGCAGTGATGCTTTGGTCGGCGCCATTTTTCCAGTCGCCTTGATGTACGATGCGATAAGTGCCAGCTGGGGTATCCGCACCAATGCGCCAGTCGATAGTAACCTTGCTATAGCTAATGCCTTCACGCTGCCAGCTATAGGTCGTATCAAAGTCGGCATCGCTGAGGTAATCGACCCATTGACCATCAATCTGACGTTGGATGATTAAAAAGCTGTCTTCACTGCGTAAGTTATTCTTAGGATGGGCCCCACGGAATACAGCAGTGGCGGTATCACCCGTGTTATAGCTACTATTGGGCTGAGTAAGCACTTGCCCCCAGTGCTGGCTTGGTGGTGTATCATCAAAGCTGACACCTGGACGCTCAGCAAATGAGTAATCCGACAGCTGTGGTGTTGGCGCCCTATTGTCGCTATTACTAACAGCAGTATTGTCTCGCATGGCTTGTGCTAATTGCGTGTATTCTTGCAGATAAGCATTGCTCTGATAGGGGCCGTAAGCGGTAGAGGCGCCTTCATAATGCTGTAAGGCGTATTCTTCGCGCGTTGTCACGTAGCCGCTATAGTTGTTGGCCAAGCCGTTAACGATAACCGTATCGACGCCTGTGTCTTGCAGCTGGGTTAATACGGCCTGGCGTAATCGACGACCAACCATGGTTGTGGGCTCACCCGGGATGGCAACGAT
Organism: Psychrobacter sp. FDAARGOS_221; assembly: GCF_002313155.2. NCBI lineage: Bacteria > Pseudomonadati > Pseudomonadota > Gammaproteobacteria > Moraxellales > Moraxellaceae > Psychrobacter > Psychrobacter sp. FDAARGOS_221. Next base: position 1,946,671 of record NZ_NWFK02000001.1, read on the forward strand.
GGCCAAGTTACCAATGCGCATTAACTGCACAGGCTGTTGGCTATCGACCCAGCCCAACTTGCCCGTAGGCAGCAGGACTTTCTTTTCAGCTTGGCAATCATCTTGACTAACCGCTGACACCAGTGAAAAGGCACCGCGAGTGATGCTGCCAAGCAGTGTGGCAGGTGGCGGTTTTGGTTGAGAGTCGCTACGCTCACGGGTCATGCCTTCATAGATACCAGGAATGTTAGATGGGCCATTTTCGGCACCAGCAGCGAACGAGTAGCCTCGAGCGGCTTGGCATAAGCGCTGAGCACCGGCGCCTTGGGTATATTTGCCGTCTACTTGATAGCCTTGCAATTCAACCCAGCGTGCACGGGTCGCGATAGGACCAGATACGGTTTGTCCTTGTGACCACAGCTGTTTTGCTTTGTTCAGTTGCAATGAGCCATCGCGAATGACGTTTTCCCATTCATTGTCACTGCCTTCATAGCCAGCAGCAGAGTAGGCATTACCGCCAGCCGCGACCACATCGCCTGAGTCCGCATTGGCAAAGGCGGCGACAAAAGGTTTGCCGGTTTGGTTACTGATATAATCAGCGAAGCCAAGCTGTGCATAGCCTTTGTTGTCAGCACTTAGGTATTTGAATTGGCTACTAAAGCTGGTTGGATGTATCGCAAACCAGTTGATTAGACCCAAAGGGGTGCCGTCTGCGCTATCAAAGCGTAATTGAGTCATGCGCTCATTGACGTTGCTGGTGTATTTGTCAGCGTCTGCGTTGTTGTTATACGCCGGCTCAGAGCGATTGCGGGTAGCGCCTGATAAGTTGTCTTGTGCCAGTGATAATTGCCCTGGAGCGAGGGTATCGTGAGCACGCTCAATAGCTCGGACGATACCGTCAACAATGGCATTAAAGTTTTGACGGCTATAACCGGCTTGGGTGTCATCCATACTGGCAACTTGATACAGGCGTTGATGCGAGTAGCCAGCATTACCCACGTGGGTGTGGGTAGCGGTAAGCATCACATTGGTGTCATTATATAAGTCGCCATATTTGGCATGCAGCTTGTCGAGTACCGCCAATTTGACAGCGGTAAACATGGCGCCCATATCCGCTGAGACATACACTATACGGTCGTTAGCATTATTGATGCCCGTGTTAGCATCAGCATGAGTGTCAGTGCTAGTATTATCAGCGGTTGCGACAATATAGGCGTGCGCATACAGTCGATCGTTTAGGCCTTCGACCACTTGTTTGGCAGCATAACCAAACATGCCAGTTTCTGCTGCCGCACCTGTGATATCGGCTTGTCCCACACCCAGTAAATAGTCGCTGGCGTGTTGAGAGTTGGTTAATTCATGAGCTGGCGGGTTAGACTTTGATTCTGCTGCCAGTGCTGCGTTACTGACGGTCAGACTTAAGATACTAAGCAGTGTTGAGGCAGATAGGGTTAGCAGCGGCTTAATCAGTGTCTGATAGGCTTGATGATGAGAGGAATTGATGGTCGACATGAGCGGTTCCTTTGCTTGATACGCAATATATTCTTATAATTTTTTAGACGGCGATGCCTATACTTTTTATATTGGAGGTTTCACATGACATCCGCATCTGTTTGCCCCTGCCGCATCCAACCGGCTATTAGCCCTGTTTTAAATGATACTGATCAACCGCAGTTGCAGCAGCAACAGAATCTGGCTTATGCCGACTGCTGTCAGCCTTTGCACCAAGGTACCGCGTATGCGAAAACCGCTGAGCAATTAATGCGCTCTCGTTATAGTGCTTTTGTGATGTGCTTAACTGACTATATCGTAGACACCACGGTGCCGGCGCAGCAAGCCTCACTTGATAAATCCAGCATTGAGCGCTGGGCAAAAGAGACGCAGTGGGCAGGTCTACAAATTTTACAACATCGTCCGAAGTTGGGTAAGCGACATGCGCAAGTTGAGTTCAACGCTTATTTTCATCATTTAGATCAAGGAACACTGGCATTAGATGCGCATCATGAGCTGTCAGGCTTTGTATTAATTGACAATAAGTGGTACTTCCTAGATCCCACTGTCACTATGCCCGTTACTCAAAAGCAGCCTTGTATTTGTGGGTCAGGTGAGAAGTTTAAGCGTTGCTGCGGACCATTTATTTAGACACAGTTATTTAAGCTCTTGTATTTAGATACTGTGGTTTAACCTAGTTTGTTTAACGTTGCTTCTAGGCTCTGCTTTTATTAAGTCTTGCTGCTTTTATAAATCTAGTTACTAAATACTGGCACCGACTTCTCGAGCGATGGCAATCCCTTCTTCAACGGTTAAGTATTTGCGCAGGCTAGGGGTGTCTTGAAAGATGATATCGCCATCTTGGAATACCAAGCATTCATTCACCGCCAGTTGTTGCCAGTCTTCGTTATTGGTTAATGGAACAGTGACTAAGATAGTGACTTTATCATTTTCAGTGGTGACATCACTAAAGTTAATCGATAAGTCATCATCTGCCAGCTTCGCTTCACCAAATGGCGCTTTACGGGTCAGATAAAACAGCAACGAGTTGGCATATGCCAATTGCCAATCGCCATTTGATAATAGGCAGTTGAATAAACCATTGGCGGCTAAGTAGCGACATTGAGTGGTCAAAAATCGGAACAGCTCTTGGTCGGACGGACGCTCTTTGTAGGTCGACTTTAAGCGATTGATTAAATAACAAAACGCCGCTTCGGAGTCGGTTGTACCGACCGGACGACAGTGCTCGCTGTTGCCATTTTTTTGTAGGCGCTGACAACGTTGGATAAAGCTTTCATTCATCTGACCGTTGTGGGCAAATACCCACTGCTCACCCCAGACTTCACGGACGAACGGATGGGTATTGGCCAAACAGTTGGTACCTTGCGTGGCCTTGCGAATATGAGCAACCACATTGAGCGCTTTGATGGGGTAGTTTTTGACCAGCTCAGCAACCGGTGATTGAGAGCTTGGCTTGTCGTCATGAAACAGTCTTAGCCCACGCGCACGATTGCGGGCTAGGGTTTGTTGTTGAGTCAGTGCTGGATCATTGATGTCGCAAGCGTTAGGTTCAAAAAATGCAATACCAAAGCCATCGTTATGATGGTCTGTCTTGCCACCACGGTTATGAAATCCAGTAAAGCTAAAGCCAATATCGGTTGGGGTATTGGCGTTCATCCCTAATAATTGACACATCTATTGTTTACCACCTATTTATGTTCATTACTTATTGATGCCATTACTGGTTGTATCAGCATCATCAGAACCAGAGTCAATGTTATTTAAAATCTGCTTGGCTTTGTCAAGGTCTTCAGCACGCACCCATAGCGTCGCACCAGAATTCATACCTGGAATAGCACTGAGTGCTTGTACAGACACATTTATATCGTTATTTTTCAATAAGTTAGCATGAATCTCACCTTGTATGTTGGTGTCGTAGCTGGCCAGTCTGTGCCAATCATCAACCTGATTGCTCATGTTTATACTCCTTAATGTTTCACGTGAAACAGCATGCTAAACCGCTAAGCAATAAGCTGTAGATTATTGGGTAGCCGTTTATTGAACGGCCACTTATGAAACAGGCATTTATTAAATAGCCGTCGCTGTCACTTGGCTCCAATGGTAAGCTGCCAGACGCTTCATCAAGTCTGGGTTTTTGACCATAATATTGTCACCAGTACGGCCTTGCTCACGGTTGTAATGAATGACGTTAAGACGCAATAACCAGAAGGTGACCGCTGCCATGGCTAACATAATAGGGAGCGCTTTTTGCTCAGCAGCAGTCAATGGACGAACCGCTTGATATCCTTCCACAAACGCCTGCATCTTTTGACGGTCAAATTCGACCAACTCGCCATTGCTTGCAGTGCCCCAAATGGTACAGAAATCATTGATAGTAATGGCAATATCCATCACATAATGCTCGACACTGACTTCGGTGAAGTCCAACAGGCCGGTTAGCGTTTCTTTGCCATCGGTTAAGTCCCATAGCGTATTGTCAGCGAACATATCTAAGTGACATAAGCCTTTTGGCAACTCATCTAGTGGTAAGGTTTCATAGCTTTGCCAGATATCTTGCATCAGCTTAGCTTCATCGGCTGGCATGTATTGAATCTCACGATCGCGCACTTGGTCCCAAGGATATAACGGCACGCCGTATTTTTCAGCAGGGGTCAGGCTTTGAAGCTCATTGTGTAAGGTAGCCAACGCTTGACCCATACTGCGACACATCGCCGCGCTGATCTGCTGCGGATGACCACCAGATAAGCAGGGCACAAGGGTAATGGCTTTGTCTTCGTACTGAATTAGATAATCCGGTGAGCCATCAGCTTTTGGCGTGCTTTTAGCCAGTGGCGCTGCTACCGGCAAGGTGCCTTTGAGACGGTTTAAAATGGCGGCCATTTTGGCAATATCTTCTGGTGGGCGCTCTTCAAATAAGGTGAATACGTAGGAGTAGCTGCCCTCTGCATCCTCAGTGGTTTGGATAAACCAGTTAGAGTTTTTGATGCCCTGAGTAATGGGAATGGCCTTGGCAAATGAAACGCCAAAGGCATGGCAAAAAGCGGCAAATTGGTCATCTGATAAGTGGGTATAAACAGACATAGGGCTCTCTTGATTTGAGGGTTACAGGTTAATTAGTTTATGACATTTATTGTTTATTATACCTAAAATTAGTGATCTGTCGCCTATGCTGATTTTGATTAAGGCTGTTGGCTATGTTGATCCTCTAATGCGTCAGGTGTTGCCTCTTGTTGAGACTGTTTTGATTTTTTTGACGATTTTTTCTTCTTTTTCTTTTTAGATTGGCTTTTTTTGTCTTGTGGTGTCGCTAAGCTAATTAAAATCTCTGATAAGCCACTGCTGATACGACGCACATAGTTCATATCGTTAATCAGCGATGAGGCTTGCAGCTTGTCTAGCCCCTCGGCTCTAAGCTTTTCTAGTACCTGTGCGTGTAGCGGTGAGGTATATTCACTTTGCTCAATAAAGCGGTCGATATCCGACTGCTGCTCTGAGTTGTCATTTATTTCACTGCGGATCTGATTGAAGCTTAATAACATCTCAAACAAGCTTTGACGCAGCTGCATATAGTCTTGATATACCTGAGCCTCAGGATGACTTAAGAAGTGCTGCATATTTTTCTGTAAGTGTTTGCTTTGTTTGACAATTTCGACCACGTGAAACGCTGCTATGTGAGCATCGGTCAGCTTTTTTTGCAGCTTTTTATTGTCTTGAATATCAATCTTACTGGTAAAGCTTAATATGTCGCTATATAACGGCTTAATTTGCCATTCATACAGGCTTTGTACGTCCAGTTGTAATGGCGTTTTAGGGACAGGCAGTCTGTCGCTGGGGTGATATAACTCTGCATTAGGAATATAAATGGCATGACAGACCACTTCTAGTCCGAGTATCGCAAGATGCTGCACTTCTTGAGTAACCGCATAAATAGCGGTGTCTGTCGACTTCAACATGTTGCTATGCAAGTGGCGCGGTAGGACTGCTTCAGAGTCATCAGGCAGACGTTTTTTCGGTTTTTTGTCAGGCAATATCTTAACCAGCACCTGCACCAGTTTGTTTTGCAATCCCCAAAATACTGACAGACCTAAGACGTTAAATAGGGTGTGAAACAGTGCCAGCTGCAATAAGGGCGATGGCATGCGCGCCTGAATGGCAATCCAAGACACCAAGTAAGTCAAAGGCAACCACAGTATCAATGACAGTAACGCGGTGACCCAGTTAAATATTAGGTGAGCCAGCGCCAATCGTTGTCCATTGCGATCACTACTGAGCATACCAACCAACGCGGTGGTAAAGCTACTGCCTAAGTTTGAACCCAGTGCAATGGCAAAGCCTTGAGGCAGTGTAATTTGCTGTGCGGATAGCGCCGCTAAAATCAAAATCAAGGTGGCGTGTGAGGATTGCAAAACACAAGTTAGGATAAAGCCAATAAAGGTAAACAGCAGCACTTGTGAGACACCGCTGGCCTCAATGCCACTGAGCTCAATGGTATTAAAGGCACCAAAGCCATCTTTAATAGAGTCAATACCTAAGAAGATTAGCGCAATCCCGATTAGCGCTTGTCCAAGTGCTTTTAGACGACTGTCCAAAAAGCCAAGCAGTACGCCGACCACTAACATAGGGATAGCGGCAGGGCTTAAGCTGATACTTTGACCCGCTAACGCCAGTAGCCACGCACCACTCGACGCCCCTAAGTTGGTGCCTAAGATTACCGCCAAACCACCGGCCAAGGTAATCATACCGGTACTTAAAAAAGCAATGGTCAATAACGAAACTAGGGTAGTGGACTGCAATAAAAAAGTAGAGCCGATACCAAATAAAAAGCCTTTGACCGGTGTCTCGGTACTTTTTGCCATTAATCGCTCTAATGTACCGCCTGCTGCATTGTGCAGCCCACTTTCAATACACTGCATACCAAACAAAAATAGCGCCAGACCATAGCACAGGACCAGCCAAGCAGAGCTCATTAAAAATGAGTACACCAACGCCGCAATAAGTAGCGTCAAGCCTAAGTATTTAAGCTTTGAGATGTGCCTTAAAACAAAAACGGGCACCATGCTGTTGAGGTAGCGGTTTTTCATAGAGTGGCTGCTATCGGTTGCTGCAGAATAATATTAAATGATAACTCATGGTCTATTAGGTAAAACTAAGAGCTTAGTAGAGGTTAGGATCTAAAAGTCGTGGGCCAGAAGAGATGTTTGTTCATGCACTTAGATTATAGCGCAAACCTGAATGGGTTTTTTTGTTAAAATGCGATATAGTCAAAGTTGTATCATAAAACCATATTATCAGTCATATCAAACCATGACACTATTGTAGGAACAGTGATGTTAGCTAAACGAATTATTCCATGTTTGGATGTGGATAATGGCCGTGTGGTCAAAGGGGTTAAGTTTGTTGATATTAAAGATGCCGGCGACCCTGTTGAAGTGGCCAAGCGCTATAACGAACAAGGTGCTGACGAGATTACCTTTTTGGATATTACCGCCACTCACCATGGGCGTGATACTACCTATGAGATGGTTGAGCGCATCGCAGAAGCGGTATTTGTGCCATTAACCGTCGGCGGTGGGGTGCGTAAAATTGAAGACATACGCAACTTACTTAATGCCGGCGCTGATAAAGTGGCGATTAACTCAGCAGCGGTATTCACGCCTGAGTTTGTCGGTGAGGCAGCAGAGAAGTTTGGCAGCCAGTGTATCGTTGTCGCCATTGATGCCAAGCGTGTGGATGATGTCGATGGCGCACTAAGATGGGAGATATTCACTCATGGCGGTCGTAAGCCAACCGGTATTGATGCCGTCGCTTGGGCAGAAAGAATGGCCGACTTAGGTGCCGGCGAGCTACTAGTCACTTCTATGGATGGCGATGGTACCAAGCAAGGCTATGATTTGGCATTGATGAAAGCCATTACCAGCCGCGTCAATGTACCCGTGATTGCCTCTGGCGGCGTCGGTAATTTGCAGCATTTGGCCGATGGTGTGCTACAAGGCGGCGCAGATGCAGTATTGGCCGCCAGTATTTTCCACTTTGGCGAATACACCGTGGCAGAAGCGAAGCAGTTTATGCAGCAGCAGGGTATTGAAGTACGCCTGTAACAGCACCCATTAAGCGCAAATAAGCGACTTATTGGTATTGCCTTATTCGTGCAACGCTACTTGCTCAAACGAGCAACCAATCAACTCAAAACAGTCACATAAAAAATGCTATTATAGCGGTAATTTTTGATGGCGACTTTTTTGGACGCTAATTCTCACTTAAACATATATTATTAGGATGCTGTTATGCAAGATTTACAACAACAACGCGACGACATTACCCATATTGAAGGTAACTTATATCAAAACACAGAAGCCCGTATTGGTATCGTGGTCGGTCGTTTCAACGCTTTCGTCGTTGAGTCCCTAGTCGATGGTGCAATTGACGCTTTATTACGTCATGGTGTTTCAGGTAGCAATATCAGCGTAATCCGCGTACCAGGTGCATTTGAGTTGCCTTTGGCCGCTCAGCGTGCTGCAGAGTCAGATCGTTTTGACGCCATTGTTGCCTTAGGCGCAGTGATTCGTGGTAGCACGCCACACTTTGACTATGTCGCAGGCAGCTCAGCCAATGGTTTGGCCAGTGTGTCTATGGACTACAATATCCCAGTGATTAACGGCATCTTGACCACGGATTCGATTGAGCAAGCCATTGAGCGCTCAGGCACTAAAGCGGGCAACAAAGGCGCAGAAGCGGCGATGGTTGCATTAGAAATGATTGCTGTTTTATCACAGCTTGATGTTGATTATGACTACGAAGACGAAGACTAATCAACACATAACACCAGCTATTTAACGCGTAATAATCCATAGTAAATGTCAAAGCGCTTTCTTTGATGATAGGTATTTATATACATGAGCAACCAAAATCCGGCACAAACTGAAGAAAACAATCAGTTCGATATCAACGAATCCAGTTATAAGACCAGCCATGCTGCCGTCCGCAAGGCACGTCGTTTTGCGCTACAAGGGCTATACGAGTGGTTGATGACAGATCATCGCTTTGAGCAAATGGGTGAAGCCCAATGGAAGGCCAATCCGCCACATGATATCGCAGCGCGTACCCGTGCTACTAATGCGATGCATACGGTACATCTGGGCTATTACCATACATTGATGCGTGATATTCCTCAGCAAATCGATGAGCTAGAAGCCTTGATTAAGCCTTATCTGGATCGTGAAATCAGCAAGATTGATATGGTTGAGCATGCCGTACTGCTAATCGGTGCTTATGAGCTGCAGCATAGCCTGCATATCCCTTATAAGGTAGTGCTTGATGAAGCGATGAAGCTAAATACCCACTTTGGGGCAACCGATGCGCATAAACTGATTAATGCGGTGATGGATAAGCTAGCGGCTCAGCTGCGTGAGGTTGAAGTTCAAGCTGATATCGGCGGCGGCTATAAGCAAAAGCAAAAGCAAGCATCAGCTTCTAAAGCGCAAGACGCTGCGGATGCGGCTGAAGCAAGCACTGACAGTGTAGATGTGGATAAAGTGACGGCAGACAATGCTCAAGATGGCGAGCAAAAAGCGCAAGCTAAGCCAAGACTGAGCCTTAAGTCGAAAAAAGACGCTTAATAGCGGTTAACTCAATACAAGAGTAATCAGTAGAAGTGTCAGCAGCAGGAAACCAGCGTTAGGATGCACAGTAATGACTGAATTTGAGCTCATTTATGATTATTTTAAGCAGCAAATGCAGTCATTTGTTGCCACCGAAGCTCTGCAACAAGCCCTGGTCGTAAAAAGCCTAGGTGATGATGCTGCAGTGGTAGAGTTGGCAGCGAACGCTAAATGGGTGACCTGTGTCGATACCTTGGTACAAGGTCGTCATTTTAGTACAGAATGGGACCAGATTGAGCAGTTGGCCTTTGCCATCGGTTATAAATCGGTGGTGGTCAATGTGTCCGATTTGGCAGCGATGGGTGCCCAGCCACACAGCATCCTATTGGCACTGGCACTGCCGCAGCGCTTGGCAACAGCAGATTGGTTACAAGCTTTTGCCAAAGGATTATTCCATGCTTGTACGCAGTATGGAGTGCGCCTAATTGGCGGTGATACCACCCGTCATGACAATCTGGTGATTAGTGTCACAGCCAATGGGGTAATGGCCGATCAGGCGTTGCCTATTTATCGTCATGGTGCACAAGTTGGCGATAAGGTTTATGTCTCTGGAACGCTCGGTGATGCCAACTATGCGTTGCAGCATGCAGATACTGAGATTGGTCAACAGTTGGCGCATCGCCTGCATATGCCGACGCCAAGAGTGACCTTGGGTACAGCGTTGGCTGCTCAAGGCTTGGCAACGGCTATGATCGATGTATCTGATGGATTGGTTCAGGATTTAGGTCATATCTGTCAGCAAAGTGGGGTAGCGATGCAGCTGGAGTTAACACAGCTGCCGGCCAGCTCTGGATTACAGCAAGTAGCATTGCCAGTCAGAGCGTTGTGTCAGCTGACCGGAGGCGACGACTATGAGTTAGCGTTTACCTTGCCGGCGACGGCCAGTGTACCTCAGTCTTATCTTGATGCGGGCCACAAGGTGACTTGTATCGGCGAGGTAGTGGCAATGTCTGCTACTGACCAGCAGCACCCGAATACAGCGATTACTTTGCTTTATCAAGGTCAGCCGCTGAGTGCGCAGCAGCCATATCCATTTTCACAGCTACCAGATTTAGGTGGTTATCAGCATTTCAGCAAGGAGTAGCGATGTCATCTAATCGGTCATCAGACCCGTCCTCCTCTCATTCAGCTAAGCCTGACATTCGTCAATCCAACGCTTGCCCTCCATTACCTACCGATGCAACCTTATTTGATAAAGTAGTCTATGGGTTAGGCATAGGCTTAGGCAGCGGTCTGCCTAAGCGTGCGCCAGGTACTTGGGGTACGCTTGGTGGGGTCATTGTGGCATTGCCGCTAATGCAGCTTGGCTTTATTGCTTTTTTCTCAATTACCTTGGTGTCCAGTGTAATTGGTATAGCCATTTGTGAACGCACTTCAAATTTGATGCAGGTGCATGACGACCCGCATATTGTGTGGGACGAGTGGGCAGGGATATGGATCAGCTTGTTGCCAGTGGCATTTTTGTTGACCTACGCACCAGAGTATTTGTCTCAGGCCAGTTATTGGTTTTCGATTGTGTTGGCGTTTGTTTTATTCCGCCTATTTGATATTGCCAAACCAAGCCCCATTAAATGGGCAGATGAAAAGCTGTCTGGTGGCCTTGGTATCATGTTAGATGATATTCTAGCAGGTATCATGGCATTGGTAGCTTGGCTGATGATCGTGGCCAGTATCCTGATGTTTTATCCTAATTCTGGTTATTAATTATTTTAGTTATTAATTTTCTCGGCTATTAGGTATTCCAGTTATTAAGCCACATTAAGTTTGATTTCGAAGACAGGTTGTTGATTGTTAATGGCCAGTGCTAGAGCAGTTATTTGCTAGACTATGCTTTGTTAATTTATAATTCACAATTCATATTTTTTTAATACACAACGGTTTAAATAGCTGTTTTTTTAAATTAAACACATACTAGGAAGCTACGCTAGCAATAGCGACCATAAATATAAAATTTATCGATTCACCCCAATAAACAATAGTGATTTCTTATGAACGATACGCTTACCACCATTATTCTTGCTGCCGGTAAAGGTACCCGCATGCAATCGTCTAAACCTAAGGTATTACAAACATTGGCGCACAAGCCATTGTTGGCACACGTGCTCGATACCTGTCAAACTATTCAGGTGGACAAAACCATCGTGGTTTATGGTTTTGGTGGTGATCAAGTTCAAGCAGAAATGACAGATTATAGTGTCAGTTGGGTTGAGCAAACAGAACAGCTTGGCACAGGTCATGCGGTAAAAGTCACTTTAGATGAGCTACCGCAAACCGGCAAAAGCCTTATCTTATACGGCGATGTGCCTTTAGTCAGTGCAGAGACTCTGACTCGACTTAAGCAGGCCAATGTCGATGGCATGTCGATGCTAACATTGACTGTGGATAATCCTTTTGGTCTTGGCCGTATTAAGCGTGATGACCAAGGCAATATCGTGGCTATTGTTGAGCAAAAAGATGCCAATGAACAAGAGCAAGCCATTCGTGAAATTAACAGCGGCATTTATTGTGTTGATAATGCATTGCTGCATAAATATCTGCCTAACCTGTCCAATGACAATGCGCAGCAGGAATACTATTTAACCGATATCGTAAAAATGGCGGTTGCTGATGGTATCGCCATTACTGCCATTGAGCCTGAACATGAGTTTGAGATTGAAGGGGTTAATAACCGTCAACAGCTTGCGCAACTAGAACGTCGCTGGCAAGCCAAGCTGGTAGAAGATTTACAAGTTAAAGGCGTTCAGTTCGCTGATCCGACACGCGTTGATATTCGTGGGCAGGTCAATGTTGGCCAAGATGTTTATGTCGATATCAATGTGGTATTTGAAGGACAGGTGACACTGGGTGATAATGTCACTATTGAAGCCGGCTGTGTTATCAAAGACACTGAGATCGGTGATCACGTACATCTAAAACCTTATTGTGTTTGTGATCAAGCGCAAATCGGCGATCATGCCAGCATTGGACCTTTTGCGCATTTACGCCCGCAGACGCAACTGGGTAAACACACCAAGCTGGGTAACTTCGTTGAGATTAAAAAATCAACAATCGGTGATGGTAGTAAAGTAAACCATTTAAGTTATGTTGGCGATGCGCAAATTGGTGCAAACGTTAATTTTGGCGCCGGTGCTATTACCTGTAACTATGATGGGGTTAACAAACATCAAACTGTTATCGGTGATCAAGCGTTTATTGGTACCAATACCTGTTTAGTAGCGCCTGTAACTATTGGGCGTACTGCTACTATTGGTGCGGGTTCAGTGATTACCAAGAATGTTGAAGACAATGCTTTGGCCATTGGTCGTGGTCGTCAGGTTCAAAAAGACAATTACCAACGTCCAGTTAAAAAGTAGCTTGTTGATCAGCACTGGAAGTTAGTATTGAAAACAAACAAACATTAGAAAACGATAAAGTTTTGCTTTGATAACAGGGTGTGGTTAACCATAAATAACCCATTAGCTGTGAATCTAACTATGTCACTCTAAACTACTTATGTCATTCTAAAACAGGCAAACGTTAACCAGTGGGATGACTAATAGCGTGATAAATAGCGCAATGAGAAAACAGTTACCCCTGTTATCAGTCATGAAAATAAGGATAAATTATGTGTGGAATCGTCGGTGCAATCGCTGAGCGTAATATCTCAAATGTTTTGCTTGAGGGCTTAAAGCGTCTAGAATACCGTGGCTATGACTCAGCTGGATTGACCGTTATCCGCGATGGTCAGCTACACCGTGAGCGTCAAGTGGGTAAGGTACAAGCCTTGGTTGATGCGGTTAATGACGATGCCACAAGCTTTAAAGGCAAAATTGGTATTGCCCATACCCGCTGGGCAACGCATGGTGAGCCAGCTCAGCATAACGCACACCCACACATTTCAGGTAAAGTGGCGGTAGTACATAACGGTATTGTCGAAAACTATGGCCCTTTAAAACAAGAAATGATTGAAAAAGGCTATACCTTTACCTCACAGACAGATACTGAAGTGGTTGCCCACTTAGTGGCTGATGCTTATGAGCAAACCCAAGATCTTCTAAAAGCCGTTGAAAAAGTAGTGCCACGTTTGCACGGTGCTTTTGCATTGGGTGTGGTGCACGTTGATAATCCAGATGAATTAATCACCGTGCGTTTAGGCTCTCCATTGGTAATCGGTGTGGGTATTGGTGAGAATTTTATAGCCTCAGATCAATTGGCACTATTGCCAGTGACTAACCGTTTTATGTACCTAGAAGAGGGTGATATTGCGGTTATTAGACGTGATGGTATTCAGGTATTCGCAGACGGTAAACCAGTACAACGTGCCATTACTGAGCTTGATGCTAAGCATCATAATGCCGACAAAGGTGAGTTTAAGCACTACATGCTTAAAGAAATCTACGAGCAGCCAGATGCCGTTGCACGTACTTTGGCAATGGGTATCGATGCCACTGATTTAAAAGCAGACTTTTTACAATCTCACGAAGCGCAGCTGGCAAAAGTTAAACACATTCAGGTGTTGGCTTGTGGTACCAGTTATCATGCGGGTATGGTAGCCAAGTATTGGTTCGAGAATCTAACGCGTCTGCCATGTTCAGTAGAAGTTGCCAGTGAGTTCCGCTATCGTAACCCAGTGGTCATCGATGACACCTTAGTGGTGTGCTTATCGCAGTCAGGCGAAACTGCTGATACGCTATCTGCACTGCGAGAAACTCAGCGCAGAGCCAAAGCAGGTGAAATTAATAACTTGGTGAGCTTAAGTATTTGTAACGTGGCGACCTCATCACTGGTTCGTGAAACTGATATTTTTGTTCCGACATTGGCTGGCGTGGAGATTGGTGTGGCTTCAACTAAAGCCTTTACCACTCAATTGGCCGCTTTGATGTTATTAGTGTTGAAAGTGGGTAAGGTGCAACAGCGCATTGATGCCAATGAGCTTAAAACTATTGTTACCGAGATGCACAACCTAAAAGGTCAGCTGGATAAGAGCTTAACGCTGGATCAGTCGATTGAGAAGATGAGTGAGAAGTTCGAAGACAAGAAGAGTACTTTATTCTTAGGCCGCGGTGTGCAGTATCCTATCGCATTAGAGGGTGCATTAAAGCTTAAAGAAATCTCTTATATTCATGCTGAAGGCTATGCAGCCGGCGAGCTCAAGCATGGTCCATTGGCATTAGTTGATAAAGACATGCCGATTGTGGTGCTTGCGCCAAAAGACAGCATGCTTGATAAATTAAAAGCCAATATGCAAGAAGTGCATGCGCGCCACGGAGAGTTGTTTGTGTTTGCGAGTGATTCAAGCGAGCTTGTGAGCGATGACAGACTGCATGTGATTAATGTACCGGATGTTAATGAGCACTTAGCACCGATTGTTTATAGCATCCCAGTGCAGTTCCTGTCATATCACGTGGCAGTCATGCGTGGTACCGATGTCGATCAGCCACGTAACCTTGCTAAGAGTGTGACAGTAGAGTAATAGGCTGTTAAAAACGAGCTATCAGAAAGCCCCTGCTGAAATCCAGCAGGGGCTTTTTTAGTCTAACTGACGTTGCTCAAAGCAATCAATTCACTAGATTAAATCTTTAAGCAAAAAGTAAAAGCCAATGAGGGTTAATAATATCGCAAAGCATCTTTTTAATAGGGCTGGCGATAAGATATGAGCCACTTTTGCGCCGAGCTTGGCGGTAATGAAGCTCATGCTACTAATACCTAAAAATGCGTAAATATGAACAAAGCCAATAGTGTTAGGAACATCCAACTGTTGCTGCATACCAAATATCATAAAGCCCAATGCGCCAAATATAGCAATCGGTAAACCGCAAGCAGCAGAGGTGCCGACCGCCTTTTGCATCACCACACCATAGTGAGTTAGGTAAGGCACGGTTAAGCTACCGCCGCCGATACCAAAAATAGCAGACGCAATACCAATCACCCCGCCAGCAGCCAATTGCTTTGGTGTTGATGGTAAGACAACAGCCGCTGGATCAGTGTCGTTTAACGCAGTAGTACTGGTACTGGTCGCTTGCGCATTGGCAACAGGTGCTGACTTTTTGCTTTTACGAAACATACGAAAAGCGACCCACAGCAAGAATATACCAACGATCAGCTGCAGATGCTCGCCAGATATTTTGCCGGCGACTCCAGCACCAAAGAAGCAACCAAGCGCCATGCCCGGTGCTAAGTGTTTAAACACAGGCCATATTACCGAGCCTTTTTTATTGTGAGCCATTAACGAGCTAATAGAGGTCACAATAATGGTCGCCAATGACGTACCCAACGCCAAATGCATAATTGAATCAGCTGGATAACCCATTTGGGTAAAGACGATAAACAGTAGGGGTACGATGATGGTTCCGCCGCCCACGCCAAAAAGACCAGCAGCAAATCCTGCTAGTGCACCGATTATAAAAAATATGATTAGTTCCACGGGATAGTTGCTTCTCAGTTAATGGGGTTGTCAGTCTGGGCCAGTATAGTTGCTATTAGCCCACGTGATGATACGCTCGATTAAAGTAAATCAAACTTTGTATGTCCACGTTTGATGGCTGTAACGACTCAAGCGGTTTTGGTTTTGGTGTGCTGGGCGCATTTTCTTGTTTGATAGCGACCACTCGGCACATAAATACACTATGGGTGCCTACCGTTTGAGTACTTTCTATTTCACAATCAAAGCTAACCAACGCCTCTTCTAATATGGGCGATCCGGTTTCAAGCTTAGTCCAGCTGCCATGTTCGAAGCGCTGCTCTGAGTCTAGCGGAGAGGCAAAAGCATTGGATATATGCTCTTGATGTGCGCCCAGTACATTGACGCTCAATGTCTTATTCTCTACAAAGTTGGCATGCGAGCGCGTGGCCTGATTCATACACACCAGTAAAGTGGGCGGCGTGTCAGTCACACTGCACACAGCAGATGCGGTAAACCCATAACGACCAGCGGCACCTTCGGTGGTTACCACATTGACGGCTGTGGCCAGCAAAGACATTCCGTTTCTAAAGTCGGTTGCTTCAATCATGACATATATCCTAAATTTTAAATCTCTAAGTACTGCTATAGTTTAACTCATTGCCACAGTTTATAAATGCAATAAGCCCTAACTTATTAATGATAGGCTCTACCATAATAGGGTGTTAGGGCCTAATACTATAGTAGTTTGGTATGAGGTCAACTGTTATAGTCAGCAACGTCTAAATTGGATGCGGCATTGTGCCTGCTATTTTGCCAATGACAGCGCTTAATCCCTGACTGGCTGACTATAATTAGATTGGTTTAAAACAGCTCAAATTTAAGTATAAAACCATCCATACCAATATTAGAGTTAGGCGCTTAGCTCATCACGAATGATTTTGGATCCTGCGCTCAATGCTTGAAGCTTATTACGGGCAACCTCACGTGATAAAGGCGTCATGCCACAGTTGGTTGATGGATACAGCTTATCAGCATCAACAAATTGCAATGCTTTGCGCAGTACATCGGCCACTTGTTCAGGAGTTTCGATGGTATTGGTTGCCACATCAATAGCACCAACCATCACTTTTTTGCCGCGAATCAGTTCGATTAAATCCATTGGCACACGTGAGTTAATGCATTCAAGTGAGACAATATCAATTTGTGACTGTTGTAGCTTTGGGAACACCTCTTCGTATTGACGCCACTCTGAGCCCAACGTCTTTTTCCAATCGGTATTGGCTTTGATACCATAACCATAGCAAATATGTACCGCAGTTTCACAGGTCAATCCTTCGATGGCACGTTCTAAAGCCGCAATACCCCAGTCATTGACTTCGTCAAAGAACACATTAAACGCCGGTTCGTCAAACTGAATAATATCAACACCTGCGGCTTGTAGGTCTTTGGCCTCTTGATTTAATATTTTGGCAAATTCCCAAGCCAGTTTTTCACGGCTCTTATAATGGCCATCATAGAGGGTATCGACCATGGTCATCGGGCCGGGTAGTGCCCACTTGATAGGCTGATCGGTTTGCGAGCGCAAAAAGGTAGCATCATCAACGAATACTGGCTTTTGACGACTAACAGCGCCAACAACAGACGGGACACTGGCTTCGTAACGATCACGAATCTTAACGGTCTCACGCTTTTCAAAGTCGACGCCTTCTAAGTGTTCAATAAAGGTGGTCACAAAGTGCTGGCGGGTCTGTTCGCCATCGCTAACAATATCAATGCCAGCGTTAATTTGTTCTTGCAGCGACACACGTAGCGCATCTTGCTTGGCTTCAGTTAATTGCTCACCTTCAAGCTTCCAAGGTGACCAAAGTTTTTCTGGCTCTGCCAACCAACTCGGTTTCGGTAAGCTGCCTGCAGTCGATGTGGGTAATAATAAGCTCATGCTGATGCTCTTCTCTTATTGTTATGTGAATAATTAATGCTATGAATAATTTTCCTGTTTAGACGACTTTTTCTTAGGCGGCTCTTTTTTAAGCGACTTTCTTATTGGTCGTTTCAGTTTTATTGCCTTTATCAGTAGTCACAGTGACGGGCTCAATGGTCGCTGCCCAGTCGTTTAGGGTTTGCTGATATGGCTCAATAAAGGTCTGTTGCGTAAATTTACCTTGTTTCACTGCCAATTGACTGCGCTCTTCACGGTCATACACCACTTGAGTCAGCGAGTAATCTTGGTATTTCAAGCTTGGCTGATAGACTTCAGCAGCAGCTGAGTTGGCATTATAGATTTCAGGGCGATAAATCTTCTGGAAGGTCTCCATGGTACTGATGGCACTGATTAGCTCCAAGTCACTGTAGTCAGCCAATAGGTCGCCGGCGAAATAAAACGCCAACGGGGCAACACTGCCTTCAGGCATAAAGTAACGCACGGTTAAGCCCATTTTGTGGAAGTAATCATCAGTTAGTGAGTACTCATCCTGCTTGTACTCAACACCTAATATTGGATGGCGGTTGGCAGTACGGTAATAGGTCTTACTGGTTGACACACTCAAGCAAATCACCGGTTGCTTATTGAAATTAGCTTTATAAGCGTCAGAGTTTAATAAGTGCTGAAACAGCTTGCCATGCAACACACCGAAGCTTGCTGGCGGCGGCGTATTTGGATTTTTTTCAAAATGCTCCAATAGCACCACACTAAAGTCATAGTCACGGACATAAGATGAAAAGCTATTGCCGATGATACCGTCAAGACGCTCATTGGTTTTGTGGTCGACAATGGTGGTTTGTAGCATCTCAATGGCGGGGAAGGGGTCACCGTTGCCTTCAACATCTAAGTTGGCAGAAATAATGTCCACTTCGACCGAATAGCGGTCTGCCTTTGGGTTGTCCCAGTGCGCCAACGCATTAAAGCGGTTATTAATCATGGTTAACGCTCTGCGTAAGTTATCCTCACGGCTTTCACCACGGGCTAAATTGGCAAAGTTAGTGGTCAGACGTGTGCTGTCTGCTGGCTTATAATTTTCATCAAAACGAATCTTTGAAATAGAATAATTAAATGGCTTGCTCATGATAACCCTCTGCTTTAATAGTAAAAATCTGCTGTTCGATTTAATGTAAGTTTGAATTTAATAAATGGTCTGATTGAGTAGCGTGTTTGGTTTAACAGTCAGTGCACTGTTGGTATGCAGCAAATCATACCCAAAGCACGACATGAATAAAAACGATATAAACTTGAAAAAAGATGAATTTAATTCATGTAAAGGGTCGTGTAGAATATTAAGCAGTGTTTAAATGCTAATCAAAGACAAGGCGGCAGGGCGGTTATTGAATAATGAATTAAATCAAATAATTAATGGCAATAGCATGAAGGGCAACACTTTGAGAGAAAGGCTAAATTGCTAAAAATCGGCTATAGCAGAGGATAAAAGAGCGGAATACGGTAGGCAAAATAGTTAACAACAGATACGGTTATAACCACACCATTTTTACTGTAAATCTAATGCAAATGAGATGGGCTCATCTTGATATTAAAAAAAATCAGCATATATAAAGGTTATATATGCTGATAAGTAGAATTTTAAAACGATAGCTAACTGTTTGATTATTGCGCTTTTGGTACCGCTTGGAAGTGAGACACTTGATTGTCATTGGTAATTACTAACATAGGCACTTTATTGGTGCTTTGGCTTAGAGTGTATTTACCAACTACTGCTTTCATGGCGGCTGCGTCAAACTGAGCTTCTGGATCAGGACACGCCATCATGGTGCTCATCACATTGCCTAATGTTACGCTGTCATTTTCGATGCGATAGTTGGCAGACATGTTATTACAGGTATTCATAAAGCTAACCATATTATTGCCATCGGCTTGCATAAAGTTAAGGGTCAATGGCTTGGCAGGATCGATAAATAGGGCATTTACTTTTTCGCCACTGTTCATCTTGGCATCTACTAATTGCCAGTTATAAGCTTGAAGGACGGTGTTATCCATTGGATAAGTGGTAATTTTTGGGTGTGATACTGAGGTAGTTGTGGTGGTTTGACAACCTGCTGCAAGTGCCGCTACAGTAAGGGTTGCGGTTAACATTAATGGATTAAGAATTTTCATGACATCTCCTAATAAGGTAAAAAGGGAATTAAAAATATATTTTATAATATAGTATTATATCAGCCCGTATCGCTAAAATCGTACCAACTTTCTGATAATAGAAAGCTGAATGTGGGTACCAATAGCCTAATACCGGCATAGAAAGCTTAATATGGGATTATTTTTGTTGCTCAGTAGCGTATAATAGCGCCATATGTCTTTTAGTATATGACGATGGTCGAATAAGTCTATGGCCTAATTGACGTTAAAATATTGTCCAAATGTAAAAATTTAGGTTTAAAATACCGTCCATTTAAAAAACAGTCCCTTTAAAACCGGCCATTTTGAAATACGAACACGCTAAAATATCAACCAAATTTATAGTCTAAGTTTGTCAATGTTATGTTTGTCGGCGTTATAGCGATGACAAATATTTGTTTACTTTATTTTTTCATTCATCCCTTCAATTGAAATAGGAAATACTATGAGCTATCAACAGCAGTTACAACGCATCAAAAATGACATCGGCTTTATCGCAGCTTTAGACCAAAGTGGCGGCAGTACACCAAAAGCATTGCGCATGTATGGTGTAGAGGAAAGCGAGTATTCAAACGATGACGAAATGTTTGCCAAAGTTCATGAAATGCGCACGCGTATCATGACTTGCGACACATTTGATAGTGGCCGTGTACTAGGCGCTATTTTGTTTGAGGATACTATGGACCGTGAAGTGAACGGTAAGCCAACCGCTAACTATCTTTGGGAAGATAAAAACATCGTTCCATTCTTAAAAGTTGATAAAGGCTTAGCTGATCAGGTAGATGGCGTTCAGATGATGAAGCCTATGCCAGGTTTAGCGGCACTACTTGAGAAAGCGAAAAACTATCCAATCTTTGGTACTAAAATGCGCTCAGTCATTCATGAAGCGAGCCAAAGCGGTATCGAAGCTGTCGTACAACAGCAGTTCGATGTGGCTAAGCAGATTTTGTCAGAAGGCTTTATGCCAATCGTTGAGCCTGAAGTAAACATCGAAAGCAAAGACAAGCTTGAGTGCGAAGTACTACTAAAAGAAGAGCTTCTACGTAACTTGGACAGCTTAGATGACGATCATCAAGTGATGTTAAAGCTAACATTGCCTGAAGAACAAGGCTTCTACAAAGAAGTAATCGAGCATCCACGTGTGCTTAAAGTAGTTGCTCTATCAGGCGGTTACAGCCGTGAAGAGTCATGTGAGCGTCTAAAACAGAACCCAGGTATTATTGCTAGCTTCTCGCGCGCATTCACTGAAGGTCTGTCTAAGAGCCAAACTGATGAAGAGTTCTCAGCGACCATCGATGCGTCAATTGATAAAATCTACACAGCCTCTAAAGTATAAGCCAGTTATCTAGTTAGGTTTATATTAGCCTAACTAAATATCAGGTCTAACAAAAAAGCTTGAACCCCTAGGGATTCAAGCTTTTTTTATTGGTTACAATTAGGCTGGGCTAATTAAAACTTAGTTTCAAACACAATAGCCGCACCTTGGTCGTCATAGTTATCACGCCACTCACCACGGTAATTGGCCGAAATAGTGGTATTAGTGGTCGGCTTAAATGCCAAACCAATACCTGCAATACCAATGGCTTCTTTGCTCTTTTGACCTTGAGTCATAAACTTATTAGAGCCCACTTCAACGAAGCTTGCCGTAATGTCTGAGTAGCGATCGCCATTTTCAATCGCACCAGCCAGCTGACCAGTCACAGAGAAGGTCGGCGTTAACGCTTGATCAAAGCGAACACCAGCGGTCCAACGTACTGAGTCATAAGTGTTAGAATCAACCGCTAGGTTATATGCCCCGGCACCTGTCTCACGATAGCTGTCACTCTTAGCACGTGCATAGTTAACGCTCGCAAAAGGAGAGACATTGCGGTCAGCGCTGCCAATTCTATGCGCCACACCCAAGCCTGCTTGCAAGGTATCGACATCATAATCAGACTTAGCAACGGCTGAGGTAATGCTTGAGATATGACGCTCACCTTTGACATTAGACTGACCAGCACCGGCATGGAAGTTAACTGAAGTGGCATCACTTGCCGCATAGTTACCATAACCTAATACCTGCCAGTTTTTCGCTTTCAGTTCATGCTTTAGGGCATGACCGTCGGTATCAGCGTCACTTTCGATGTAAGAGACAGCTAGGCCAAGGTTCAAATCAGGGTTTACTGACGTATCCAAACCAACGATGGCACCGTAGTTTTCTGAATTATAACCAGTGACATAACCATCAGCATCGTGAGTCATATCACTACCAATAGCTTTGGCCCATAAGTTATGCTCAGGGGTAGTTTGGCTATGCTCTTCAATCGCACGACTGGTCGCATAGTTGGTATCTGTGATTAAGCGGTTAGCACCACCCATAAATAGCGGTTGTAGCTGTGCAGTAGCAGCAGCGACCTGTGCTTGGTCTAAACCATCCATATCTGAGATAAGCTGCTTCGCCAGTGGGTTCGCTGATGTTGTTGTATCTAACTGATCATCAATAGCCTGGTCTAAAACAGTTGCTAAGCCAAAAGCAGAATAATTATTTATAGAACTTACAGCATCATACACAATCGTGTAATCGCTACCTGGTTCTGGCGTTGGCTTAGGAGTTGGTTCTGGCGTTGGCTTAGGAGTTGGTTCTGGCGTTGGCTTAGGAGTTGGTTCTGGCGTTGGCTTAGGAGTTGGTTCTGGCGTTGGCTTAGGAGTTGGTTCTGGCGTAGGCACAGGAGTTGGCTCTGGCGTAGGCTCAGGGGTTGGCTCTGGCATAGGCTCAGGGGTTGGTTCTGGCATAGGCTCAGGGGTTGGCTCTGGCGTAGGCTCAGGGGTTGGCTCTGGCGTAGGCTCAGGGGTTGGCTCTGGCATAGGCTCAGGGGTTGGTTCTGGCATAGGCTCAGGGGTTGGCTCTGGCATAGGCTCAGGGGTTGGTTCTGGCGTAGGCTCAGGGGTTGGCTCTGGCATAGGCTCAGGGGTTGGTTCTGGCGTAGGCTCAGGGATTGGTTCTGGTGTCGGCTCAGGAGTTGGTTCTGGCGTAGGCACAGGAGTTGGCTCAGGTGTAGGCTCCGGAGTCGGCGCTACCATACGTAAATGAACTGCATTAGCATCGCTATAATCCGCTTCAAAATCTACCAGTAGATTATTATCCGTTACTGATGCAAACTCACCGTTTAGTTTGGTTGCTGAAACAACATTTTTATATTCAGAATTTGTGGTGACTTCCTCTAAATAGCTGTACGCAAAGACTTTAAGGTTACCTTTAGTAATATCAAGATTGCCATTTACTTGTATTTGACCATATTCATTACTATCTACATGGCCGTCTTCATTAACATCGAGTAGACCAATAACTAAGCTTTCACCTTCTGGTACAGAGTAGTTACCATTTAGCTTTAAAACGCCTCCTATTGAACCCCAGTCTCCTACCCATTGTTTGTTATCAGTAGTTAGTTCTAGGCTTCCTACACCAGTCTTGATAAACCCACCAATATCATAGTCATCTGTAAGATTAAGATCGAAGCTACCAGCATTGCCGGTAATAACTGCCTTGGGGTCTACTACAACTGAGATGGGCTTCGCAGCAGCATCACTGTATCGCGGTATCTCAGTGGCGATAAAAGCGCCTTTAGTACCAATATTAATTATATTTTTATTAGTGAAGTTATCGAATAGAAACTCTTTATCAGACTGTATATCTATTCCACCACCGTTGATATAGATTTCAGATTTAATTGAGTCAGGGTTACGTCCAAGATATTTTGTTTCTAACTCGCCAACGTCATTTACATGTAATACGCCCGAGCCTGTATTTCCAACTATCATCTTGGGAGTAACAAAAGTGCTATCTGATAATGTGAACTCACCTTTTGCCTCAGCACTATCAAGACCATACCCACCAATATAGGTAGCATAACGAGCTTGAGTCAAACCGCCATGGTAGGGCGTATTCTCAACAACTATATTGCCTTCACCCTGTTTGCCAACTATCAAGTTATCAGTTTCAATATATCTATGACCAGAGACGGTTATATTACCGACGCCTGATTTTTTGTTACCCAGTATCGTATCGTTTATAACGTATAGCCCATGATACGGACGCTGCTGATCAGGGTCTTCAATTTGAATCATTGAGAGACTACCATTGCTAGTATCTCCAATGATGACATTGTTTTGGGCACTAACACCACTGGTAGTATCGTCAAGAAGAATAACCTGACTATTATTATCAATAATCAAATCATTTGATGACATTAAACTCTCACCGTCACCTAGCTTAATAACTTCGCCTTGATTGATTACTAAATCATCAGGCGTTGTCGCCGCAACTGCCATAGTTGAAGCGACAACACTGAGCATAGCAATAGATAGAGTTGTTAAGTGTAAATGAGGCTTCTTAGTAGAGGTCGCTGACTTGCCTGAAGACTTGCCACGAGATTTAGCAATCTCGGACACACATTGATAAACGCCTAAAGCGCGATTGAAAACAACACGGTATACATGGTTCATAAGGTAGGACTCGAATAAATATCGTTAAAGTCATTAAACGGTTACAGTGTCAAATTCGTTAAGCCTACCTCGGTAGTCATTGTATTTGATTGCCACGTAACAGCCGTAAAGCACTTTAATCGTAGTTTAAATTAAAATGAAGTAAATAAAAAAAGTCTAACTCCATATAGAACTTAGTGGATTGATAAATAATACGTTAAAAAATTTATATTGAATAGAGTGTTAATTAGATTTATTTAATCCATAAACAAGCAGTTGTTGAATAGTTATCACTTTAAAACAGTAGCTAGTTTGCCATTAATAGTGGCTCAAGGCTTAAAGTTTTAGCAGGGTAGGCCATACTTATAAAAGAAGGTCAGACACTGATGAGTATCTGACCTCTGTATAATATGTTTGATGTTTAGTTTGACGTCATATCGATTGCTCGCAGACGCTATTAAACTTCTTTATACAACTGGCGACCTTCACTGTTATATTTCTCGCTCATCTGTTCCATGCCTTTTTGTACTTCCTCAAAGCTGGCTTCACCGACTTGACCAACAAGCTCAGTGTCTACCTCTTTGATTAGATGCACGTCATCAGATAGTTCGCCACTACTTGGCGTGACCTCGGCACCGGTAGGTAGGCCTGCTGCATACTCACGTACGTTTTGAGTGATTTTCATTGAGCAGAACTTAGGGCCACACATAGAGCAGAAGTGGGCAGACTTGTGTGCATCTTTAGGCAGCGTTTCATCATGATATTCACGAGCCGTATCAGGGTCTAACGCTAAGTTAAACTGATCGTCCCAGCGGAATTCAAAACGGGCTTTTGATAATGCATTGTCACGAGCCTGCGCACCAGGGTGGCCTTTGGCAAGGTCAGCAGCATGAGCCGCAATCTTGTAAGTGATGATGCCGTCTTTCACGTCTTTTTTGTTCGGTAAGCCCAAATGCTCTTTTGGCGTTACGTAGCACAGCATCGCCGTACCGTACCAACCAATCATCGCTGCACCAATAGCACTGGTAATATGGTCATAACCAGGGGCAATATCAGTGGTTAATGGGCCAAGCGTATAGAAAGGTGCTTCGTGGCACATCTCAAGTTGTAGGTCCATATTCTCTTTAATACGGTTCATTGCCACGTGACCTGGGCCTTCAATCATCACCTGCACGTCGTGCTTCCACGCCACTTGAGTCAGCTCGCCTAAAGTACGCAGTTCACCAAATTGCGCCTCATCATTGGCATCTTGCAGACAGCCTGGACGTAAGCCATCACCTAAACTAAAGGCCACGTCATACTGCTTCATGATTTCACAGATTTCTTCAAAATGGGTATATAAGAAGCTTTCTTTATGATGCGCTAGACACCACTGAGCCATGATAGAGCCGCCGCGAGAGACAATACCGGTTAGACGTTTGGCGGTTAATGGCACATAGCGTAATAGGACGCCAGCATGAATGGTGAAGTAGTCCACGCCTTGTTCGGCTTGCTCAATCAAGGTATCGCGGAAAATCTCCCAGGTTAAGTCTTCTGCCACGCCATCGACTTTCTCTAGTGCTTGATAGATAGGTACGGTACCGATTGGCACTGGCGAGTTACGGATAATCCATTCACGAGTTTCGTGAATATTCTTACCGGTTGATAGATCCATGATGGTATCGGCACCCCAACGTGTAGCCCATGTCATTTTCGACACTTCTTCATCAATGCTTGAGCCCAGTGCGGAGTTACCGATATTGGCGTTAATTTTCACCAGGAAATTACGACCGATAATCATCGGCTCAGATTCAGGGTGATTGATGTTATTTGGGATAATGGCACGGCCGGCCGCCACTTCATCACGTACGAACTCAGGGGTGATAATTTTTGGGGTATTGGCACCGAAACTTTCGCCGGCATGTTGACGCATATCGGTCAGTTCATGCTGCTTTTGAGTTTCACGAATGGCGATGTATTCCATTTCAGGCGTGATAATACCTTGGCGTGCATAATGCATTTGGGTGACATTCTTGCCTGCTTTGGCACGACGCGGTTTATCGATATGGGCGAAGCGAATGTTAGCAGTCTTAATGTCACGCGCACGCTCGTTACCGTAGTTGCTTGATAAGCCGTCTAGGATTTCGGTATCGCCACGCTCTTCAATCCACTTTTCACGCAGCTTGGGCAGACCTTTGGTTAAGTCGATATCAACATTAGGGTCGGTATACACGCCTGAGGTGTCATAGACATAAAAAGGTGGGTTCTTTTCACCATTTTCTAAACCAAAGCCGCCAGTTGGGGTATCGGTTAAGGTGATTTCACGCATTGGTACTTGAATGTCAGGACGTGAGCCTTCGATATATACTTTGCGTGAAGCGGGCAGGCTACGGGTTAAGTCGCGGGCTTCTTCGTCAAAGCGCTCATCTTTGGCGTTGCGGTGGGCAGGGGTTTTGATGCTATTTTCTGCATTACTCATGGAGATATCCTTATTTTTACCAATGGCATGTTGCCGTAGTGACTTTTAGGGTTAATAACTAAAAACGGAAAGTAAAATAAAGACTCAGGAGGTAGCGTTGAAGGGTCTAACTCAATCATCACAAAGCAATTTAATAGTTATTAAATTAAGGCCAAAGGCTTAGCTTTAGTAGCTGTCGGCCTTTGCTTATCTGATGTCACTGTTCGTTTACTGGTTGTTGGCCAGTGACGAGCGATGAGCAGTTGACGACAGACAGCCTTTTATTGTTTGTGATTAATAGGCTAATGTGTGACTTTCCTACGGCGGTATTAACCGCATCAGGTTCAACGGGTGATGTCTCAGCAAACGCTTTGTTAAATAATAGCAGTGACACTACTGGCTAACAGATGGTCTGCACCCCGAGTCTTAGTAATTTTTATTTTAAAAGCTTTGGTGGTTATGCTTTTAATAATATCGATATCTTATCAAACTTTGAGTTTAATAACAGTCTTGCTTTGCATTTAAATGTTTAATGCGCTGTTTTTATCTTGTTCATGTCATTTTTAATTTTGCATATAGCCAGCTTTAACGCATAAAAAACGCCAATGGAATCTCCATTGGCGTTTTTTTGAATCAGCTTGTCACTTAAGGCTTATTGCTTACGGTATTTACCATCGCCTTTGCTTAACACTTCAACCGTCACTTTACATAGGTTGCAGTTGATCATTTGGTTGGCTTTTTTCGATAAATCGATAACACGACCCGGTGTAAATGGTCCGCGGTCGTTAATTTTAACAACCACTGACTTTTTGTTATTCAAATTGGTTACTTTTACTTTAGAACCAAACGGCAGTGATTTGTGAGCCGCTGTCAAAGCGTACATGTTGTAAATCGCGCCAGAAGCCGTTCTTTTACCATGAAACCCTGGACCGTACCAAGAGGCCATACCTGCATTGGCAGGTACCGTCAACATAAGGGCTGACAGAAGTGTAAATGGCATAAAAAGTTTTTTCATAGGGGATACCTGTAATTTAATAAATGGTTGGGACAGGGAGCTCCATAAGATTTCGTGGTTGCTGGCTGGTGTTAGGTGTTAACCGTTAACACAGCTAATGTGGTTGAACACAGCTAAGCTGCTTGCCGCAAAATCAAATGGTCTGTACCAAATCATCGAAGCGGTAGTCTACAGGCGCTAAGTTTAGAGTATCTTTCTAATAGGTAAGCGAAATGTAAAGAATACTTAATCTGCAAATAGATTGTATCTGCCAATAACGGTCGCTTGAGTCATCTGTAAAGTTAGTTAATAAACGACTTACTAAAGTTACTTATTTCTTACAAAAAAAGTTTATTTCATCAAACTGTCATATTTAAACGTCAAAATGGCGACATTCCAATAGAGGGGTAGGTCATCCAACGATGTCTAGGCATAAGCCTGATGTTGAGCCTACATCCTCTCTTTTATATAGATAATTAAAGTTAATAACTCTTTAGGAGAGACCATGCGTTATTCATTACTAGCTGTTGCAGTTGCCGCCATACTGGGTTTGACTGCCTGTGATAATAAGACAGATGATACCGCCGCAACTGAAGGCACAACAGAAGATACAGCAGTAACGACCACAGCTGGCGAATCAGCAGCGGGTAACTCAGAACAGTACACCAATATTGATGGTGTAGAAATGAACATCAGTGGTGCTGGCGCATCATTCCCAGCTCCTATTTACCAAAAATGGTCAGCTGACTTCCAAGGCGCAACCAAGGGTCAAGTTAACTATAACTCTATCGGTTCTTCTGGCGGCGTAAAGCAGATCAAAGCAAACACAGTTGACTTTGGTGCATCAGATAAGCCACTTAAGCCTGAAGAGCTACAAGAAGCTGGTCTTATCCAGTTCCCAACCGTTATCGGCGGCGTTGTACCTATCGTTAACATCGAAGGTATCAAGCCAGGTCAATTGGTATTAAGCGGTGAAGTATTGGCTGATATCTACCTAGGTAAAATTACCAAGTGGAATGACCCAGCAATCACCGCATTAAACGAAGGCGTTGAGCTTCCTGATGCCAACATCACTACCGTTCACCGTTCAGACGGTTCTGGTACCACGTTTAACTTCACTTATTATCTAAATGAAGTATCAAGCGACTGGGCTAACATCGGCGTTGACAAAAGTGTTGAATGGCCAACTGACCAAACCGGTACAGGTATTGGCGGTAAAGGTAACGAAGGCGTTGCTGGTATGGTAACTCAAGCACCTAACTCAATCGGTTATGTTGAATATGCTTACGCTAAGCAAAACAACATGTCGCATACGTCTATGATCAACGCTGCGGGCAACCGTGTTGAGCCATCTGCTGAATCATTCGCAGCTTCTGGTAACGTTGACTGGTCAAGCGCTGAAGGCTTCTACAAAGTTATCGCTAACTCAGACACTGCTGAAGCATGGCCAATCGCTGCAGCAACTTTCATCTTAGTGCACAAGCAGCCTAAGAACCCTGAGAAAGTAGCTGGCGTATTAAACTTCTTTAACTGGGCATACAACGAAGGTGATCAAGCAGCATTAGACCTTGACTATGTTCCATTCCCAGACGAAGCGGTTGCTTTATTCAAAGAAGAGTGGAAGCAAGTGGTTGGTTCTGACGGTCAACCAGTATATACCCCTAAATAATAGTCATTAACTTGTCACTGTTAATGAACGTTAAAACAAATGGCAAGTAAATGACATCTCATTTACTTGCTTTTTACTACTTAAATTTCGATTTATAAATTTTAAGAAAGTTAAATTTTAAATTATGTTGGGGTTACCATGTCTGACTTACACGCTCAGCTAGCAAAGCAGCGAAGAAATGACGTCTTATTTGTTAATTTGACCAAGTTCTTTGCCTTATTAGTTCTGGTTTCTTTAGGCGGAATCATGCTGTCGCTAATCATCGGAGCATGGCCAAGCATTAAAGAATTTGGTTTTGGTTTTTATACCAGTTCAAATTGGAGTACCGTCAATGATGAATACGGTGCTTTAGCCCCGATTTACGGCACCATTGTGACGTCTGTTATCGCTATTTTAATTGCAGTGCCGGTGAGTTTCGGTATTGCCATTTTCTTGACCGAGCTTTGTCCTAAGGCATTGCGTCGTCCATTGGGTATGGCGATTGAATTATTGGCCGGTATTCCTTCTATTATTTATGGCATGTGGGGCTTTTTCGTACTGGCGCCATTATTTGCTAAATATGTTCAACCTTTCATCATTGATACCTTTGGACCTATTCCTGTTATCGGTAGCTTTTTTGGCGGACCGCCACTGGGTATTGGTGTTTTCACAGCCTCATTAATTCTAGCCATCATGATTATTCCCTTTATTGCCGCAACCATGCGCGATGTGTTCTCAGTGGTTCCAGAGCTGTTAAAAGAATCCGCTTATGGCGCAGGGGCAACCACTTGGGAAGTGATGTACAAAATTATCCTACCTTATACCAAAGCAGGTGTTGTTGGCGGCATTATCCTTGGTTTAGGCCGTGCATTGGGTGAAACCATGGCGGTGACCTTCTTAGTCGGTAATACTTATAACATCAACTCTAACTTATTCGGCTCAGGGGTAACCATTACCTCATCGATCGCCAATGAGTTTGCTGAAGCGTCTAGTGAAATGCATGTCGCTACGTTGTTACATTTAGGCTTAATTCTATTTGTTATTACCTTTGTGGTTTTATCAATCTCTAAGATTATGTTGTCACGCATTGATAAAAAAGCAGGTAACTAGTTTTAGCGCACTTAGCCGTTAACTTAAGCAGAATAAAAGCAGCTGCATATAACTAGCAGACAAATAGATATTCAGGATATTTGGCAGGAAACATTATGACAATCAATTCAAGTGCAACACCCGTAGCAAGCACCAGTAACTCAGTAAGATTTGAGCAGCGCATGAATAAGTCGTTGTACTCAAAGCGCAAGTTTTACAACGTGCTGGGCCTTATCTTTGCCGTTTTAGCCATGGGTTTTGGTTTAGTGTGGTTGGGTTGGATTTTATTTGATCTACTGCGTAAAGGGATGGAAGCCATGCTAACCATGCCTATCTTTACCGTAGATACGCCGCCGCCAAATACCATGGGTGGTTTACGAAATGCGATTGTGGGTTCAATTATGATTGCCGGTACCGGTCTATTTATCGGTGCGCCAATTGGTTTGATGGCAGGTGTGTATCTGGCTGAGTTCTCACAAGGCTCATGGTTGGGTAAAGCAACACGTTTCCTTAACGATATCTTGCTGTCTGCACCGTCGATTGTTATTGGTCTGTTCGTGTTCACATTGATGGTTAATAACCGCAGCTTCTCAGGTTGGGCAGGCGCTATTGCACTGGCACTGATTATTATTCCTGTTGTGGTGCGTAGTACCGAAACCATGTTGAATCTAGTGCCTAACCAATTACGCGAAGCATCTTATGCACTAGGCGCGCCGAAGTGGAAAGTAGTGACGTCAGTGACCATGAGCGCGGCCAAATCTGGTTTGATTACCGGTGTTCTTCTAGGCTTTGCCCGTATCACAGGTGAGACTGCACCATTACTATTCACGGCACTAAATAACCGATTCTTTAGCTGGGACATGGGCAGTGCCATGGCCAACTTACCAATGACCATTTATCAGTTTGCTGCTGCGCCAGATGATACTCAAAATATGATTGCATGGGGCGGTGCACTGTTAATTACCTTCTCTGTATTAGGTCTTAACATCATTGCACGTATTGTTGGACGCGAGAAAAAATAACGCCAGTCCATCAGGTAATACAGATTGTATTCACACCACAATCAGTCATTTATTAATCATATTTAAGTCATTAAACACATTTAGTTCTTCAAGTTATAAAGGGTACTGACATGAGCGATACACTAGTGAAAAAAGTTCAAACACCAAGAGCGGAAGCAAATACCAATATGCTAGAGCAACCGATGCAAACAGGCACTCAGCAACAGCAGCCTGATACGGCAAGCTTTACCAAACAAACCATCTCTGATCTGCCGGACAACATGCCAGCAGCGAAGCTACAAATTCGCAATCTAGATTTCTTCTATGGTGATTTTAAAGCCCTAAAAGACATTAATATTGATATCCCTGAGAATAAAGTGACTGCATTTATCGGTCCATCCGGTTGTGGTAAGTCGACTTTATTACGTACCTTTAACCGTATGTATGACCTATATCCAGGCATGCATGCTGAAGGTAAAATTATCCTAGACGGCAAGAACATCTTAGATAAAGATGTCGATGTAAACTTGCTACGTGCTCGCGTTGGTATGGTCTTCCAAAAGCCAACCCCGTTCCCAATGTCTATCTATGACAACGTGGCATTTGGTGTGCGCCTGTACGAAAAGCTAAGCAAAGCCGATCTTGATGAGCGTGTTGAATGGGCGCTTAAAAAGTCAGCGTTATGGCCAGAAGTAAAAGACAAGCTAAAAGCATCAGGCCTGTCATTATCAGGTGGTCAGCAGCAGCGTCTATGTATCGCTCGCGGCGTGGCAACCAAGCCTGAAGTTCTATTACTAGATGAGCCAACTTCTGCACTTGACCCTATTTCAACCGGTGCGATTGAAGACCTTATCGAAGATTTAAAACACGATTACACCATCGCCATTGTGACCCACAACATGCAACAGGCGGCTCGTGTTTCTGACTATACCTGCTACATGTATCTTGGCGATATGGTTGAGATGGGTGAAACTAATCAGGTATTCACTAACCCTGCACAAAAAGCCACTGAAGACTATATCACTGGTCGCTACGGCTAGACTGTTTGATGTTATGACGTGCTAAGTGGTTAGCATCATCGAATAGACAATCGTAAGTTGTGTCGCTTAGTGCTGACTTAGTGCTAAGCGACAGCGAGTCAATAAAAAAAGAATCAACATAATAATAACCAGACCAACCTGAACTTGCTTTTGCAGGGAATAAAACAATTTAGGATTTTGTGATGCCAACAACTGAAAAGCATATTTCAAAAAGTTTTGATGAAGACTTACAACAGAGTAAGGATCTTTTTTTGACCATGGGCCGAATGGCAGCGGAGCAGGTCACTCTTGCGACACATGCCTTGGTTGATGGTAATGTCGAAAGAGCAACACAAGTTATCGAAGATGACGAACAGATCAATCAGATGGAAATTAAAATTGATGAAAAAGTCATCTTGTTGGTTGCCAAGCGTCAGCCAGCGGCCAATGATTTACGTCTGGTCATCGCCTTAAGTAAGGGTGTGGTTGATCTAGAGCGTGTTGGTGATGAGGCCAGCAAAATTGCGCGTATGGCGTGTCGATTGCATAAAGAGGGCGCTTCACCACGCGGTTATTCAGAAGTTCAGAACCTATCAAATCAAGTTAGAGTAATGTTGCTTGATGCTTTGGATGCCTTTAATCGCATGGATCCAGAGCAGGCGTTCGGCGTATTGCAAAGTGATGAGACCGTCAATGAAGAGTATCAATCGGCGAGTCGCTCACTGATGACTTATGTGATGGAAGACAGCCGTCATGTGTCTAAGGTGATTAATATCTTATGGGTATTGCGTGCTTTAGAAAGGGTTGGCGATCATGCGCGTAACATCGCTGAGCTGGTGATTTATTGCACCAGTGGTAAGGACGTGCGTCACACTGACTTTGTTACCGTAGAGCAAGCAGTGCAAGAAGCGTCTAATAATATTGCTATGCGCAATGGTAATTTATAACGGATAATTTATAACCAAGTCGTTAATGACTGATATAAAAATAATGACTAATATAAAAAAGGAGTGGCCCAATAGGTCGCTCCTTTTTTATTGGTGGTTTGGTTTTGAATTTTATATCAAATGAGTATTTGAAAAGTGTTAAGGTAAATCAGGTGTTTTAAATGATAAAAATAGAAGATTTAATGTAGAGTACGACCTATCGTTATATTAAGGTGCAATACGATTGATTTCTAATAAGAAAATAGCCGATACGCTGACAGCAACTACCGTTCTACGTTGGCTGTTAGGTGCGGTGATAAGCCTGTTGTGCACTATCACTCACGCCAATATGGCGTCACCTGAGACCTACGGAACACACGCTGAAACTGCATTTTTTAGCCAAGATATTGATGTCGTAGCAGAAGATATTGAAATTGTTATTAAAGATAACTTCAATACCGCTGACTACCATATCCGTTATAGTGTTTATAGCGATAAAGACCGTGCTTCTATTCCTCTGGTATTTGATGTGGTGGATGAGGTAGATGACTTTTCTGTCATGCTAGACAATACGGATGTGGCGGTTAGGTCTGTAAAGCGTGTTTCAGAGCTTGGCTCATTGAGTTCGAGGTATGATAGCCAGTCGCGCGCATACTATAACCGTGGCAATGATGATATTGATCAAATCAGCTTTGGCGCAGAGGCAAAGTACTTTGTCATTGAACTTAGCCCAGGACCACACGAGATTACGGTTAATTATAGTGCTCGCCCTAATGAGAATAGAATTGATTGGACGAAACGTTATGAGTATACCTATTCATTAGCACCCGCCAAACTATGGAAGAGTTTTCAAGATTTAACGGTGCGGCTTAGCCTTGATGCTTCGATAGATCCAAAATATGTCAGTACGAATTTAAATCCAGATGCGGTGGTCAGCCAACAGATGCAGTGGCATTTTGACAGCTTACCGCAAGACACGATTAGCATCGACTATCAGCAGCAGCCAACTGGGTTAGCCGCTTTTTTAATCAAGATAGATCCAAGGTTATGGCTATTACTGTTGTTGGCTATCTTTGGATTCATTCATTGCTATCTCATCTATCAACACTACGAAAAGTCAGGCGCTACTACGGTTATAGCTGGCCAAGCTAAAAGCAGACAAACAGCTAACATAAGACGATTGGTATGGGGCGGTATTTTACTGGTACCCCTGATGGCATTAATACCCTTAGTGTGGCTTCCTGATTTAATAGATGGCTTGATAGGCGAGCAGGCCAGTCGCTATCATGGCTACCCATTTCTCATTCCTATTTTCGCTTATCCGCCAGTATTGGTCCTGTATTTAGGGGTAGTGCTGTTGTTCAATTGGTATTTAAAACATAAAAGTTTCAAACATAAAAAAAGGAGCGGTCATTAAGACCACTCCCTTTTGTTATTAACTTAATTTAATTGGTTAAACAGCCGTTACTTGCTGTCAGACTCAGGCGTATATCCTGATGGACGCTCGTAGTCCTCATTGTCTAAGAACTTCTCGCGCTGTTCACTTAAGAACTTTTTAGCCTCAGGGTCAATCACGCTTAAGTGATTTTCGTTAATCAGCATGGTTTGTAATTCTAGCCACTCATCCCATGCTTTTTTAGATACTGTGTTTTGCAGCTCTTCGCCCTTTGGATTAGGAAAAGGCGGTTTTGGCATTTTTGGTAACTCTTGCTTATATTTGCGGCAAAACACCATATTGGCTTTCGGATCAAAAGTAGCTGTCATTATCTTATCCTATCTGTCAAAGGTTTATTGAGTATCGATATTGTATTTTGCTATGCGTTGACGACCACGGGCCACGGCTTGTGTCACTTGATTTGGTGCAGTACCGCCTAAGTGATCACGCGCCGCAAGTGATCCTTCTAAAGTCAGATAATCGAACACATCATCACCAATGGCGTCACTGAACTGCTGCAACTGCTCAAGCTGTAGCTCACTTAAGTCGACACCTTCATTTATTGCCAATGCAACCGCGTTACCGACCACTTCATGAGCGTCACGGAAGGCAACACCACGGCGTACCAAGTAATCTGCCAAGTCTGTGGCAGTTGCATAGCCCTTCATTGTCGCTGCACGCATATTTTTTTTGTTAGGTATTATATTAGGCAACATGTCGACAAATGCAAGTAGCGAGCCGGTCAAGGTGTCAACGCAATCGAATAAAGGCTCTTTGTCTTCTTGGTTGTCTTTGTTATAGGCCAGCGGTTGGTTTTTCATTAAGGTTAATAATGTGGTTAATTGACCGAACACACGGGCCGCTTTACCACGGACTAACTCGGGTACATCTGGGTTTTTCTTCTGAGGCATGATTGATGAGCCAGTACAGAAGCGATCTGGAATCTGCACAAAACCAAACTGCGCTGACATCCATAAGATAATCTCTTCACTCATGCGTGATAAATGCATCATCAAAATAGAAGCAGCAGCGGTAAACTCAATGGCGAAGTCACGATCTGACACCGCATCTAGCGAGTTTTCGCAGATACCTTCGAAGTCTAATAGTTCAGCGGTAATAGTACGGTCAATTGGGAACGTAGTGCCCGCAAGCGCTGCACTACCAAGAGGCATCTGATTGATACGGCGACGCGCATCAATTAAGCGCTCAGTATCACGATTTAACATCTCAAACCATGCCATCACATGATGACCGAAGCTCACAGGTTGTGCAGTTTGTAGATGCGTAAAGCCAGGCATAATAGTATCGGTGTGCTGTTCTGCTAGGTTCAATAGACCCGCTTGTAGCTTGACTAATAGCGCCACAATATTATCGACCTCTTCACGTAACCAAAGACGGATGTCGGTGGCCACTTGGTCGTTACGGCTACGACCAGTGTGTAGCTTTTTACCCACAGTACCGATTAGATCGGTTAAGCGAGATTCGACGTTCATATGCACGTCTTCTAATGCGATCGACCAGTTAAATTCACCGGCGTCAATCTCTTGTTGTACTTGATGCAGACCATCAATAATGGTGTCTACTTCATCTTGAGTCAAAATGCCACATTTGCCAAGCATAGTCGCATGAGCGATAGAGCCTTGAATGTCATGTCTGGCAAAGCGTTGGTCAAAGCCTACCGATGCAGTAAAGGCAGCAACAAAGCTGTCAGTCGCTTCGCTAAAGCGGCCGCCCCACATTTGTTGGCCTTGGCCACTTGTTTTGGCTGGGGTAGAGATAGTGTCGTTCGATGAATTATTTGTGGTGTTTGCAGTCATATCAGTCCAAATCCAGTAAAAAGCACAGAGTTTCCAGTATAGCAAAGGTTAAGCCACCCATGCTAGCACGTGTGCCAATTGCTAAGCGCTGTCATTGTTGGCTTTCGTTGATTACTTAATGGTGATTGTTTAATGATGATTGCTCAATGAAGCAAAGTCAGGCGCAGAGTAAGCATATCGGCTATGGTCAAGCTGACAAACAGTTTGGTATTACTTTGATGTCAATGGCTTGCCTTATAGTCAGTAGTCAGTACAATAAACGCATTCATTCAATATTATCAACACAACTCACTATTAACAGCAACCATTATCAACACATAAGAGTATTATGAGTAAATCAGCGCACAGCACATCATTAAAAGCATTAAATATTGCCACTCGCAAAAGCCCACTAGCCATGTGGCAAGCCGAGCACATTCAGGCACGCTTACAGTCTTTATATCCTGACTTAGAAGTGAACCTGGTGACTATGGTGACCAAGGGCGACAAAATCTTGGACACACCACTGGCTAAGATTGGCGGCAAAGGCTTGTTTGTCAAAGAGCTTGAGCAAGCGCTATATGATGGCCGTGCCGACATTGCCGTGCATTCGTTAAAAGATGTACCGATGCAGCTACCAGAAGGGTTGATACTGGGTGCCTATTGCAAGCGCGAAACTCCGACCGATGCGTTTGTTTCAAATACTTACTCGAGCCTTGATGAGTTGCCACAAGGCGCTGTAGTCGGTACCGCAAGCCTACGCCGTCAATGTCAGATTAAGGCGTATCGTCCTGATCTACAGATTAAGTCGTTGCGCGGTAATGTGCAGACTCGCTTGAGCAAACTAGATGCCGGTGAATATGATGCGATTATTCTGGCTACCAGTGGTCTGATGCGTGTAGAGCTAAGCGACCGTATTCGTGAAGAGATTGATATTGATATCAGTTTACCTGCGGTGGGTCAGGGCGCATTGGCTATTGAGTGTCGTGATGGTGATGAGGCAGTATTGAGCCTGCTTAAACCATTAAATGATGGTCAAGCCCGTATCCGCTTGATTGCTGAGCGTGCCTTGAATCGTCGCTTAGAAGGTGGCTGTCAGGTGCCGATTGCTGCATTTGCGGTGATTGAAAAGCAGTCAGAAAACAGCCATGACAAGAGCCTATGGTTGCGTGGACGTGTAGGTACAGAAGATGGTCAGACATTATTAAAAGCGGACAAGCGCATTGCTTTATCAGGCAATCAAGCCGAGCGTGAAGCGCAAGCTGAACAGTTGGGTATTGATGTCGCCGATCAGTTATTGTCACTGGGCGCCGATGGCATCTTAGCGGATATTTATAATAATAAAGATGGTGAATAAGCATTTATAGATACACTCTGTTTAATTAAATGAGTCATCATCTGTCACCCAAAAGCCTCTAACTCAAAAGCTGCTGCTATGATTTTTGTGAATACCCGTCCTACCAGTCGTGCCACACCGTTAACGCAAGCCATGCAAGCTAAAGGGCTGACGGTGTTATCCATGCCACTGCTTGAGCTGGTAACGATAGATATTAGTGAGCGTGAGCAGCAGTATCAGCAGGCTTTTTGTCAGCAGCCCGATAAATATCAAGCATTGGTGGTGGTCAGTCCTACCGCAGCACGTCAGGGGTTGGCTGCCTGTCCGAAAGGCTTTATTCCCAGTCCTAATTGTGCGGTGATTGCGGTGGGTCATGCCACCGCAGAGGTCTTGCGACAAGCAGGCTGGCAGGTTCAATGCCCCGATGAATATAGCAATGAGGGTATGATGCGTATGCCCGAAATCTCACGCTTGCAGCAAGGCAATCATCTTCTGGTATGGCGCGGGCGTGGTGGGCGACGTGTGCTGGTTAACTTCTTGCAAGACAATGGGGTGAATGTCGATGCCATTGCTTGGTATCAGCGTCAGTGTCCTGCACAAGCAGCGGAGCTGTTTTCACAGATGCAGCAACAGCTTAAGCAGCTGGCATCAAGCGCTAAACCGGTCGTGTTGATAAGTAGTGGTGAGGCCTTTAGCAATTGGCGACAGTTGATGGCTGATAGCACTCAGTATGAGTTAGAAGATTTTGATTATTTGGCATTTGGTAAGCGTTTGACTCAGATAATCACTGATTTGCAGCTACCTTGTGTGCGCCTTGAGCATTTAGACAATGATGAGGTGTGGCGAGGGGTGCAAGCGGTTAATAATAAGTCCGACTAGCCAATAACATACTAAGCCAACAACATGCTAACCGGCAATAAAGTAGTTATTAATAAAATAGGCATCAATAAAATAGCCATTAATAAAACAGTGACTTATAAAATCAACACGATTAACACGTAATGCATCAATACCTATTAATACGCATTAATGTAATGACAATAAACCATCAGGATCAGTAATAATGAGCAGCAGCCAGAACACCATGAATACCGCTAACGACTTTGATACCCCAGAAGCACTACAGCACTTTCCCAGTATCTACGTGCAGCCCGTCATTTGGAATGATATGGATGCGTTTAATCACGTTAATAACGTGGTGTATTATCGTTACGCTGAGTCTGCTCGTATCAACTATTTGTTTAATATCAATGCCTTTTCTGATGAGGTGACTACAGTGCTGGCCCAATCTAGCTGTACCTATTTAAGACCGGTTACCTTCCCAGATACATTATTAATCGGCGTGCGTACCAAAAAGCTAGGCAATAGCAGTATTGTGATGGAATATTGCTACTATAGTACTGC
This sequence comes from Psychrobacter sp. FDAARGOS_221, assembly GCF_002313155.2. Taxonomy (NCBI): domain Bacteria; kingdom Pseudomonadati; phylum Pseudomonadota; class Gammaproteobacteria; order Moraxellales; family Moraxellaceae; genus Psychrobacter; species Psychrobacter sp. FDAARGOS_221. Next base: position 1,985,868 of record NZ_NWFK02000001.1, read on the forward strand.
TCAACAGGCGGTGGTGGCGACCGGTGACTCAGCCTTGGTTCGCTTGAACCAAGATGCCACTGCCAAAGTGACTTGGAGTGAGACTGAACGTAACGATATCCTAGCGTTTGAACAAAGCGTTGGGCATACGCCAGAGTCTTAATATTGTCATTATTTAATCTATTATTTGGCAGTCGTAACCGTGCCTCGGGTGCTTCTAAACCGCAGACACCTGAGCTGCCACATCTGGACAGTAGCCTATATCCGTTGACGCTGACGTCTCTGGCAAATCTAAAACCATCGCAACCCAGCACTCAAAGCAACGCTCAAAATGAAGTTAATCATCACAGCTTTGATTCTGCCTATCAGCTGCTGTTGACGCTATGTCCATTATTACAGTCATCATCACACAGTGAGTTCGACAATCAACTAGACAATGAGCTCATGCTCAGCATGACGCAAGACTTTAGTCAGCAGCTACAGCACAACAGTGTGTATCAAGACTGGATTAACTTCACGGTGTTTGGCAGTTACGTGCAGCGCAGCTTCAGTGCTTTTTACCGTCAAAGTGAAGACGTATTCAACGCTGACATGCCTGACATATTACGCCATGAGTTAATGCGCCATACTCAGCGACTTCCGGCTGAGCAAGTATTGTTGTGTGCAGGTCAGATTCCAAGCAGTGTTCGCCAAGAACAGCTGTTGCTAACCACTCTAAACCCTTTGCACGCAATGGCTAGTGCCTGTGATTTGGCAGACTTTTATCCGGCATCGGCTGGTTTTGATGTATCAAAAAAGTCACAAACATTTGCGTCACACTCATTGAAGCAGAGTGGGTCATTAAACAAATCGACAGCCACTTCTGACATCATATTAAATGTGATTGCCACTACTTCAGATAAGGTCAAAGCCTTTGCCATTAAGCATAATAAGCGCACACGAGAGCGATTACGTCATGAGGTGATGATTTTAGATTTTGCTTATCTGATACTGGTGAAGGAAGAGCGGGTAGCGCCCAAACAAGAGCAGGCTGGCACTGAAGTCGATAACCAAAGTGTTGATAGTCGATTAGCAGATAAAGCCCAAGCAGATACCCAGTCAGAAAAAGGTGTTCTGATTAGACATTATAAGATTGGATAGTCACTCGAGAGGGAGTCGCCCCAGCTAATGATTGATTTAGCTGGGGTTTGTTTTAGTTAACGGCTTTTGTAGCGATGTTTAGTCGCTAGTATTTAATTAAACTGAACTGATTATAAGCTAATGTCAGAGATTAAATCAGCTATTTAGTACCGAAGATTTTATCGCCAGCATCACCAAGACCAGGGATGATATAGCCGTCTTTATTTAAGTGGCTGTCTAGCGCTGCGGTATAAATCTTAACGTCAGGGTGGGCTTCGTTAACCGCACGTACGCCTTCTGGTGCAGCGACTAATACCAAGGCTTTAATGCTACAGCAGCCTTTTTGCTTCAGCATATCAATGGTTGCGACCATCGAGCCGCCAGTTGCTAGCATCGGGTCAATAATCAGTGCTGGGCGTCTATCTACGTCGGCCACTAATTTCTCAAAAAACGGCACTGGTTGTAGCGTTTCTTCATCACGCTGTAAGCCAACCATTGAGATTTTTGCGGTTGGAATCAGATCAAGTACGCCATCTAGCATACCCAGACCGGCACGTAAGATAGGCACGACAGTGATGGTTTTACCCACGATTTGTTCCCCTTTAATCTCACTGCCATCCCAACCTTCCATCGCAAACTCTTCAATTTCAAAGTCACGACACGCTTCATACGCCATTAATCGTGCAAGCTCACTGGTTAAGGTGCGAAATTTATAGGTGCTGCACTTTTCGCGCATTAAGCTTAATTTGTGACGCACCAATGGGTGAGTGATGATTTCTATATTTAAATTAGTCATAAAACCTCGTTGCCGCCTTTAGTAGGTGGTGATTTGATAGCCCTAGTTTATTAATATGAACCTGTATAAATTCACGTCTTTTGAAATGTATTAATCAACAGACTTTTGAACATTCATTTCAGAACAGTCATTTGAGAATGATAATTAACCTAATCCCAGTTATGAAAACAGCTGCCATATAAGCGCACGGCTGTCCTATTTAACACTTAGGATTGTTACCAAACAATTATACCAATAAAACAAATGCAACAAATAAACTTCCTAGTTTAGCTATGCTAGATAATGTTGCCTATTAACTTTCATGACTTACGTTAGCTTTCATGATTAACGACACACATTGGCTATATTACGTATTAACTATATCGCGTTAGCTATATATAAATAGAAGGACAGTAATCACTCACATGAATACAGCAGATCAGGTATTTCTAGAAGGGGTTAGACCCGACAGTATAGAAGAAGACAGCCAAGCAGGGCAGGGCGATAGTGAGCGCCATGTCGAGGATCACCCTTTCCCGCCTGTATTGCCTACTGATGCTGACATTATGATGATGGGTACTTTTCCGCCCACTGAAGATAAGTGGGGCATGCCATTTCACTACCCTAACTTCTACAATGACATGTGGAGGATTTATGGCGCTGTCTTTTTTGATGATCCTGACCATTTTCGAGATGGCGATGAAAAAGGCTTCGACCCTGAGCGTATCAAAGCCTTTTTAAAAGAGCGTCGCATTGCATCATGCCCTACAGTCAGAAAGGCAATCCGCGAACAAGGTAATGCTTCAGATAAGCACTTAACCATTGTCGAACCTGTCGCCTTGAATGACGTATTAGCGCAGCTACCGAAGGTGCACACCATCTTCACTACCGGCGGTAAGGCGACCGAAATTCTGATGACCTTACTTGCAGAGAACCAGGGCAAGGCTATTGCGAAGTCTAAATGGCCCAAAACCAACCAGCGTATTGACTATCTATATAATGATAGGCAACTTAGCTTATATAGACTGCCGTCAACCTCTAGAGCATATCCTTTATCGTTTACTAAAAAGGCAGCGGCCTATCGTGAGTTCTTCCAATCAGTCGGTAAGCTATAGAGTATTGCAGTTAATATGATACATAACTATCTATTTGAACAATGACTATGTCATTAATTAGCAGCTAACTAGTTAAGCTAATCCCAATGAATCCCCGAATTAACCCAATAAACCCCACCAAACCGACTAAATCTATCTAAAAAGAGATAAATATAAAAAAGGGGGTTGACGGCAATTTAAAACAGTATATAATACGCCCCTGTTCAGACAAAAGGGCGAAAGCTTAGCGCTAAAAACTGAGTAAAAACAGTTATTTAGATAAAGTTGAGTTAGAGCTGGTTTCGGATATGTTGCAAGCGTATTAAAAGCAACAAATATCAAATAAAACGAAACAAAGTCTTGACAAGAAAAATAAAGCGTCTATAATACGCACCTTATCGGGACAACGGAAGCGACCTTTGGGTTGGTCTGGTGTTTTGGTGAAATGATAAAGATTTAGATTTTAAAATATTTAAATCTTACCGAATAAAAAAGCTTGACAGATATTAAAATGATGATATACTGGATGGCTCGCAAGTAACACTAACCATCTTAAATTAAGAATGAGTTTTTGATTACATGCACAACTTACCTTGGACGACAAGATAAGTCAACTATTTAAAAGCTAAAATCAAAGAACAACTTGTGTGGATTTTTGCTAATACAGAATGCGATAAGAAATTATCATTCATTATTAGTAGAAAAACTCGAAGTTAATTCATTATATGAAACATACGGAAAGCAAATTTGCTAGTAACGAATGAGCCAAGTTTAGAAGCTTCTTTAAAGAGCTTCATAGCAAGATTAAACTGAAGAGTTTGATCATGGCTCAGATTGAACGCTGGCGGCAGGCTTAACACATGCAAGTCGAGCGGAAACGATGGGAGCTTGCTCCCAGGCGTCGAGCGGCGGACGGGTGAGTAATACTTAGGAATCTGCCCAGTAGTGGGGGATAGCTCGGGGAAACTCGAATTAATACCGCATACACCCTACGGGGAAAAGGGGGCGCTTGCGCTCTCGCTATTGGATGAGCCTAAGTCGGATTAGCTAGTTGGTGGGGTAAAGGCCTACCAAGGCGACGATCTGTAGCTGGTCTGAGAGGATGATCAGCCACACCGGGACTGAGACACGGCCCGGACTCCTACGGGAGGCAGCAGTGGGGAATATTGGACAATGGGGGAAACCCTGATCCAGCCATGCCGCGTGTGTGAAGAAGGCCTTTTGGTTGTAAAGCACTTTAAGCAGTGAAGAAGACCTAACGGTTAATACCCGTTAGCGATGACATTAGCTGCAGAATAAGCACCGGCTAACTCTGTGCCAGCAGCCGCGGTAATACAGAGGGTGCAAGCGTTAATCGGAATTACTGGGCGTAAAGCGAGCGTAGGTGGTTTGATAAGTCAGATGTGAAATCCCCGGGCTTAACCTGGGAACTGCATCTGATACTGTCAGGCTAGAGTAGGTGAGAGGGAGGTAGAATTTCAGGTGTAGCGGTGAAATGCGTAGAGATCTGAAGGAATACCGATGGCGAAGGCAGCCTCCTGGCATCATACTGACACTGAGGTTCGAAAGCGTGGGTAGCAAACAGGATTAGATACCCTGGTAGTCCACGCCGTAAACGATGTCTACTAGTCGTTGGGGGACTTGATCCCTTAGTGACGCAGCTAACGCAATAAGTAGACCGCCTGGGGAGTACGGCCGCAAGGTTAAAACTCAAATGAATTGACGGGGGCCCGCACAAGCGGTGGAGCATGTGGTTTAATTCGATGCAACGCGAAGAACCTTACCTGGTCTTGACATATCTAGAATCCTGCAGAGATGCGGGAGTGCCTTCGGGAATTAGAATACAGGTGCTGCATGGCTGTCGTCAGCTCGTGTCGTGAGATGTTGGGTTAAGTCCCGCAACGAGCGCAACCCTTTTCCTTAGTTACCAGCGGTTTGGCCGGGGACTCTAAGGATACTGCCAGTGACAAACTGGAGGAAGGCGGGGACGACGTCAAGTCATCATGGCCCTTACGACCAGGGCTACACACGTGCTACAATGGTAGGTACAGAGGGCAGCTACACAGCGATGTGATGCGAATCTCAAAAAGCCTATCGTAGTCCGGATTGGAGTCTGCAACTCGACTCCATGAAGTCGGAATCGCTAGTAATCGCGGATCAGAATGCCGCGGTGAATACGTTCCCGGGCCTTGTACACACCGCCCGTCACACCATGGGAGTTGATTGCACCAGAAGTGGGTAGCCTAACTTTTAGAGGGCGCTCACCACGGTGTGGTCGATGACTGGGGTGAAGTCGTAACAAGGTAGCCGTAGGGGAACCTGCGGCTGGATCACCTCCTTAACAAAAGCATTCGGTTAGCAAGAATTCACAACAAGTTGTTCTTTGATTTAGCAAGCTCTGAAGGGTCTGTAGCTCAGCTGGTTAGAGCACCGTGTTGATAACGCGGGGGTCATAAGTTCAAGTCTTATCAGACCCACCATTATCCTATACGGGGCCATAGCTCAGTTGGTAGAGCGCCTGCCTTGCACGCAGGAGGTCAGGAGTTCGACTCTCCTTGGCTCCACCATAATAGGTGCAGATAATCAGAGTGGATAAAGTAGAATTAAGTGATTATTTAGTTGTTAAATAATAAATTACTTACTTCTGTTTTATACAGAGAATATATGACGATCTGATGAAGACGTTATTACTATTTAAAAACATAGATATGAGTTGTAATACGGTTAAACGATGAATCATTCACTGAGCCATTGTTTAACCAGTAACCAACCTTTTAATGACATCAGTTGTTATCCCAAGGGGTTGGTTACAAAGTAAAGAGAACTGAATCAAGCGTAAATTATCAAGGTGATATCGTTATAATTGCTGAACATAAGACCCTTTGGGGTTGTATGGTCAAGTAATTAAGCGCACATGGTGGATGCCTTGGCAGTCAGAGGCGATGAAAGACGTGACAGCCTGCGATAAGCTTCGGGGAGGCGGCAATATCCTGTGATCCGGAGATTTCTGAATGGGGAAACCCACCCAGTGTAAGCTGGGTATCCTAATTTATTAGGAAGCGAACGAGGGGAAGTGAAACATCTCAGTACCCTTAGGAAAAGACATCAAATGAGATTCCCCTAGTAGCGGCGAGCGAACGGGGAGGAGCCGACGGATTTATATGTAGAAGAACAGTGTGGGAAAACTGGCCATAGTGGGTGATAGCCCCGTATTCGAAACATATAATGAAGCATATTAAGTAGTGCGGAACACGAGAAATTCTGTATGAAGATGGGGGGACCATCCTCCAAGGCTAAATACTCCTGACTGACCGATAGTGAACCAGTACCGTGAGGGAAAGGCGAAAAGAACCCCTGTGAGGGGAGTGAAATAGAACCTGAAACCGTGTGCGTACAAGCAGTGGGAGCACTCTTGCAGTGTGACCGCGTACCTTTTGTATAATGGGTCAGCGACTTATATTCTGTAGCAAGGTTAACCATTAGGGGAGCCGTAGGGAAACCGAGTCTTAATAGGGCGTTTAGTTGCAGGGTATAGACCCGAAACCGAGTGATCTATCCATGAGCAGGTTGAAAGTGCCGTAACAGGCACCGGAGGACCGAACCCACTGTCGTTGAAAAGCCAGGGGATGACTTGTGGATAGGGGTGAAAGGCTAATCAAACTCGGTGATAGCTGGTTCTCCCCGAAAGCTATTTAGGTAGCGCCTCGGACGAACACCATTGGGGGTAGAGCACTGTTTCGGCTAGGGGGTCATACCGACTTACCAAACCGATGCAAACTCCGAATACCGATGAGTGATATCCGGGAGACACACGGCGGGTGCTAACGTCCGTCGTGGAGAGGGAAACAACCCAGACCGCCAGCTAAGGCCCCAAATTCCTAGTTAAGTGGGAAACGAAGTGGGAAGGCATAGACAGCTAGGAGGTTGGCTTAGAAGCAGCCATCCTTTAAAGAAAGCGTAATAGCTCACTAGTCGAGTCGGCCCGCGCGGAAGATGTAACGGGGCTCAAACTAGGAGCCGAAGCTGCGGATTTGAACATGTTTCAAGTGGTAGGGGAGCGTTGTGTAAGCCTGTGAAGGTGTATCGTAAGGTATGCTGGAGGTATCACAAGAGCGAATGCTGACGTGAGTAACGATAATGCGAGTGAAAAGCTCGCACGCCGGAAGATCAAGGGTTCCAGTCCAACGTTAATCGGGGCTGGGTGAGTCGACCCCTAAGGCGAGGCCGAAAGGCGTAGTCGATGGGAAATCGGTTAATATTCCGATACTTGTTTATGATGTGATGGAGGGACGGAGAAGGTTATGCCAGCCTGGCGATGGTTGTCCAGGTGGAAGGATGTAGGTAGACGGCTTAGGTAAATCCGGGCTGTTAATACTGAGATCTGATAGCAAGCTAGTTTACTAGCGAAGTGGCAAATACCATGCTTCCAGGAAAAGCTTCTAAACTATAGTCATAAACGAATCGTACCCTAAACCGACACAGGTGATCAGGTAGAGAATACCAAGGCGCTTGAGAGAACTCTGCTGAAGGAACTAGGCAAAATGGTACCGTAACTTCGGGAGAAGGTACGCTGTCGATGGTGAAGGACTTGCTCCGTAAGCTATTGACAGTCGCAGATACCAGGCTGCTGCAACTGTTTATTAAAAACACAGCACTCTGCAAACACGAAAGTGGACGTATAGGGTGTGATGCCTGCCCGGTGCTGGAAGGTTAATTGATGGGCTTAGCGTATGCGAAGGTCTTGATCGAAGCCCCAGTAAACGGCGGCCGTAACTATAACGGTCCTAAGGTAGCGAAATTCCTTGTCGGGTAAGTTCCGACCTGCACGAATGGCATAATGATGGCAGCGCTGTCTCCAGCAGAGACTCAGTGAAATCGAAATCGCAGTGAAGATGCTGTGTACCCGCGGCTAGACGGAAAGACCCCGTGAACCTTTACTACAGCTTTACATTGAACTTTGACCTGACTTGTGCAGGATAGGTGGGAGGCTTTGAAGCAGATACGCCAGTATTTGTGGAGCCAACCTTGAAATACCACCCTGGTCATGTTGGGGTTCTAACTCAGGTATAACAATACCGAGGACAATGTATGGTGGGTAGTTTGACTGGGGCGGTCTCCTCCTAAAGAGTAACGGAGGAGTACGAAGGTGCGCTCAGAACGGTCGGAAATCGTTCAAAGAGTATAAAGGCAAAAGCGCGCTTAACTGCGAGACCCACAAGTCGAGCAGGTACGAAAGTAGGTCTTAGTGATCCGGTGGTTCTGTATGGAAGGGCCATCGCTCAACGGATAAAAGGTACTCTGGGGATAACAGGCTGATACCGCCCAAGAGTTCATATCGACGGCGGTGTTTGGCACCTCGATGTCGGCTCATCTCATCCTAGGGCTGAAGCAGGTCCTAAGGGTATGGCTGTTCGCCATTTAAAGAGGTACGCGAGCTGGGTTTAGAACGTCGTGAGACAGTTCGGTCCCTATCTACCGTGGGCGTTGGAAATTTGAGAGGATCTGCTCCTAGTACGAGAGGACCAGAGTGGACGAACCGCTGGTGTTCGGGTTGTCATGCCAATGGCATTGCCCGGTAGCTACGTTCGGATTGGATAACCGCTGAAAGCATCTAAGCGGGAAGCCAACCTCAAGATTAGATTTCCCTTAAGAGCCGTTCAAGACTAGGACGTTGATAGGCAGGGTGTGGAAGCGCAGTGATGCGTGTAGCTAACCTGTACTAATTGCTCGTTTGGCTTGACCATACAACACCCAAGTGGTTTTAGTATGTCGCCAATTATTTCGATATCATCCTGATGATTACTTGATTCAGGTTCTTGATATACTAGTCAATACAAAGTTAAGTAAATAACTTAACCAACTCATATCTATACCCCCTTTGCTGACGACAATAGCACGATGGAACCACCTGATCCCTTCCCGAACTCAGAAGTGAAACATCGTAGCGCCAATGGTAGTGTGGTTCGCCCATGTGAGAGTAGGTCATCGTCAGCTCCCTATACCTAAAAGCCCCCGCTCAATCCGAGCGGGGGCTTTTTCTTTGTGCGTATTTTGACTTTAGTTTGTGATATGGTATTAGCATAAATCTTTGATTAGGAAAACACTAACATGTCTCGGAAGTGCCCTAAGCCTAGTGTGATAAAAGCATTATTTGCTCACTCTGGTAATCAATGTGCATTTGAAGGGTGTAATCAACAGTTAATAAATCATAAAAATCAATTTATTGGTCAAATCTGCCATATAGAAGCAGCAAGTCCAGGTGGTGAAAGATATAATCCTGAAAGTAATGATGAAGAACGGAGAGGTTATGATAACTTGATCCTATTTTGTTACCCTCATCATATAGAGACGAATGATACAGTAGAGTTTACAGTTGAAAAATTAAAGCAAATAAAACAAAATCATGCACGTGCTTTTAAAGATAACCATTTCAATTTAAGTGAAAAGCAATTGACTTCTATTACTAATGAAATAAGTAAATACTGGGAAGAAGTTGAATTTATTAATAAGTTTGAACATATCTACCCTGATTTAGCTATGGAAGTTTCTGGAGACCGCCAGTTTCTTGATATAACTGCTAACTTAAGAGAGTTGATTGGGAAAGTTGAGAATATTTTAAGTTGTCTAGGTGAAAGCGATGTAAGATTAGAACAAGATTTTAAGGATTTATTAAGAAAGCAAGATATTGATATTGGTATATTTGATGAAGTTGATTATTATGAGAACCCTTTTATAAATCGTAATTGGGAGTCCCATAATTTATCTGTTCCAAATCTAATGCAAAAAATTAAGATTGATTTATTATCAGTTGAAATTAAGTTTCTTGAAGAGTATTTAAAAAATAATAGTGATGATCAAGATATAAAAGAATATTTTTATAAGCTATAAGCTAAAAGCTAAATTGAAAGATTATGCAAAATCATCAGTATATGCTGACTAAAAATGTATCACTTACAAACGAAAGAGATTCACACAACCAAGAACAATACGGACTCAAGGTTTAGCCGAGCGAAGAGCTCTTATTGAAATAGATCCATAATATCCTCGTTATTTTCAAATTCAAGCGTAAGTTGCTCTTTTTGGCGCTTACGCATTCGCTCAATTCTTTGTTTACGTCCAGCAATCAGTCTTAGTACTTCACGCCTCTCTTCATTGCTCATCCTAAGCCATAACTGGCGCTCTTGACGGCTACGCAAACAGCCAAAGCAATATCCTTTTTTATTGCTTTGACAGACGCCGACACAAGGGCTTTCTATTTCAAATAGCTCTATTTGATCAAACATATTTTCTTTACCAGTATTGACTTGCTACTTTGATACGCACAAAGATATCAGAATAAGCTTATATTATTTAATCAATTTTAGCATGATTACCTTATCAGGTTGTTTGATGCATTATAGTCTGGTTGATTATTTAATAAATTAATTAATTAATAGCTAAAGTGAATAGAGGATGCAATGAAAATTATCTATGTACATGGATTGGACAGTTCTGCTAATTCTGTGAAGGGCGTGCTGCTTGAGCGCTATTGCCAACAGCACCATCCTGAAATTGAAGTGATACGTCCCGATTTGAATCAGTCACCTGATGAAGTGTTTTCTTATTTATGTGACTTAGTGCAGCAAGCTAAAGCCTTAGATGATAAGGTAATGTTAATGGGAAGCTCGTTGGGCGGCTATTTTTCTAGTATTGTTAGCAGTCAGACAGGCTGTCCTGCGTACTTATTAAATCCAAGCACTCAGCCACATATTAGCTTACAGCGCTTTATCGATGACTTACCAGAGACTGATGCAGAACAATTGGCAGATAAGGTGATTTATCGTACTTCCGGTGGCTGGGAGATAAAGTTGCAACACTTACATTGGTTCGATTCACACCAATTAACTTCAATTAATCAGCCTCATCAAGTAGCGGCGCTGATTAAAGAGGGTGATGAACTGCTTGATCCGAGCATTGCCACTGCCTTTTATCGCCAGCAAGGTTTCGAGGTGACTCTACAGCCTGGCGGTGATCATCGTATGACCGACTTTGAACAGCAGTTGCCATTAATTATGAAGCAGGTACAGACATTATTTAATTAGCAGCGATTAGAGCTCTTTAGGTACTAAAGGTCACAATATTACTGAAAGTAAACGATAAGGTGCGCTTTATTTAGCCTGTGACAGCGTTATTTGAATGCTATGCGCCAAATAGTGTCGTGAAAGCGTAGACAGACCACAATTGTTCGGCCAATTTTAGTTATAATAGTCATCACTATTAATGAATATTATAAAACGCTATTGCAATCAATATTCAAAGCGCAACAAGCAGATAAGCAAATAGGTTAACTTGTACGTTGAGCCAATCTAATGCTGTCACGGTTGAATATTTGATTGACTATAAATAAAGCAAAGGATGTTACTGTGAGTAAATATACAGCCCAATCACTCGAAGTTCTAGAAGGGCTAGAGCCAGTTCGTCGCCGCCCAGGTATGTATACGGATACTACTCGGCCAAATCACCTTGCTCAAGAAGTCATCGATAACTCGGTTGATGAGGCATTGGCCGGCCATGCAAAAGTTATTAAAGTACAGCTGCATGATGACGGCTCATTATCAGTTGAAGATGATGGGCGTGGGATGCCGACCGATATCCATCCTGAGTTTAAGCAGACTGGAATTGAAATTATTTTGACCCGCTTACACGCAGGCGGCAAGTTTAATACCAGTAACTATCAGGTATCTGGTGGTTTGCACGGTGTGGGTATTTCAGTGGTTAACGCGCTATCAAAGCGTGTAGAGGTAACGGTTTGGCGTGATGGTACGCAGTATGATATCGCCTTTGAAAATGGTGCACCGGTTACCAAGCTGACAGAATCAGTAAGCTCTAATAAACGCAAAAAAGGCACGAAGGTTCGTTTTTGGGTCGATGAGTCATTTTTTGACAGTCCTAACTTTAGCGTTAAGCAGTTAAAGCACAACCTAAAAGCCAAAGCAGTATTGGCAGCGGGTTTAACCATTGAGTTCGTGGATGATATTCACAATGACAAAGTGGTATGGCAGTTCGCGGATGGTGTGGTTGAGTATCTTAATGAACAGCTTGATGGGTTAGAGACATTACCACCAGAGCCGTTTTATTTTACCTATGATGCTAAAGAAGGTGAGCGCGCCGGTGTTACTTTTGCCTTATCTTGGCTACCTGAGGGCGGTAATCCGATTCAGGAAAGCTACGTTAACCTGATTCCAACCGCGCAAGGTGGCACCCATGTGAATGGGTTGCGCACAGGTATTTTAGAGGCGTTACGTGAGTTTTGTGAAATTCACAGTTTATTACCGCGTAATGTGAAGCTGACTGGTGAAGATGTGTGGGATGGAATTAACTATATTCTGTCGTTAAAGTTCTCAGAGCCACAGTTTTCTGGTCAGACTAAAGAACGTCTGTCTAGCCGTGAAGCCGCTGCTGCAGTGCAGGCACAAGCGAAAGATGCGTTTAGCCTGTGGTTAAACCAACATGCAGAAATGGGTACTCAGATTGCAGAGTTGGCCATTTCAAAAGCAGGTAAACGCTTAAAATCTGCTAAGAAAGTAGCGCGTAAGAAGATTACCCAAGGTCCAGCCTTGCCGGGTAAACTGGCTGACTGTCGTGGTGGTGTCAGAGATGGTGCTGAATTATTCTTGGTAGAGGGTGACTCAGCAGGTGGTAGTGCCAAGCAGGCCAGAGACCGTCATTTCCAAGCCATTTTGCCGCTGCGTGGTAAGATTTTGAATACTTGGGAGGTTTCTCCTGATACGGTTTTATCCAGCCGTGAGATTCATGATATTGCGATTGCCATTGGTGTGGATCCGGCTTCTGATGATTTATCAGAGCTACGTTACGATAAAATCTGTATTTTGGCCGATGCTGATTCGGATGGACTGCACATTGCGACCTTGATTTGTGCGCTGTTTGTGAAGCATTTCCCAGCGCTGGTTGATGCCGGTCACTTATTTGTGGCGATGCCGCCTCTGTATCGTATTGATATTGGTAAAGAGGTTCATTACGCGCTTGATGAGAGTGAGCTTGAGCATATCTTAAGTAATGTACCAGGTAATAAGAAGCCACAGATTACTCGATTTAAAGGTCTTGGTGAAATGAGCGCCGAGCAGCTGCGTGAAACGACGATGAACCCTGATACGCGTAGATTGGTACAGCTGGATATGGATGACATGCAGTTAACCAATCGCATCATGGATATGTTGCTTGCTAAGAAACGCGCCTCTGACCGCAAGACGTGGTTAGAGAGCAAAGGCGATTTGGCTGAGATTATGGTTTAAGGTTTAAACCAATCAACCCAGTGGCATTATACCCGTTACATTGAACCGGTAATATTGGTATAGAGCGCAACCAAGTTTGGTTTAAAAAGTATTAAACACGAGACAAAATTAAAGATTAGTACTAAATGTAGGGACACAAGGATATGTTAAATAAACACATCGTTGATAATGAAGCTGCTAATAGTAGGCAGCCGTTAAACTATAAGCGTCTGGGTAAGCAGGTGCCAAAGCGCGGCGGCAGAGTAACGCCGCGACTTGCGCGTGCGTTTTTGAAGCTACTGGGTTGGAAGGTGACTGGTAATATACCTGATGTACCTAAGGCGGTATTGCTGGCGTTACCACATACGTCTAACTTAGATGGCTTGTATGCCATTCCTGTAGTGCTAGGCTTGGACTTAGACATTAAGATTATGGGTAAGGATAGTCTGTTTAAATATCCTGTATTATCAAACTTTTTGAAGTGGGCAGGTGTTGTACCCATTAACCGCAGTAAAAAAGGGTCGGTATTACAGGCCAGTATTGAGCAAATGAAGGCCAGTGATTCACTGTATTTGGGCTTGGCACCTGAAGGAACGCGTGGATTTACCAAGCAATGGAAGACAGGCTTTTATTACATTGCAGATAGTGCCGATGTGCCTATTATCCCAGTGGCGATGGATTATAAGACCAAAGAAGTGCAGTTTTTGGATCCTGTATGTACCACAGGTAATTATGAAGAAGATTTGACCAAGATTGTGGCCCAGTACAAAGGTGTGGTTCCAAAATATCCAAGCAAGATGTCGCAGGTACTACAGGATATCAATAAGTAGCTAGTTATTTTGAGCTTAGTTTAAGCCTGCGCTGTTTGTATGGCTAGTATCAATGCGGTATTAAAAATCAAAAAAAGGCGTCCGATTGGGCGCCTTTTTTGTATGGTTAATTTCAATTGAGAGCTACTTCAAAAACTTGACCGTACCCTGCGTACCGGTACTCATCGCATCATTGGCCAGCGCATTCTTTTCCTGAATCTCTTCAGGGTCAGGGCGACGTTCAGTATGGCCACATTGAGTACACTCAATATACTCGTCTTCTTCAGGCTCAAACAGGCGCACCTGTACGACGGCATCCATTGTTTGACACTTTGGACAGGTGACGCCAGCTAAGAACTGACGTCTAGGTCGTTTGGATTGATAACGCATATTAGGCCACCTCATCTGAGTCTACAAAGCCGCCATGACGTAGCAGCGCATCGATACTGGCTTCACGGCCTCTAAAGGCTTCAAAGTTAGTTTTGGCAGGTAAGCTACCTCCAACAGCTAAGATGTTATTACGGAAGTCTTGACCGGTTTGAGCGTTAAATACGCCTTCTTCTTCAAAGCGGCTAAAGGCGTCAGCTGATAACAACTCTGCCCATTTGTACGAGTAATATCCTGCTGCATAACCACCAGCGAAGATATGACTAAAGCCGTTGGCGAAGCGGTTATATTCTGGAGTTTGCATCACTGCCACATCATGACGAACTTGATCTAACGTCGCTAAAATACCAGCATAATCAGGTGCTGGTGAGTCGGCATGAATCAACAAGTCAAACAAAGCAAACTCAATCTGACGTAAGGTTTGCATGCCGCTTTGGAAGTTCTTGGCTGCTAGAAGGGCATCAAGCTGTGACTGTGGTAGTGGCTCACCGCTGTCAACATGGGCACTGATTAAGTTAATGCCTTTTGAGTCCCATGCCCAGTTTTCTAAGAACTGGCTAGGTAGCTCAACCGCATCCCACTCGACACCGTTAACGCCTGCCACGTCACTGACACTGACTTTGGTTAATAAGTGGTGCAGACCATGGCCGAACTCATGGAATAAGGTCAGTACTTCGTTGTGCGTCAATAAGCTTGGCTTGCCATTGGTAGCAGGGGTAAAGTTGCCAACCATAAAGCATACCGGCAGCTGGCGATAGGCTTCAGCGCTACTGCCGGCATACTCATAACGGGCTTGGAATCCACTCATCCATGCACCGCCACGTTTGCCTTGACGGGCGTATAGATCAAAGTAGAAACCGCCGATCAGCTGTTCTTCACCATCAGCGTTGCTATCAAATAGCTGATAAAAATGCACATCTTCATGCCACAAATCAGCCTGCTCTGTTGCTTCTACCGCACGCACACCAAACAGTTGCTGCACGATATCAAACAATCCGTCAATCACTTTAGGTAGTGGGAAGTAAGGACGAATTTCTTCCTGTGATAGCTTGAATTTGTCTTGTTTTACTTTTTCAGCTAAGTAAGCCGTATCCCAAGGTTTGATCTCATCAATACCTTGATTAGTCGCTTCTGCTTCTAATTGTGCCAAATCACGTTTGGCAGCTGGTGTCGCTTTGTCAGCCAAATTACGTAGGAAGCTTTCTACTTGCTCAGCGCTGTCTGCCATTTTGCGTGATAAAGACACTTCGGCATAGTTGTTAAAGCCAAGTAGATGCGCTTTTTGGTTACGCAAGTCCAAAATATTGGCCATGATGTCGCTGTTATCGAGCGAGTCACCTTGGCTATTTTTGTGACTATCAAGCTCTGACGCCCGTGTGACATAAGCTTTGTATAGGGTTTCGCGTAGCTTACGGTCATCGGCATGAGTCATTACCGCCAGATAAACGGGGATATCCAATGTCGCTACATAATACGGGGTCGGTAGCGCATCGACCTCTGTCTGGGTTTGTTGCTCGCTGGCTACCAGTTTGGCTTTATGCTGCTCACCTGCGGCTTGTAGCATCGCCAGTCCACTGTCGGTGATACCGGCCAGTTGTTCATCGTTTAATGGCAGCGCAAACGCTTGAGTGGCATCTAGGATATTGTCAGAGAATTTGGCCGACAAGGTCGATAGCTGACTTTGAATATCAGCATAAGTCGCTTGCTTGTCCGCAGGCAATGCGACGCCAGAAAGCTCAAAGCTTTGAATAGCAAGTTCGATGGCGCGTTTGCGAGCATTGTCTAAGCTATTAAAAAAGTCACTGTCGTTTTTGATAGTTTGATAGCGGCTATATAGTGCTTTGTTTTGACCGACACGAGTGCCAAACGCAGACAGTAAAGGCAGGATGTCGTGATGCACTTGACGGATGTCTTCATTGCTCATCACGCTATTTAGGTGTGATAGTACGCCCCAGCTACGGTCTAAATCCAAGCCGATGTGGTCAAATTCGATAATATCATTAAGCGCTGGCTGTGCTTCAGTAGGCACATCTTGTTGATCTAAGTTGTCTAGATACGCATTGCCTTTATCCAGTGCTTGAGTCACTTGCTGCTTCAGCTGTTCTGGTGTGACCTTTGAGAAGTCGACCAGATGTAAGTTGGGATCTAGCGTGGTATTGGTTTGGGTATTTTGCATAGTAAAGTCCGTTATGTTGATAGGTTTTGATTGCTGTTGATTGTTTTTATTGTTGTGAGTGTCGTGTGTTGTTGGCGCTTGTTGTTACCGATATTCAAGTTAACCATTTAGGTTATTAGGTTAACGTTTTATTTTAACGTTATTGACGCCATGTTTTTGATATTGAGTCTAAAGGCAGACATTACAAGGTAGGTGCTTAACAGAACACCTTACATTTTAACCAATATTAATAGTATTTACATAATGCAACAAGGCAGTGTCAAGACTGGGCATGGTTTTACAAAGCCCTTATGGTATTTAACCTAAGGTATTGATAATCTTAAATAAGAAATTTGATAAGCTGATCTAATAAATAGCTGATAGATAGATGAAGCACCAAATAAATAAGAAATTAAAGGATAAGTAAGAAATTAAATAAGAAATAAGGACAGCAAACAGCAATAGCTTCAAAAGAAAGTTAGTTTGTATTTAATTAACCCAATAAATAAAAGGATGTTTTTATGAAATCAGTATTAAAACAACTTCGTGATAAAGTGGCTCAACCAGCGGTCAGTATCTTTGTTACCACTCACCGCATGCACCCAGACAATGAGCAAGATCCAATTGCGTTAAAAAACCAATTAAAAGTGGCAGAAGATCGTATTGCCAATGAATACGACAAAGCCACAGCCACTACCATTCTAGAAAAAATTCATGCCGAAACAGACGCCTTAAATCACAACTATAACTTAGATACGCTGGCTATCTTCGCCAGTGCAGATGAAGTGCAAGTGCTACGCTTGCCGTTTGATGTCGAAGAGCGTGTGATTATTGATCAGCGTTTTGCTACTCGTGATCTTATTCGCGATATGGCCAGTGCGGTACACTACTATGTGGTGGTGCTTGGCCGTGATCAGGCGCGCTTGATTGAAGCGGCCAACAATCGTGTGATTAAAGAGTTTGATCAAGATGATGCGGCGCAGAAAAACATGACCGGCATCCCGTTCCCTATTGAGAACAATAGCTTGTATAAGACCAGTGATGGCAGTACGGACCGCTCAGCCAATAACGAAAACAGCTATCTAAGAGAATACTTCAACCGTGTTGATAAGAGTGTTCAAGAGCTGTGGGGCGAGCACAAAATGCCGCTAGTCATCGTAGGTGATGCGCGTAATATTAGCTATTACCAAGAAGTATGTGACCGCCCAGAGAATATCATTGGCAGCGTATCGAATGTCACAGAGCTTGAAGAGGGCAGTGCCCAACATATCGTCGATGGTGTGCAACAAGCAGTAGAAGAGTATCGTACCTCATTGCATGAAGCGGCGCTTGGTGAGATTGATAAAGCACGTGGTGCTGAGATGTTGCGTACCGATTTGCAAGACGTATATAAAGCGGCTTACCAAGGTGCTGGCGAGACCTTGTATGTGCGTAAAGGCTACATTCAGCCCGCTAAGATTGATGAAAAAGCACAGACGCTTCAGTTGGCAGATGATCCTACCGCAGAGGGTGTCACTGATGATGCAGTCGGTGCCATTATCGAGCATGTGATGCATAATGGTGGCGAAGTGGTGTTTATGCCGCAACAAATCATGGGTGATGACTTACCGATTGCCCTAGTGACTCGCTATTAAGTTAAGTGTGCTTAGTTTGAGCACATTTTAACCAATCGGTACTTTTTAATAGCGGTTTAAGTAACGGTTTCAATAGTGGCATTAGCGGTTTCCATAATATTGGAAATCGCTGGCAGGGAGCACTGATCATTTTTGGTCAGTGCTTTTTTATGTCTAATCGATTGTTTTAAAGCTTAATCACCGCAAGATAGTGCAAGACAATAAAAGACAAGCGCATGAAAAACTGTTGAGAAGTATGCTATAAATGGTTATCTTGTGCGTTATCTCCTATCAATAACAGTATGCTAATTAATGAGACGAAAAATATAATGAGTCGAAACAACAGCATTATCGTTACCAGTTATAACATCCATAAAGGCATGTCGCCATTAAATAGACAGGTTGTGACCCAAAAGATTGGTGAGGCGTTAAGACAGGCCAATCCAGATATCTTGTGTTTACAAGAGGTTCAAGGTCAGAACCTAAAACGCATGGTGAAGTACAATGAATACCCCAACCAGTCGCAGCATGAGTGGTTTGGTGAGTATTTAAACCTCGACCACAGCTATGGCAAAAACTCTGAATATGACAACGGCCATCATGGTAATGCGGTGCTAAGTCGTCATCCTTTAGACCCTAAGCACAATGTCAATATTACGGTGAATAAGCTTGAGCAGCGTGGTGTGCTACACTGTGAGGTACATCCTGAAGGCTGGGATAAGCCGGTGATTATCTTATGCGCTCATCTCAACTTACTAGAGAATGATCGACAAAAGCAGTATAACGCCATTGCCAAATACGTAAACGACAGTGAGCTGATCGATGAAGACACGCCACTGATCTTGGCAGGTGACTTTAACGATTGGAAAAAGAACTCGTGTCAGAAGCTTGCCAGTGAGTTGAACATGACTGAAGCCTTTATGGCTCAGTACAATAAGCTATTGCCGACTTTCCCCGCTAAGCTGCCAGTGCTTAGCCTAGATCGTATTTATGTTCGCAACCTCAAGGTTGAGCGTGCTTGGGTACATAAGGGCAAGCCTTGGTCGCAATTATCCGACCATTTGCCAATCAGCGCTGAGCTGTCACAACTCGATTAAATTATTTTTACTTTGAACGTTTTTACTCTAAATATAGTATTAATTATAAAAAAGAGCGGTCCTAATTAGGACCGCTCTTTTATGTGTTTAACTTTTAGTCAGTGAGTAGCCGTTTAGCTGTTAGGCTTACTCTTGGCTTTAGTATTTGGCTTGCTGCCATTATTATTGCTATTGCCATTAGATGAGCCTTTGTTACGGCTATTACGGCGGCGTGACGGCTTTTTATCACCTGAGGCCTGTTTAGCGTTATTATGCTTGCCTTTGGCGTTAGTGTTACCACCTTTGCTTTGGTTCATCGCGCTGGCTTTTAGCTTAGCAACTAACTCAAAGTCGATCTGTAGCAAGTCCATATTGACCGCAGCAACCTTGATGCGTACCAAGTCGCCAAGGCCATATAAAGCGCCCTTATCACCAATCAACTGTTGTTGCTTCTCGTCATAGACGAAGTAGTCTTTACCAACGTTTGAGATATGCACCAGACCATCAATAAACAGATCGGTTAAGTTGATGAATAAGCCAAAGCTGGTGACAGTGGTAATCACACCATCAAACTCTTCGCCTACATGATCTTTCATGTAATGACACTTCAACCAGCTTTCTACGAAGCGTGATGCTTTCTCGGCACGGCGCTCAGTATCAGAAGTTTGTTGGCCTGCTTCTTCTAATGTGAAGTCCATCTCTGGCTGTTTTTTGCCAGTGACTTTAGATTTAATGGCACGATGCAGCATCAAGTCAGGGTAGCGACGAATCGGTGAGGTAAAGTGCGAATACTCATCGTACGCCAAGCCAAAGTGACCGATATTATCGGGTGAGTAATTGGCTTGCATCATAGAGCGCAGTAGCATGCTGTGAATGCTTACCGCATCTGGACGCTCTTTGGTCGCTTCGATAAAGCGCTTATAGTCTGCTTGAGTTGGGCTTTCTTCAGGGAAGCTGATACCAAAGTTTTTCGCATATTCATGAACCATACGTGACTTCTCAGAGTCAGGCTTGTCATGGTTGCGATACAACACTGGCAGCTCTTCTTTTAACGCAAAGTTAGCGGCGCAAGTATTGGCCAATAACATCAACTCTTCAATCAGCTTATGCGAATCACCACGGGTGCGTGGCACGATGGCTTCAATACCACCTTCTTCATTAAACTTAATGTAGGTTTCTGGGGTCTCAAATTCCATCGCATTACGCTCTTCGCGCTTTTTCACCAGTACTTTGTACAGCTGATGCATGGTGTCGACAGATTTCTTGACGTCTTTATTACCAGTTAATGACTCAGGTACTTTATCGGTGTTGCCATCGAAGTAATCATTAACTTGGTTGTAGGTTAAGCGGGCTTGCGAGTGCATCACTGATGGATAGAACTCATAGCCTGTGATGTTGCCGGCACGAGACAGTTTGATGTCTGCTACCATACATAAGCGATCAACGCCTGGGTTTAATGAGCACAGACCGTTTGATAACACTTCTGGCAACATAGGTACCACATGGTGTGGGAAGTAAACCGATGTACCACGCTCAAAGGCTTCGTGATCTAGCGCAGAGTTTGGCGTGACATAATGACTGACATCAGCAATCGCAACCACCACGCGGTAGTTACCACCTGAACGTTTTTCAGCATAAACCGCGTCATCAAAGTCACGTGAGTCTTCGCCATCAATAGTAACCATTGGTAGGTCACGAATATCAGTGCGCCCTTTGATGTCTTTTTCAGTCGGCTCTTTGTAGCTGTCGGCTTGTTTTAGGACGGCAGCGCCAAATTCGCTTGGGATGTCGTAGTTAAGCAAGGTAGTTTCAATAATCACTTCGCGATCATTGTCATCGTCCATAACTTCAACGATTTTACCGGTTGCAAACTCATGCTGAGTTGGCCAGTCGATAATATCGACCTTAACCGGATAGCCAGGCTTAGCTTCTAGCGCCTTAACATTCTTTTCTGCCACAGTAATGGGCTGATGATTGTTCGGGCTAGATAGACTAACCATGTAGCCTTCATCGTCTTTTTCTAACGTACCGATAAACTGGGTTTGTTGGCGCTCAGTGACTTCAATGATGCGACCTTCTGTACGACCACGGTTGTCAGTGGTGGTGCCGATGGCATTAACGGTGTCGCCGTTAAATACCCAGCGCATTTGCTTTTCATGCAAGAATAAATCAGGCATGTCGTTTAGCACAACGAAGCCAAAGCCTTTGGCGTGTGCAGAAACGGTGCCATTGACCACATCTTGCTTGGTGACAGCACGATATTTGTAAGGACGGCCGTCACGATGGACTTGACCATCACGAGCCATGGCTTTTAAGCGATTGCCCAAGGCTTCAAACTGGTCATCACTATCAATATCAAAAGAAGAGGCCAGTTGTTTGTGAGTCAGCTCACCTTTGTCAGCCAGCGTTTGCAATATTAGCAGACGGCTTGGGATAGGGTTATCGTAATTTTGAGCTTCTAATTGTGCGTTTGGATCGTTCCAGGTCATATAATACCGTATGAGTTGTTTTATCTTAATAGTGGGGTTATGTCGTATTTAGCCGGTTCAATATTGTTTAGTCGGCTAGGTTACCGTGACTGTTTTTTCATGACTGTTGCTTTCATGATTAGTTATGCTGTCGTGACTGATTATACTGTTATCACGTGATTTATAGTTTTATCACATAACGAATAATGTTGTCTTACGTGAGCGTTTATATTTTTAACACGTCACTTATTCAGTTTTTATCTTATGTTTTAATCAATTGATTATTTAGTCAGTTACCTTTCTAGCTATATTAACATAAAAAAAGGCGAAAGAAGTATGGACTATAGTCACAGTGGTGGTTTAGCGATAGTTATTGTAAAAATAAACCGTGAGTAAATAATACAACCGAATTATAAATAGAGCATGACAATGATTGTGTCTTTCTGTGGCATTAATGAATTGTGATGTTTAGAGTTTATCTATTTGTTGACAGGCATTAAAGTAAATAAGGTGGTAATAAAGCTGAGCGAATGACATTTTTGCTATAAAACAGAGTGTATATATAATCGACACGCCTAAAACGACTAAAGCCCTAACGCAAATGGCTAGGGCTTTAGTGTACTACTTAATAGTGTCTTGCATGGTTAGTAAACCAATCTCAGCCAAGACTATTGTTCGTTGCTTTTTTCTTCTAAATAGCGACCGATCTCATCTTTTAAAGATAGTTTACGACGCTTCATTTCTTCGATTTCGTCTTCACGGCTAACAGACTTAACCACGTCATTTTCTAACTTATCGATTTCGGTATCTAATTCGTTGTGCTCATTGAACATTTTTTGGAAATGTAAGTCAGTGTTTTTAAGCTCAGTGATTAGATCGCGGTACTCATGGAACATAGTATTATCCTTATTTAGGCAGGGTTAAATAAATCAAAATAGAATAAGGGCTTAAGACTCTAAACTTATCTGCTACAAAGCAGGCATCAAAAGCCGAAGACATGTCATGATAAATGTATATGCTTAACGCACTATTATTGTTGACTTGTTAATTAAATTGTACCCAAAAACGTCGCAGAACGCTATGCCTAATAACCACTATTTTAGTGGTATTTGGTAAGTCTTATTTTAGTAGCTTTGATTTAAAATATAAAACAGATAACAACAGGTGATTTGTTTTATAAATCGCAGTATTCAGGTTTCTAAAGTTGTTATTTGGCAGCGAAGTCCCGATAATAGAGTTATAACAATAAAGGATTAGTGGCTAATGAAGGGTATCAACTCAAGCGTATCAGCGCGGCAATATGAGTAACTGATAATTGGCCAATATAAATGCAGCGCAACCCGTTTGTTCAAATCGTTTTAAAAAGTTTTTTCAAACAGTTTTCTACAAAAAGTAATTAAAATTAACGACAGACGTTATAGAGGAATTTTATCATGTTAGACCAAAGTTTATTAGATGCCGTAAAAAGCTATAGTGAAAAAATGACTCGCCCAATTAGCTTTGTACTGGGTAGCGGTGAGCATGAGAAAAGAGCAGAATTGGTTAAATTCTTAAGCCAAATTGCTGGTACAACTGACAAAATCAAGTTTGATGAGAACAACACTGACGACAGCCTGCCAAGCCCAATCAGCTTCAAGATTACCACTGAAGGCGATGACGTTAACAGTGAAACCGGTATCGTATTTAGTGGTATTCCAGGCGGTCATGAGTTTACATCACTTATCTTAGCCATCTTACAAGCCGGCGGTCACACACTGAAGCTTGATGACAGCATTCAAAAGATGGTGAAGCGTATTGGTCATCCATTACAGTTCCAAACTTACGTGTCGTTGTCATGCCACAACTGTCCAGAAGTGGTGCAGGCGCTTAACCAGTTTGCACTATTAAATGATGGCATTAGTAACGAAATGATTGACGGCGGCTTGTTCCAAGAGCAGGTAGAAGCCAACAACATTCAGGGTGTACCAGCGGTATTCCTAAACGGTAAGCCATTCTTAAACGGTAAAGTAGACACGGCGCGTATTATTGACAAGCTACAAGAGCAGTATCCTGACTTGTTGAATGCAGCAAGCGAAGAGGATGCTGAGCAGCTGGAACGTCAAGATGTGACTGTTATCGGTGGTGGTCCAGCAGGCGTTGCAGCAGCAATTTATACTGCACGTAAAGGCTTAAAAGTGACCTTGGTTGCTGACCGTATCGGTGGTCAGGTGAAAGACACGCAAAGCATTGAAAACTTAATCTCTGTGCCATTGACCACAGGTACTGAGCTGTCGGCTAACTTTGAAAAGCACTTGAATGAGTACGACATTAATATCAAAGAGCACGTCAGTGTTAAACAGTTGGATGAAACCGCAGATGAAAACTACACCATCGAGCTAAATACGGGTGAGCAGTTTGAAACGCGCAGTGTCATCTTAGCGACCGGTGCTCAGTGGCGTAAGCTAAACGTACCAGGTGAAGAAGAATATGTCGGTAGCGGTGTGGCATATTGTGCGCACTGTGACGGTCCATTCTTTAAAGGTAAAAAGATTGCTGTCGTTGGCGGTGGTAACTCAGGTGTTGAAGCCGCAATTGACTTGGCCGGTATCGTTGAACACGTTACCGTGGTTGAGTTTGCCGATGACTTAAAAGCTGACCAAGTACTGATTAATAAAGCCAAGTCGAAAGACAATATCGACTTTATTACCTCAGCGGCGACCAAAGAGATTAAAGCCACTGACGGTAAAGTAAGCTCAATACTGTATGAAGACCGCGAAACAGGCGAGACAAAAGAGCTTGATTTATCAGCGGTATTCGTACAAATCGGCTTGGTACCAAACTCAGAGTTTGTTAAAGGCTTTGTGGATGTAAACCGCTTTGGCGAGATTGAAATTGATGAAGCGTGTAAGACAGACCGTAAAGGTATCTTCGCTGCCGGTGACGTGACCACTGTGCCATTTAAGCAAATCAATATTGCCATGGGCGAGGGTTCAAAAGCGGCGCTATCAGCGTTTGAATACCTCATGATGCAGTAAGCTTTATTGTTTTATGACTCTATCGCTAGATAGCTGATAGATTAAAAGACCACTCTACTAAGTAGGGTGGTCTTTTTTTGTAAGCCTTCGTTTTTGACTATTTTATTTGAGAATATAGTTACAAGTTACCATCAAATTTTAACATCGGTCAGTTTAGTTTCATGACGCTAAGTTTTCACTATTCCTAATTTAGTATACTTTTTTTTGTATTTTGCTTTAAAATGTTAGCCCTAAACTTTTCTGCACCTGCTAAAAAACGTTAATGCACGCCGTATTTTATGGTTTAAAGCGTTAATTGTTATATTGCTTGGGTGTGTAACCTTCACTCACCTGTGATCTTCGTATTTTGCTACCCAACAGGCGGATATGACAGGGTTTACTTTAAAGGGAACAGAATAACGATGGAGCTAATTCAAGCATTTTTTACCAAAGTGGGTGACTTAACATGGGGATGGTCACTAGTCCCTATGCTTATCATTTTTGGTTTGTTATTTACAATAGTGGGAAATTTCGCACAGATTAGATATTTTAAGCGTATGTTCTCAGTCTTTCGTAGTGACGAAGCTGGCGAAGGTGGTATTACCGCCCGACAAGCATTGCTGGTATCGATTGGTGGGCGTGTCGGTGGTGGTAACATCGCTGGTGTAGCAGTCGCTATTTCACTAGGCGGTCCTGGTGCGGTATTTTGGATGTGGGTGGTAGCGCTTATTGGTATGATGACCAGTATTGTTGAGTGTAGTTTATCGCAACTATATAAGCGCAAAGACCATGAAGGTAACTTCCGTGGCGGTCCAGCAACTTATATCTTGCATGGTTTAGGTAAAGAGTATAAATGGCTAGCAGTTATTTATGCAGTGTCATTATTACTGTCATTCTCAATCGGTTTCGTGGCATTCCAGGGTAATACTGTTGCAGGCTCTGCGCTAGAAAGCTTTGGTATTGAGCGCTGGATATCAGGGCTTGTTTTAGTGATTGCTGGTGGGTTTATCGTTTTTGGTGGTATTAAACGTATCGCAAAAGCAGCAGATATAGTTATTCCAGTTATGGCGCTTATTTATCTGATAATGGCAGTGGTTATTATCATGCTCAATATCACTGAATTGCCAGCG
The DNA here is from genome assembly GCF_002313155.2 of Psychrobacter sp. FDAARGOS_221. Lineage (NCBI taxonomy): Bacteria > Pseudomonadati > Pseudomonadota > Gammaproteobacteria > Moraxellales > Moraxellaceae > Psychrobacter > Psychrobacter sp. FDAARGOS_221. Next base: position 2,011,737 of record NZ_NWFK02000001.1, read on the forward strand.
CTAATAGTAACAATCGTCAAAAATGCTTTTGGCATTGAGTCTGTTGTTGGTGGGGGTATTGGTGTTGCCATTGAGCAAGGTATGAAACGTGGTTTATTCTCAAATGAGGCCGGTTTAGGGTCAGCACCAAACGTTGCGGCAACCGCTTATGCGACCCATCCAGTGAGCCAAGGTATTTCGCAATCTTTATCCGTATTTATTGACACTATTGTCGTGTGTAGTGCGACTGCGTTTATGATTCTATTGAGCGGTGTCTACCAGCCTGGTGTTGAAGTGGATGGTATTGTACTGGCTCAACAAGCATTAACCAGTGAGTTGGGGAATTGGTCTCAATATATCTTAACCATTTCTTTGTTATTATTTGCATTAAGCTCGATTATGTATAACTACTATATGGGCGAGAATGCGATTAACTTCTTGGTAAAAAATAACATCAAAACGGCGACTTTTGTTTTACGTGTGGTGGTGGTTGCTATTTTATTTGTCGGTGCGGTTGCGCCAACAGCAACAGAAGTATTCTTCTTTGCAGATCCACTAATGGGTGTATTGGCATTGGCCAACTTATTGGCACTGATTATGCTATTCCCACGTGCCAAACGTTTACTTGATGACTTCGCTCGTCAGTTAAAAGCGGGCGTAAAAGTTCCATTATTTGATGCGCAAGACTATGAAAAATTAGATTTGGATCTATCTGCTTGGGGTAAAGAGGCAGTATTAGAAGCCAAAGAGCTTAAGCAAAAACCTTAACTCGGGTTAATTGCTAACGTCTCACTTTTTACAATAGAGCCATCCTAGCTGTCATAACACGAGCTAAGATGGCTTTTTTGTTTTCAGTAGCCACTGCAAAATTTTCATTAGGTTGATTACTTTAGAATGCGGTATGGTTCATCAATGAATATATTGCTTTTTATCGATAAAGTAAAACAACCTGTAACATGAAACAGGTTAGGTGATAGGTGACATAAAATGAATGATATCGTTAATAATTTACTGACTCAGCTTCAGCAGCAGCCTGATAATGACCAACTGCTGGCATCTCTCGCGCTCTACTATATGCAACACCCAGCAGAGGGTGACAAAGACCTTGAGTATTTAAAAAAAGCATATCAAGCAAATCCCTCTATCGAAAACACTCACAATCTCGCCTTTTGGTCTTTTTTTGAATATGGCGCTGATGATAGTCTGAAGTTACAACAACAGGTTCTACAACTGGCCCCACACTCTTATTATCCCTATGCGGCTTATGCTCAGATGCTGATATCTAATGAGGTAACTTTTGAAGATATTCAGCCTATTTATCATTATCAGGCTGAGGATTATCAAGCGATTATAGCTGTCTCACACACTGCTTTAGAGAAGTTAGAGAGGCTCAATCAGTCTCAGTCTCAAGCAGATGGTAGTGAATTTATTTTTTATAACAACATCGCTTATGCATATGCAAAATTAGGTAACTATTTGCAAGCTTTTACTTACTTCGATAAAAGTGAAAATCACATCAAAGCATTAATAAATACCGGCAATAGCCAATATGTTGAACCGGTACTCAATGAGCATTTGTATTCGGTGTTATTAAATAAAATCCGTTTGCATATCCTAATGGGCGACAAGCAGCAGGCACTGAATTTACTAAAAGATGCCCAGGATAATGACGAGTCGTGTGCTTTAGATATGGCCAGTTTATACGCGCAGATAGGAGAGTATGATCGGGCAAGTGATTTGGTTCAAACAGAGGAGGTGCATGAGTCTTGGGGCTGGATTTGGTATGCGATTTATAACAGTGACAAACAGAAGTGGCGAGAAAGGATAGGTATCAATATTGAAGAGCAGCAAGCGGACTTATTAGAGTATCAGAATGATATGAAAGCGCTTGATGAACATCCGAATAGTCATGATTATAATGCGAAATTGATGGAGTGCCAACAAGATATTGAATATCGTCAAGTAGAGCTAGAGATGTTACAGTCCTTATTGGCAAACGACAGACAGCCCAAGCCACAAGACAACATTCTTAATGACTTGCGTGCTATGTATATTGGCTGTTTGTTGTTCGGTTGCCAATGTCATAATAACTTATTAAAGGATGCGTGAGTTACTGTTTGTCACGTAATACCAAGTGCAATGACAGGCGGCAGTGATATCAAAATGACGACCATGATCGCTACTAAAGGCACTAGCAATATTTGGTTAAATAGTCCGACTAAGAAAACTTGCCCATCCAAATTTTGGACGGGCGCAGTTGAATGAGCGGTAATACTAATTTTAATCTGCTAAAACACCTTCTACAGACAGAATCTCTCCTGTTTCATCCTCCGGCAACATAGTGGTTTCTTGTAGTGCATCCTCATGCCACTGCTTTAAATGTGGATGACTTAATATGATCTCGCAATACTGATAAGTAGTTGTTTTAAGCTGGATATTTGAAGCATTGGCATAGGATTTTAGTCGAAATACCACGGGCGCATACCAAGCATCAGCAATAGAGAAGTCGCCAAATAGATAGTTATTTGCACTGTTTTTATGAGCATCACTGTTTAAACACGTCTCAAAAATAGCTTCGATACGTTGTAAGTCTTTTAGACAGGCGGGTGTGGGTGTAATCCTTGCTGTTGCTCGAATATTTACAGCCATCACCTGACGCAACCCCATAAAGCCTGAGTGCATTTCAGTCACGATGCTCTGACAAAACGCCCGTTGCTCTTGGATAGACGACGTATCCGACTGGATTAAGCTAACTTCAGACTTCGCTCTCCCTGACCAGATATCTAAATCGGTTAAATAATCATTGGCATATAAAGCAATCGCTAAGCTATCGGTGATATTGATACTAGACTGAGTATCACCTTGATAGTCTACGAGTATAGGCACTTTGCCTGATGCAGAGTATTTGTCCAAGATGGGTTTAGAGGAGGGCTGAAATAGCTCAATTTTTTGTTCTTTAAAATAAATATTGAAAGCTTTTAACAGTAACCAAGCACGTAACGACCATGAAGAATAGTTTTTATTACCAATAATAAGAAGCGGGTGCGTCATTGATTTTCCTTTGCCGTATGAATTTATATTTGCTAAATCGGACCGTTAGTATGCTAGGTCTAGTCTGTATTTTCGAGCGCAAAAATCTGATACTACCTATAAGAAAACCCTTAATGTCACTGCGCAACAATAAGATAGAGTGTGCTAATGTAAGCGTGATGAACGAATTAAGCTAACTAATAGATTGCTAGTAAGGATAAACGTTGGAAATTGATGCATTACGCTGCTTTATCGCCGTAGTAGAAACAGGCAGTTATTCTCAGGCTGCTAAGCAAGTACACCGGAGCCAAAGTGCGGTTAGCCAAAAGATGGGTAAGCTCGCTGAACAAACTGGTAAAGTATTGTTTACGCCGGTAGGCCGATCGCTTGAGTTGACCGAAGAAGGTAAGTTTTTACTCAGTTATGCACGGCATATTATTACCTTGCATGATGATGCAATGCGGCAGATGAGCATGAGTAAACAGATCATTAGACCACTACGTTTGGGCTGCCCAGATGATTATGCAGGTAATGTTTTACCTAAAGTTATTGATCTAATACGTCGCTGTGTGCCTAATTTACCCATTCATGTGACCTGTAATAATTCAACGAATTTGCAGCAGATGCTTGCCAATGGCGATATTGATACTGCCATTGTGTCTCGATCTTCGACTAGGGAGGCTGGGCAATATCTAGAGAAAAGTGAAGGTGTTTGGGCTTTTAATGGAGATATCGAGGGGCTGCGGTCACTTTATAAAGTTACGAGAGGCGTACCTTTAGTGCTATTTGAGCAAAGCTGCGCATTTCACCATGCCGCTGTGCAAGGCTTAAGTCAGCTAAATATAAACAGTCATATTGTGTGTAGTACCAATAGCGTGGGCGCGATTAAAGGTTTAGTGATGGCAGGGCAAGGGGTTACCGTGGTAGCAGACAGTAGTTTGGGAGAGATGACAGTGCTGAATAATGAAAATAATCCACTGCCATTTAAGTTGTCCAAGTTACCCAGTGTGATTATTGAGATGGTCATAGCTGCAAACGCCCATCCAAATTTTGGACGGGCGCAGTTGAATGAGATATGCTCGAAGTATTAGTTAATTAAGCAGACTTCTTACTGTGTTACTTTTTAGCAGGTGGTACAAACCCATCTGCTTCAAAGCCCACTTTTACATGAGTACTGTCACAAAATGGCTTATGTGCTGAATGACCACAGCGGCACAGATGCACCTCAGTATCACGAGTAATAGTACGACCTGTACCGGTTACTACTTCGACATTACCGTAAATGAAGTTTGGACCATTTTTCATAGGTTCAATACGCAGCTCACCGCCACTGGCATCTTTGACTTCTGGCAATTTGATTTCAACGGATGCCGGTTCGCCAGTTGCTTCAAAGTTAATGTCTTTATGACTGCCATCGCAAAACGGCTTTTGCTTAGAGTGACCGCAGCGGCATAACACCATGCGTGTGCCATTATCCTCGCCTTGCACACTGTGCTTGGCATGGATATAAGACGGCCCATTTTCAGTGACGCGAATGGTATTCACTTTGGGTGCGGTTTCCATCGGTGTGCCATCAGGATGATACACTTGAATCGCGCCAGAAGGGCAGTTATGAGCGATTTCTAACAGCTCATCTGGAGAGGCATTTTCGGGATGAATCCATTCACCGTCGACATTGGGCACAAACACATCTGGGCGACCTAACACACAGTTGCGTGAGTGAATGCAGCGATTGCTATCAAAAGTAACCGTTGCATCGTCAGTTTTGACCACTTCTATATTGTTATTAGTATTGTCCATTGGAGCTCCTATTGGCTTGCCAAGGTCAGATGCCTTGGCTGGCTAGATAGTAGAGTTAAAGATGACTGAGCTCTATCGCTTTGTCTATCCATGAGTTAGCTTGAGTTAGGACCTAGGTTGTTATTGATACAGGTTTTGTAAAAAGTCTAAGTAGCGATTCCATGAGCGCTGGTCGGCAGTGGCATCATATTGATCACCATCAAACTCTGTAAAGGCATGTTTTGCACCGCTATACAGGGTCATTTCATGTGGAATATTTGCCGCCTCTAGCTCTTTATTTAATTCAATAAACTGATCGACTGGCACTACATGGTCGGCTGAGCCGTGGAATAATAAAATCTGACCTTTGGTATTGCTGTAGTCTTGATGCGCTGGTGTTTTTAAGCCACCATGAAACGGCACAAACGCTTTTTGAGGAAAGCCTGAACGCGCCAACTCAAGAGCAACTTCACCACCAAAACAATAACCCATGGTCACACCATCTTGGACGTTATTGCCTTCAGCTTGAGCAGTATTTAACGCGCCTTGTAGCAGCTGACGCATCTTGTTTCGGTTATTAGCCAAATCCATCGTCAACTTCATTTTCTCATCTTCGGTTTGCGGGTGTACGCCTTTACCAAACATATCTGCTGCAAACACGTTATAGCCTTGCTCTGCCAACATATCAGCACGTTTGCGCTCATAATCAGTCACCCCATCCCAATCATGAATCATTAAGATGAACGGTGCGTTAGGCTTATCGGCTTTGGCGTAATATCCCTCATAAGCCTGATTATCGACGTTATAAGTGATATTTTTAGTGGTAATCGCTGAAGCCGCTTGGCTAGCGCCCAAAGTTAATAACCCGATTGAGGCACCAACCAGTAGTGATTTGTATTGTGTTTTAAGGGCTTTTATAGACCAGTCTTTGATTAACAATGATATCATATTTCCTTAATTTTCTTGTTTTATACAGTATCAACAAAAGGGGTGACGATTAGGCTTAGACACACGTCGGCTGCAAGGGACTAGTCGTCTAATTTATCCATCTTTTTGGCGGCTTCATATAAACCGTTTGAGCGGTTACCGGTACGGCAGAACATTAAGATAGGCTGCTCAGCTTGATTAAAGTAGTCGGCAAACTCTTCAACATGCTGGATGTTTAGCTCATTACCGGCAAATGAGATTTCTTTATAAGCCAAGCCAGCTTTTTTGGCAGCAGCTTCAATGTCAGCGCTGGTTGGCTGATCAGGTGCTTCGCCATCTGGACGGTTATTGATAATGGTTTTAAAGCCTTGGTCCGCGATTTCTTGAACTTGTTCTGGTGTGATTTGACCGGCAAAGCTTACTTGATGTGACATAAAAGCTCCTATTGGAATGTTAATTTTAAAGGGGTGAATGTTGTGTTTTAAATATTTTTTAGCTGTTTAATATTAATATCATTATTAATAATAAATTATAGTAGCCCTTGCATCAAAGCACTTTGGTAAAGTAACTTAGCGCGCGCCCCTGAGCCGCAAAACAGCATAATAGGCTTAGGTAATTGCTGATAGTGCTGGGCAAATAAGATCACAGTCTCAGCGCTTAGTCGCTCCTCATCATAAGGAATATAGGCGTACGCTAAGTTGGCCTGCTGGGCCGCGATGCTCAGCGTCTCACTTGTCGGCTGGTCAATGGTTTCATTATCAGGCCGGATATTAATCAGTGAGCGATAGCCAAAGTCAGCCAGTTTTTGGCATTGATAGGGATAGACTTGCTTATAAATCGTTAATGTATCACTCATAAGTATGAAAAATGGCCTTATTTTATGTCGTAAATTTATGTGGTAAAAAAGTAAAAACAGCAATGGCTAAAGCGATTGATGAGTGGCTGCTGACAACCGCTGACAATAGTGTGACTTGTGATGGGGTGCGACTGTTATTACGAGCACCACGCACTATTAGACAAATTCAGTGGTCTGTATCTTAGGATACTGGTCATTATTGGGATCGTCATCGGTTAATAACTCGACCGCTTGTACCGTACTCAAAAATACTCGCCCTGATAGCTCTGTAATCACAGGCGTGCTTTTAATAATATCCATCACCGGGCCTTTAATAACGCTAAAATGTAGCCGCTTTTGTTGCGCCATCAGCTCTCTATTTAGCATCGTCAGCATCTCTTGAGCGGTGAGATCAATGTGGTTAACCGCCGACATCATTAATACCAAATTAGTGGCTTTTGGATATCTGTTTAAAGCCCCTTGAATCTGAAGATGCACAGACTCGCTATTACCAAAAAATAAGCTTTCATCGACCCGCATAATCAGTAGATTATCATAAGTAATCACATCGTGACGATTTATATTACGAAAGTGTTCAGTGCCAGCCAGTCGGCCAACCACTGCAATATGAGGCTGACTAGACTGCCAGATGAGTCCTGCAAAAGAGGTGATAATACCGATGACCAAGCCAATATTTAGCCCAAATATCATAACACCCAAAAATGTGGCGCCATAATTCATCGCATCTAAGCGGTCTGTGCGCAGCGCAGTCTTTAAGGTGTCTAAATCAATCAGGCTGATAATCGACGCCATAATCATCGCGCCAAGTAACGCATAGGGCAGCGGGGCAAGACTGCGGTTTAACACCAGCAAAGCCGCTATCATCACTCCAACGGTGATAATGCTGGCCAGCGGTGTACGCGCGCCTGAGTCGACATTAATTGCGGTACGTGAAAAGCCGCCAGCAACCGGAAAGCTTTGGCTAAAGCCGCCCGCTATATTGGCCAATCCCAAGCCTCTTAGCTCGTCATTGGGCTCAAACTTCTCGCCGCGCATTCTGGCGTATGTACTGGCAACCGAACAGCTTGAAACGAAGGCAATCAGCGCAATAAGCCCAGCTCTGGGTAACAAGGTGATGATCTGTGACGGAGAGTCGAGCAGTGGTAATGTCAGCTGGGGTAGGCCATACGGTATCTCGCCTATCACCCTAATGCCATAATCGGACCAATTGCCTAAGTGGCTGGCGATGATAGCAATGATAACCACAATCAGAGGGAACAAACGCCCTGCCCATTTTGCAGCACTGTCGGGCAGCCAAGATTGCCACAACAGCTTACTGGCATAGCGATTTAACAAAAATAAGGCCAAAGTCACACCGCCAATGATTAAGGTAGGCGGATGCAAGGTATGCGCGTTGGTCACCAGTGAGTTAAGGGCGTTGGGTAGGGTGTTGCTAGAGACATTAATACCGGTTAAATACTTAGTTTGGCTAATAAAGATCAATACAGCGGCCGCACTGACAAAGCCGGCTGAGACCCCACGACTGATAAAGTGCATGATCCAGCCCAGCTTTAAGCGCCCAGCACCCCATAAGATAAGACCGACCATCAATGCCAGCAAGCTGGCTAACATTGCATATTGGGTGGTGCCTTCTTCTGCCAGGCCATGTAAGCCGCCGGCGGTCATAATGGCGGTAATTGCGACTGCACCCACTGCTTGAACATTGCTTGAGCCAATCCAGGCATAGGCCAATACCGGCACAATTGAGGAGTAAATACCATAAACCGGAGGCAGCCCAGCCAGTACCGCATAGCCTAGACTTTGCGGTATCACTAACACGCCGACTACCAAGCCAGCGATAACATCAGCCGGTAATGACTTGGCAGGATAAGGTGTCAACCAGCGGGGTATAAGTAGAGACAATGAACGAGACATAGGCATTACAATACCATTACTATGTGAAGCGGTGACAATACTATGTGGAGCAGTGAAAATGAAACCATTAAACAGATACCTATTCTATCAGTATTTGAGCCAGTAATAAGTTATTACCTTGCAACCAATTAGGCGGTGTGGATATATTTTCGATTGAATAGATAAAACACAATGGTTAATAAAACCATAACCAAATAGGACAGTACCAACTTGATATCAGCGCTACTGTAACCATTAATTAAGTATTAGAAGAATAAATATCGAAACAACTTGCAGCGTAATAAACAGACATCGCAATAACAACAACGATTTTAATCTGTATTTTTCAATTACCCTAAGGACTTTATTATGACAACTGAATCTGTTCACCTAGTTTGCCCAAACTGTGCGGCAACCAACCGCATTCCTCAAGCGCGTCTAACCGAATCGCCAAAGTGTGGTAAATGTCAGCATCAGCTACTGACTGCTAAGCCAGTGATGCTAACGGACCAAACTGCGCACAAAACCATTCAGAAAAACGATGTGTTAACCATTGTCGATTTCTGGGCGAGCTGGTGTCAGCCGTGTCATATGATGGCGCCGCAGTTTGAACAAGCGGCAGCACAATTACCGAATGTGGTATTTGCTAAGCTACAAACCGACCAATTTGAGCAAGCCGCTGCACCTTATGGTATTCGCAGCTTACCGACCATGGTTGCGTTTAAAGGCGGTAAAGAGATTGCCCGTCAATCAGGCGCATTACCTGTGAATCAAATCGTGCAGTGGGTGCAATCATTACAATAACGACAATAAATAATCAGGTTAGCCGGCTATAGCATCTAGATTGTTTTAGATGACTAGCATTCAAAAACCGCCAATCAGTGAATGATTGGCGGTTTTTTATTAATGATATGGTTCACGCGGTCATAATCTAAGCAAAGCACACTTGGCCTAAAACAACCGCTTTGCTCGCGCCAGTCACCGCAGGCAGGTTGCCAGTTTCACCCATGATGGTTTGACGTGCCAGCCACGCAAATGCCATCGCTTCTACCCAAGTTGGGGCAATGCCAAAATCTTGACTGGTTAATACGCGCCATTGCGGCAGTAATTCAGCGATTTGCTTAAGCAGATGACCGTTATAGGCGCCGCCACCACAGACGACTAGCTCGCCTTGTGTCATGTCGAGACGCTCGGCTTCGGCTTTAATAGCATCAGTCAATGTCTGCGCAGTGAGCATGGTTAGCGTGGCTTGGACGTCGGCAGGGCTAAGCGCTTGTTGCTGTTCGATATCAAGCTCAGCGATTTGAGCATTGAGCCAGTTTAAGTTGAAGTCTTCACGGCCAGTACTCTTAGGTGTCGGCAGCGTGAAATATTCGTGAGCGAGAAGTTGATCTAACAAGGCTTGGTTCACCGAGCCAGAACGTGCCCACTGTCCGTCTTTATCATATAACGGTTCAAACTCTGCATTATCAAAGTCGCCTTTGATTGTGCTAACGTGATGTTGATACCACGCATCTAGCAAGATGTTGGCAGGGCCAGTGTCATAGCCAGTAACTTGCTCAGCGTCGTTGGCAGGCAAGAGTGTGATATTGGATATACCGCCTAGATTGACCACGATACGGTGTTTGTCTGAGGCTGATTCGTCGATTGTTGTCGTTGATGCTGTATTGCCAAACTGTGCCAAATGAAATGCAGGAGCAAGTGGTGCACCTTGGCCACCCACTGCCATATCACGGCGTCTAAAATCTGTGACCACGCTAATACCTGTGCGTTCTGCGATAATATTCGGATCGACAAGCTGTAAGGTAAAGTTAAGCTTCGGGCGATGGCGTACAGTTTGACCATGACAGCCAATGGCTAAAATTGATTCAGCCGAAATGCCGGATTGTTCTAACAGCTCATTGACCACGGTACTGGCAAATTTGGCATACTCACAACTTGCCCAGCCAAACCACTCTAATTCACTGTGTGGTTGTTGCTCTAAGATAGTGTTTTTAACAGGATGTGCTAAGTCATTGGTACCATTTGGCTGACATAAAGCAAGCAGGGTATCACGCAAATTCTCTGGAAATGCTTTGCTGTGGGTCGCAACTATTTTGTTGTCTTGAACTTCATCAAATTGGCAAATCACCGCATCCATACCGTCTAGGCTAGTGCCTGACATCATGCCGATATAATAGCCACTGTCGAAGCTATCAAATAAGGTTTCAGAAAAAGCCTGTTCAAAATCATCAAAGGTTGGGGTGTCGTTATCGGTCATAGATTGGGTCATAAGATAGGTGCCGTGCTTTAAAATGTAAGTATGCTGATTATAGGCTGATTAACATGAGCTGTAAAAGGGCAGACTGTAATAGGGGTGATACTTGCTCAAAAATTGGTCGTAAAAAAGGCTATAAAGAAATGATTCTTTATAGCCTTTTAGCTTAATTCAATTAAATTCAGCTAAGAGATACGTTCGCTTATTTGAGTTTAATCAACGGCTGACCGTATTCAACGCCATCACCGGTTTCGGCTAAGATTTCATCAACCGTACCAGCAATTTTGCTTTCAACAGGCATCAGTTTGCTTAACACATCGATATAGGCCACGGTTTGGCCCACTTCGATATTGTCACCTACTTCAACCAAAAGCTCAGGACCACCATCTGGGCTAAATTGTATATAACCCACATAAGGTGCGCTGATGATTGCAGCCGCCGAGTCAGCTGGTTTATTAGCATTGTCGTTGGCTAGGTTTGACGCTTTGCTGCTTTGAGATGCCGTTTGAGCGGCAGACATAGGTTGGCCAGCCAAACGATTCACCACAGTGATCGATTTTGCACCATCAGCCACAGTCACTTGTTGCACGTGACTGCGCTCAACACGTTGTACCAATTTTTCAATAATCTCTATGTCCATTTTAAAACCTCAAAGCCGATAAACGAAACTGTATAAATTCACTTAATTGTGTAAGCTGGTTGTTAGCCACTGAAATATTTAATCAGTGTCATTAAGCTTAGACCACTCATGATAATAGCGATGACCCAACCAAATGCAGCAATCCATATTGGATGCTTATAATCACCAACAATATTCTTTCTGTACGCTGCGATTAGGATAATAATCATCGCAATCGGTAGAATTAGACCGTTTAGTGTACCAGCCAATACCAATAACTGCGCAGGCTTACCAATGGTCGCAAATACGAGCGTAGAGGTCAGAATAAATCCGATAATAAAGAAGCGCTTATTGCGTTCGATAAACGGATGGAAGTTAGACATAAATGACACAGAAGTATAAGCAGCACCGATCACTGATGTTACAGAAGCGGCCCAGATAACGATACCAAAGATGATCTTACCAACATTACCTAAAATGTGCTGGAATGGCGACATTGCAGGGTTAGATGGGTCTAGAGCGATACCTTGTGATACCACGCCTAATACCGCTAAGAATAGGAACACACGCACGATAGAGGCGATTAAAATACCCGATACCGAACTGCGCGTTACTGATGGTAGGTTCTCTTCACCACTGATGCCCGCTTCTAATAGACGGTGAGCGCCTGAGAAGGTGATATAACCACCAACCGTACCACCAACTAGGGTAACAATGGCCATCGCATCAATTTTGCTTGGCATCACTGTACGAGCGACTGCTTCAGCAAACGGAGGGTCTGACTTAAACATCACATAAATGATAAGAATCAATAAGATAAAGCCCATTAACTGGGTGAACTTATCCATTAATGGGCCAGACTCTCGGCTCAAGAAGATAGCAATGGCGATGACACCACTGATTAATGCACCGGTGATTGGCGAGATATTAAACATAGCGTTCATACCGAGGCCAGCGCCGCCGATATTACCAATGTTAAATGCCAGACCGCCGAGAACGACCAAGAAGGTTAAAAAATAACCCACACCTGGGAATACCAAGTTGGCCACTTCTTGGGCGCGCATTTTAGATACTGCAATCACACGCCAAACGTTTAGCTGTACACCGATATCCATGATAATAGATACTAGGATTACAAAGCCAAAGCTTGCCATTAAACTTTCGGTAAAAGTTGCCGTTTGGGTTAAAAACCCAGGACCGACCGCACTGGTTGCCATCAAAAAGGCAGCACCCAGTATGGCGGTGTTGTTCTTTTTAAGAGTGCTCTTCCTTAATGCTTTTTCTGATTTGTTCATAAACTTCCTTGTTGGAATGAAGGGCATGGGATAATACAAGAGCGGTATTGAGTGCCCGTCTTGCCTGTCACAAACTCTGTAATAGACAGAGTTATCGTGATTGTTTCTTTTAATCTAAATAATTTGATACGAATAAATTCCTGTTGGGCAAAGCGGCTTATGCCGTAATCGCAATGCCTTGTTGTTGTAATTTGGCTTTAATGTCAGCAGCAAACTGCACCGCGTGTTCACTGTCGCCATGTAAGCAGATGCTCTGAGCTTCTACCGGCACTTTAACGCCATCAACGCTGGTCACATAACCTTCAGTAATCATCTGTAGCGCATGCTGTGTGGCTTGCTCAGGGTCTGTGATGAGTGCGTTGTCTTTAGTACGTGATACCAAAGAGCCATCGCTTTCGTAGTTTCTATCAGCAAACACTTCTGAGATTGACGTCATGCCATGTTGTTTGGCAACGCTAATCAGATAGCTGCCTGACAGCCCCATAACCGCAAGATTTGGGTCAAAGCGTTTGATTTCGCTAATAACGATGTTGGCTAAATGTTCATCTTTAGCGGCTTGGTTATACAAAGCACCATGCGGTTTAACATAGCTCAGCTCAACGCCAACTAGGTCACATACTGCCTTTGCGGCGCCCAGCTGATAGCTGATAAGCGCACGATATTCGTCATCACTTAATTCTTGTGCGATACGCCCAAAGTTCTCTTTGTCATCAAGCCCAGGGTGTGCACCGACACGAACGTTGTTCTCTTTCGCCAGTTGCAAAGTGCGCAGCATATGCTGATAGGAGCCTGCGTGTAGTCCGCAGCTAACATTGGCTGAGCTGACAATACCCATTAGCGCATCGTCTTGACCACAGCCTTCGGCCACATCAGCGTTTAAGTCGACACTGGCGTTGTTCGCATTTGTATTAATTGTCATTTGCATATCTCCTAATGCGCTCAATGTAGTGCTGTCTTTGTTGACGAGCCTCTAGAGCGTCTTCCATTGATATCAATTCAAAACGGCAATGTTGTCCAAAGCGGGTTTGTGCCATCAGCCCAATATCGGCTTCGATGACGGTCGCTATCTTAGGGTAGCCGCCTGTGGTTTGCGCATCAGCCATCAATACAATCGGCTGACCTTGTGGCGGTACTTGAATCATGCCGGCAGCCACACCGTGTGAGCCCATGCTGATATCTTCAATCGGTTTTAATGCCACATCACCAACGCAGCGGTAGCCCATACGGTTACTGCTGGTATCCACTTTCCAGTTTTGCTGCACGAGGCGCATTTTTGATGCGTCATCGAAGCAGTCGTATTCGCTGTTTTTGACAATACGAATCACGTTATGTGCGTCGGCATCGTTATCACTAAATATACGTGCAACACCGATAACCGGTAATGGCGTGTGCGGCGTGGTCTTTAAGGTTATTTCATCACCTTGTTGTAAGAATCGACCGTCTTTGCCGCCAAACTCAGCTTTGGTATTGGTACTGGCCGAGCCAAGTACTGGCTCGATATCAAATCCGCCTTGTACACATAAATAGGCATACATACCTTGCAGTGGGCGAACCAACTTTAAGGTTTGACCGGCTTTGGCATTGATACGCCAGTAGCCATAAACACGGGTGTCGTCTAAATAAGCTTCATAAATAGCACCGGTTAAACAAAAACACGTATCTTGGCTAAACTGAATCTCCATAGCACCCAGCGCAAACTCGATAGCAGGCTCGTCCAGCTCGTTTTTCATGAGAGCATTGCCGGCTTGTAGTGCCCACGGATCCATGACACCGTTGGTGCCAATGCCTAAGCCGCGAAAGCCAAAGCGTCCCTTATCTTGAATGCTTGCGAGTGCGTTTAAGGCTAAAATTTTCATTGTGATTGCCTGTTTCTGGTTCTTATTAATGTATGGCGCTTATTGTTTATTATGTGTGCTTATTCGTTATCACACTAATTAGTTATAGTGCCTAATTGGGCTTGGTTATGCATCGTGAATATCGATGGCTTTAAACTGAAGCGTATCGCCCGCACTTAATGCGGTTGGCGGTGTTTGGGTTAAATCAAACAGTGGCATCTCAGTTTGTCCCAAAAGCTGCCAGCCGCCAGGTGACGAGAACGGATAAACGCCCGTTTGCTCACCGCCGATACCAACTGAACCTGCCGGAACCTTGGTACGCGGGGTCTCACGTCTTGGGAAGTGCAGTTTTTCAGATAAGCCGCCCAAATACGGGAAACCTGGCTGAAAGCCAATAAAGTAAACGGTATAAGTCGCTTCTGTGTGCAAACGAACCACTTCTTCAACTGATAGTCCAAGCGACTCTGCCATTGGTTTTAAGTCAGGGCCATATTGACCGCCGTAATGCACCGGAATTTCAATATGCTTGCCTTGAATGTCTTTGGCGTCAGTATCTTGGCTGATATCCGCAAGCTGCTGTTGCAAATCATTGAGCTCGTTAAAACTCAAAGGCTTGGTAAACACGCTAAGCGCATTCATACCAATAATGACCTCAACCACGGCATCAAGCTGCTCAATACGATCTGCCAATGCCCAACAGGTTTGCTGCTTTTCGAGCGTAATCGGCGGCTGCATGTACAGCGCAAGACTGGTTTCACTACACAGTTGCCACTGCATGGCTGAGTTATTATTGTCTGTTTGGGCTGTGGGCGTTTGCATCGTTTGCATCCTTTGTATTCGAGCTATCTTTAATCTTTAAAAACAGGCGTCTTTTAAAGTCAGTGAACTTGAGAGTTAATGATTCGAGATATTCTTCTCAATCCACTGTTCTAAATAGTGAATACTCACTTGACCCTGTTTAAAGCCTTCATCTGTAAACAAACGCTGATGCAAAGCAATATTGGTGTCGATACCTTCAATCTTGGCTTCGCTTAAAGTCGCTTGCATGCGTTTGATGGCATCCTTACGCGTTAAGCCATGCACACAAATTTTGGCAATTAAGCTGTCATAAGAGGGCGGTACGGTATAACCGGTCTCAATGTGACTGTCGACACGCACACCAAAGCCCGCTGGCAGGTGACAGTAGCTAATACGACCTGGCGTTGGCATAAAGGTATACGGGTTTTCAGCATTAATACGGCATTCAAACGCATGGCCTGAGAAAGTGATATCTTCTTGCTTATAGGGTAGCGGTTGGCCCGATGACACCAAGATTTGGGCTTGGATAATATCAATGCCAGTAATCAGCTCACTAATGGTGTGCTCTACCTGAATACGGGTATTCATCTCGATAAAGAAGAACTCGCCGTTTTCAAATAAGAACTCAAACGTACCTGCGCCAACATAATTCATGGTCTGACAGGCTTTAACGCACGCTTCACCAATTTGGCGACGCTGCTCTTCAGTGATGCCCGGTGCTGGCGCTTCTTCAATGATTTTTTGATGACGGCGCTGCATCGAGCAGTCTCGCTCACCCAAGTGAATGGCATGACCGTGCTTATCTGCTAATACTTGAACCTCGACATGGCGTGGCTTTTCAAGATAACGCTCCATATAAACCACAGAGCTACCAAAGTTAGCATCCGCTTCGCTACGGGTCACAGCAATAGCGTTAATCAGCTCACTTTCTTTGTGGACCACACGCATACCACGGCCGCCACCGCCACTGGCTGCTTTAATAATCACCGGATAGCCGACTTCTGCGGCCAGTTTAATAATGGCATCGTTGTCGTGAGGCAGTGCGCCTTCAGAGCCAGGCACACAAGGTACGCCTGCTAATATCATTTGTCGTTTTGCTTCGACCTTATCGCCCATTTGACGAATGTTTTTGGCTGTTGGGCCAATAAAGGTCAGGCCTGCTTGCTCAATACGCTCTGCAAACTGTGCATTTTCTGCTAAAAACCCATAACCAGGATGAATCGCTTCAGCACCTGTCATCAAGGCTGCAGACAAGATAGCATCTTGATTCAAATAGCTTTTATTGGCAGGAGCAGGGCCGATGCACACGCTTTCGTCGGCTAGACGGACGGCCATGGAGTCTTTGTCCATTTCAGAGTAGACCACGACAGAGTCGATACCCATTTTTTTACAGGCCCGCACAATACGCAGCGCGATTTCGCCACGGTTAGCAATAAGAATCTTTTTAAACATGACTGCTTCCTAGCATTTTTTAGACACAATAATTATTAATAGATACAGTGATTATTAAACAAGCAAATGACATATAAATGGTGATTTATAGTGGCACTAAAATCAGCTGCTGTGCGTTTCAAATAACTTCTGACCAAAGTCGACCACATCGCCTTCAGTGATTAAGATACGGTCAATCACACAGTCGCTTTCCGCTTTGACCTCATGCATGATTTTCATCGCTTCAATCACACACAGCGTGTCACCGGCGCTGACGCTATCGCCTTCATTAACAAACACATCAGCGCTTGGCTCTGAGCGCAAATAGAAGGTACCCATCATCGGCGCCACAATCGCATCGCCTTCAGGAGCAGTATCTGTTTCAGCTTTGGTGTCTGCTGATATCTCTGAAGCAGCTTGCTGACTAGCAGTACTGTCATTAGACACACGGCTGGTCGATTGTGCGACCTGTGCGGTTGAGCTACTGACGTTTGAGCTGTTATCAGAAACCGACTGGCGTACCACCACGTGGATACGTTGCTCGCCATCAACAACTTCAAGAGATTCGATATCAGAACGCTCGGCAAGCGCAATGATTTTTTCTACATCATCAAAATTAATATTCATGAGAGTCACTTAATTATTTCGAGGGTTTATTTACAGAGGTTTGTCTGGGCCTTGGCAACGGTGAGTGCATATAAATCAGTATCGGCTTACTCGATCACCATTCATTAGACTGGCAATGAGACAGCGGTTCTTTTATTTAAATGACAGATACTTTTAGATTAAAGACGATATTATCATGGTTGATGCACTTAGATTGACAGCAGGCGCTGGCTAGAGACAAATGATGGACAATTAAACCTGTTTTGTTGTTATTTTTATGTGGTCAATAAATAATAACGTAAAAAAAGCAAAAAACTAATTGTTATATACAAATATTCTCAATGGCTTGATCATTTGTAATACAAAGCTGTGTGTCTTTTGTATGAGATATGAGTGTAAAACTGATATAAATCGTGATAGCGTTATAAAATAAGACACAATGTCGGCCAGAACATAGCTTTTTATTGTATTCTTGATTAAAATCTTGCTAATCAGTTTTAATGATAGATGATTGTATGGTGCCAAGTCACCGTCTTAACTTTAAGTTAAGTCATTAATCAGTAACCAACAGACTGATTAAGCCAATTATAATAACGTCAATCCAAGCCCGAAGTTATCCAAATCTAAAAGACGTTCGATTTGACCTTATATAAGTCAATACTAACCACACTAATCCAAAGAGGTAATCATGACCCAGTCAGCAGATAAATTAAGTATCGAAGAACAGCTAGCCATTATTAAACGCGGCACCTTTGAGATTTATTCTGAAGAAGATTTAATTGCTAAATTAAAACTGGGTCGTCCGCTAAAAATCAAAGCCGGCTTCGATCCTACTGCACCAGATTTGCACTTAGGACACACGGTACTGATTAATAAGCTGAAGCACTTCCAAGATTTAGGGCATGAGATTTACTTCTTGATTGGCGACTATACCGCCAAAATCGGTGACCCATCGGGCAAAAACGCTACACGTCCACCGCTAACCGACGAGCAAGTGTTGGCAAACGCCAAGACATACGCTGAACAGGTTTTCAAAATCTTAGACAAAGACAAAACCAAAGTGGTGTTTAATTCTGAGTGGTTTAACAAAATGAGCGCAGGAGACATGATTCAGTTGGCAAGCCAGCTAACCGTATCGCGTATGCTTGAGCGTGACGACTTCGCCAAGCGTTATGCGTCACAAACGCCAATCGCTATCCACGAGTTCTTATATCCACTGGTTCAAGGCTACGATTCAATCGCGCTAGAAGCTGACGTTGAGATGGGCGGTACTGACCAAACCTTCAACCTATTAATGGGTCGCACCCTGCAAGGTCGCTACGGTCATGAAGCGCAGGTGTGCATCACTGTGCCAATCCTAGAAGGCCTAGACGGCGTCAATAAGATGTCAAAATCACTAGGCAACTATGTCGGTATCGAAGACGCACCAGGCACCATGTACCAAAAACTACTGTCGATGCCAGATGAATTAATCCATCGCTATTTTGAATTCTTAAGCTTCAAACCAATGGATGAAGTCAACGCATTAATGGCTGAGATGGAAAACGGTCGTAACCCGCAAGAAATCAAACGAATTCTAGCCGAAGAGCTCATCGAGCGTTTCCATGGTGCAGAAGCCGCTGCTAACGCGCACAAATCTGCAGGTAACGTATTAGCAGACGGCGAGCTGCCAGTTGATTTACCGGAAGTGACGCTTGAGTTGCCAGAAGGGCAGGACGCACTGTTCATCACTCAAATCTTAAACCAAGCAGATTTAGCCAAAAACAACGCTGCTGCCAAAGACATGCTAAAACGCAACACCGTCAAAGTAGATGGCGAAGAAGTCAACGCAGGCTTTAGCTTAACCTCTGGCCAGACTGTTGTGATTCAAGCCGGTAAAAAAGGCTTTGCAAGAGTGACGATTGCATAATGAATGCATAATGAATTAGTGCCTAATTAATAGGTGCTAATTTACAAAGAGTAGGAGGCTTAGCCGCGCTTGCTGACAGTATGTCCTTATGATGAGGACTGCTTAAACTGAACATTATTAACAGGTTATTGTCCTATGAATAAAAGCATTGCTGTGCCTCCTGTACTGACCTATCAAGGCTCTGCCCCTGGTCCGTTTCAGGATATCTTGCTTGAACCGTTGACCCAAGCGCACGCCGCTGATTTAGCCAAAGCTTGTCAAGATGGCGAGTTGTGGCTACCGGTTATTACCACTGTGCCAAGTCCCGATATGGTCGAAAGCTATATCGATCATGCCAATAGTATGGCCGATAGAGTGGCGTTTGCCGTGATTGATACCGATAGCAAAAAGGCAATTGGTACGACCAGCTTGTACGCCATCAGACCAGAAGTGAAACGGTTAAATATTGGTTACACTTGGTATGCCAAATCGTATTGGCGCACCCACGTAAACACCGTCTGCAAGATGATGTTGCTGCGTTATGCTTTTGAGACGCTGGGCTACTTAACTGTAGGCTGGCGCACTGACGTGGGCAATCTAAATTCACAGCGCGCTATTGAACGTTTGGGTGCCAAAAAAGACGGTATCGTTCGTGGTGATCGAGTCCGACAGGATGGGGTAATTTCAGACTCTGTGGTGTATAGCATGACCGCAGAAGAGTGGAAACAAGCCAAATTAAAACTAGAGGATAAGTTGCAACACTATGTTGGATAATAAAAACCAAGTCCCTCAAGGCATCTACCGCCATTACAAAGGCAATCTATACCAAGTGCTGCATACCGCGCATCATTCTGAAACCGAAGAAGCACTGGTCGTTTATCGCTGTTTGTATGGTGAATATGGCGTCTGGGTGCGTCCGCTTGAGATGTTTACCGAGACTATCGAGCTTGATGGCAAGCAAATGCCCCGCTTTGAGCTGATTAAAGCATTGGCTGACTAATAGCTAGGCTTGATTAGACCTATACCCATCACCTTAACAGCCATTTATCACGTATTAAGCCAACAGCTCAGTTTCAAGGGCTGTGGGGGCTAATCGCTAAGTTAGGAGAAGCGAAGCTACTGCGGTTTCTCAAACTGAGGATGGTCTGCATACCACTGATTGTGATCCTTAGCAAAAATAATAATCATCACTACCGGCGCTAACACGCTCATCCAAATCGCGTAAGTCAGTGGCAGCTGTAAGGTCACAGCGACAAAGCTTAGGGCGATAATAATCAGTGCCAATCCAAAGGCGAGTAAATTCGACTTAGAATGCTTGCACATCACAGTACGTAGCAAAGTTAAAGTTAGCAAAAACGCAGCCAGCTGCGGCATAATGGTTGCTATCACATACGTCTCTGATATCTGATCAGAACCAGGATGAGAGCTTAATACAGCACTGGTATCCATCACCAGCTTCAGCGCACTACTGAGCCCTGCAATAGAGGCAAATACGAAAAAGTGGCCGTAGCCAAATACGAATAGATCACGGCGGTGTCTATGCACGCTCAACATGTGGTCAAAAGGGATACTAAAGTATAGCCACCACATCGAAAATAGCAGAGCGACCAATCCAGAAGCGGACACAATAATCGAGCCTGCGTTATAAGTGGGGTCGATAACAAAAGAGTGGATAATACTGCTGATACCCACCACGCCCTCACCCAAAACGATAATGGTTAGCAGACCGTAGCGCTCAGCAATATGGCCTGGGTGCCAGTTATGGAACTTCTCTGAGCGTGCCCATAACGGCATAAACAGCTCTAAGAATATAAATAAAAACAACGAAGGCGTTTGCAGCGACTTTGGTAAAAATAGCCAAATGATCCACATGCTTTGTAGCGTGAACAAGCCAACAATACTACGCAGCGCGACTTGTCGATGGTCGGGTATGTTTCGATAGACGCGCCACCATTGGCTACAACTGGCCAAGCGCATGATGGCATAGCCGGTGACTCCAATCCACATCAATCCTTGGTCATAAAACTGATTGATATTGGCAGCAATCATTAACGAGCCAAACATCTGTAGCATCACAGAAATACGATAGACCACATCGTCAGGATCATAGCCTGACGCAAACCAAGTAAAACTGGTCCATGCATTCCATAAGATAAAAAAGGCAACCGTAAAGGTTAGAAAACCACTTAAGTCGTGCACTCTAAGTTGTTGATAAAAGCCACTGGCAGCAGCGGATACTGCAATCACATATACCAAGTCGAATAACAGCTCTAACGTGGTCGAAACCCGGTTGGGTTCTTGAGTGTCGCGTGCAACGATAGGCTTAATAAGTGCAGACTTTGCCATCAGCAGTACTCCAGTATTGAGCAAAAAGTGACCGGTAACGTTTGGATTGAGTGGTGTTTATGATAAAGCTTAAAGCATCGTATTTATAGAGGCTGCGTCAATACAGCGCAGTGAATACAAAAGGTGAGTATAAGTATAAGCGTTGGTATACTGATATGCTGATACGCAAGAAGGCGCTACCTTATCAGTAGCGCCTTCTTTTCATACTAAAGGCCATCGCCATCGCCATCAGCGACAGCTTAAGCACAGTGTTCGGCTAGATATTAATGTTATTAGCCGATTGTGCTTAATATAGTATCGCTAATCGCTAAATTAGTCTTTTGGGGTTGCTTCGATTTGTACAACAATTTTAACGTCTTTCATCATGCCGTTGTCAGCAAAAGTATTGATACCCCATTTGGTTCTGTCGATTGTGGTTTCAAAGTCGCCACCGCAAGAACGTTTTTTCAAGATAGGGTTGTCATAACAGTTAAACTTAGTAGCAGTCAAAGTCACTGGATGTGTTTGACCTACTAGGGTTAGGTTACCTTTTACTTCTTTTACTTTTTCGCCGTCAAAAACCCAGTCAGTTGATTGGAAATAAGCGCTTGGGTACTTTTCAACGTTGAAGAAGTCAGCAGATCTTAAGTGCTTAGTAAATGGTTTGAAACCTGTTTCTAGGCTGCCCATAGGGATGGTGATACCAGCAAAGCCTTTTTGTTCTTCTGGAGCATACTCAAGGACACCAGAGATGCCATAGAATCCGCCAGAGTTAGTGGTTGTGCCAAAGTGGTCAACATAAAAGCGAACGTTTGCATGATCAGAATCGATTTCATAAGTAGCAGCGTTAGCAGCGAAGCCAAAAGTGCCAAGACCAGCAAGTACAGCTAGGGTTACTGTGTTCTTTAATAATTTCACAATGAGATCTCCTAAAAAAAGCCTATATAGTTAGGCTGACAACGAAAAGAGCAGGTTATATATCATCAAAGCTCTATAACATTAACGTTGAAAAAATAAACGGCATCTATATCCTACCGCCGTTAAATGTTAAGGCCAGCTTACAGATAATAGCGTATTTGATAATATTCTAACAAAAAAATAGTCAAATTTGGGTATGAAAAGCGCAACAATCCAACTTTTTGGTTGTTGTTCGGTTAACAAAAGCGATTATTAGCATTGACTGGTACTTAAATCGATACTTGTGATTATTGGTGTTTGTTATTACCAATACTTTAAGTCGAGATTTACCAATAATCGCTTTTTATTTTAAGATCCGTTTTATTTTTAAGATCTATGGGGTGTTTTCTATGGGATGTTTATTGATAGGCAGGTTTGATTTTACGACCCATCAAGGTATTGGCTACCCAAGCTGGACCAATTAATAAAAACTGTAGGTCTTTAAAGAAAGACGGCTTTTTGCCTTCAATTTTGTGACCGACAAATTGTCCAATCCAGGCAATGACGAAGATGGCGGCCCATGCTTTAAAGCCCAGTGGTAAGGCACTGATGGCGGCCATGCTGATTAGCATAAAGATACCCATCGCAATAAATAAAGGCGTCGATAGGCGCAAGTAGAAGATAGCGACAAGCATAGTGGCCACGATGGTTACCCATGCGGCCATCGACATGCCCATGCCTAAGATGCTGACAAAGATGGTCGGCACACATAGCCAGTGAATTTTTTTGTTAATTGGGTTTTGGTGACTAACCGCATACTCTGACAGCCATTGGTCTAAGCTGCGTTTGTTGGAGCGTTTACGTGAGGCCATTCTAATATCCTTATTAGGTTGGGTTGTGAATATTGTTTTTTATCATGATTGATTCAGTGTAACCCATCAGCAGACGAATACAACTAACCATCTCTTTTTGTATGCTATGTTGTTTTATATGCCGTGTTTTCTATAACATCATTGGCATTCACATTGATTGGCTTCGATTCGCTTTGACTGATTGTCATCGAATAGGGCAATGAGCGGTAAAGCGTTATCCCTTGTTGTGACGGGTTATTAGGATTCTATTATTGCAGTAAGCGTCATTAATGTAAATATCGTCGTCACTGGCTACGTTTTGGATTGATTATTTGTCATAATAGCCCCATTTAAGCATACTATGACATAAATCAGCCACAATAAATCATTGGCTTATAACGCTGACCTAAGTCGGCTATATTCAGTTCGATTCATTGTTTGGTCTGACACTTAAGATATAAAGGAAATTTTGCGTATGATGCGTATTGGCCTATTTTTATTAACGAACCTGGCGGTGCTGATTGTGTTCAGTATCGTTTTTGGTATTTTATCTAGATTTTTCGGTCTAGGTGCTGTCCATGGCGCCGGCGGGTTGAATATTGCCAGCTTAGCAGTAATGTGTGGTGTGTACGGGATGCTTGGCTCTATCGTCTCTTTGTTTTTGTCAAAGTGGATGGCAAAGCGTTCAACTGGTACGGTCGTTATTGATCAGCCAAAAAGCACTATGGAAAAATGGCTGGTTGAAACCGTTGCTAAGCAAGCAAAAGCGGTCAATATCGACATGCCAGAAGTGGGTATCTTTGACAACTCACAGCCGAATGCCTTTGCTACTGGTTGGAACAAAAACAAAGCGCTGGTCGCGGTTTCATCGGGTCTATTACATAGCATGACCCCTGATGAAGTCGAAGCGGTATTGGCGCATGAGATTGGTCATGTTGCTAATGGCGATATGGTGACCCTAGCCTTGATTCAAGGCGTGGTGAACGCGTTTGTGATGTTCTTTGCTCGTATCATCGGTAGCTTTGTCGATAGAGTGGTGTTCAAGAATGAAGACGGTCCTGGTATCGGTTATTTCGTCACCAGTATTGCGATGGACATCTTGCTGGGCTTCTTAGCGTCAGCGATTGTGATGTGGTTCTCGCGTCAACGTGAGTTCCGTGCCGATGCGATGGGTGCTAAGCTGGCAGGCCGCGATAAGATGATTGGTGCATTAAATGCGCTACGTCCAGCTGAAGCTCGTCCTGATCAAATGCCTGAGAACATGCAAGCGTTTGCGATTGCTTCTGGTCAAGCACAAGGCTTTAGTATTGCCAACTTATTCCGCTCACATCCGACTTTAGATGATCGTATTGATGCGTTAAAAAAGTACAGTCCTAGCAAGTCTTAATTGTCAGTAACTCACATCAGTAACTCACAATAATTAAGTGCTTGATACAAAATAAAAAATACCGCGATTAAAGTCGCGGTATTTTTTTGTTTCAGTCAAGGAATCTAGGCTGTCGTTTCTATCCGAGCGTTGCGTTGCCATTCATACAGACCAATAAATGAGTTAATCTGATACACCATGGTTTGAATCGCAAAGATGTAGTTGCCTGTCATTAAGTTGACAATCAGCCACACAAAGTTCACCACAATCCAAATCCACCAGTTGAACGAATAACGCAAAATCATTGTGGCCTGTGCAGTGATAGATAGCACAAAAGCGAATACGTTAATCCAGTAAAAATCAATCATTCCCAAGAACTGACTGCCGTCATCTTGCACCACAGCATAGCCTTTTTCAGCCAGCCACTCATTGACGATAGGGAACAGCATCAACCCAACACTGATGAATATCAAGGTGATGATCCAAACCCACTTTGTGGCTGATTTGGGTATCATATTGCCGTCTGGGTCTTTGTTTTTTGACCAATAAAATAGGCCATAAACGTGGGTAAAGAAGTTAAATAGTGGGGCCATCATTAGACCGACAGCGCCGGAGGTTGCTTGTACCACAACCTCACCGGCAGTGGCCGCCATGCCGAGACCATTACCCATCACGTTTTTGCGGAAGGACAACGACACCACACAGACTAAGCCCACGATGGATACAGCGAGGTAAAACCAGTCTAACTGAGTGTGCTCGGTGGTGAGCCAAAAGCCTGAACTTAATGCAATCACACCAAATAAAAACCAAGCAATAATCCACTGCATGGCCCATTTTCCAGTTAAGTTATCTAACAACTTAATGCGCATAAAAATTCCTTATTTTGCGAAAATATGGGTATCAATATAGTCAATCGCTTGTTGATAGCGCTGGAAGTAATCAGGGCTGCTGATACGATGGGTTGTAATGTTATGACGATGGAAAATTTCGCTTAAGCGGTCCTCAAAGCGATCGCGCGCGTCCTCTGAGCCTAATGAGCGCATACCATCGGCAACCCAAGGGGTGTTGTTGGCCAAGAATAACGTATGATCAAAACGGAACTCATCAATACAGGCCGCTACAAAAGGATGGGTGCGACCTTCGTATTCTTCACAAAAGGCTTGAGTAGTCACAAAGTCGGTATCAACAATGGTGACCGGTGACTTGGCCTGATACATGGCTTCACGCACCGCTTGAGCATGATCCAAGGCGATAGGCGCGTAGTCACTATACTGCAGCCCTTCTTCTGTCCCGCCCAAATGAGTGTCTACATACAGTCGACCCATCTCTAACGCCAAATCGGTGCCATAGTAGTTCGCAATTTTGTGCGCAAGGACTGTTTTACCCGAGCTTTCACCGCCGACAATAGCAACGGTACGCGTATAGTCACCGCGGGCTTCAGGATGAATGATGTCCCAATTGGCAATGGGGTTGTAATGAATAGAAATACTATCGAATTCAGGATGTAGCGGGGTCGTCGCAACATCAATATTGAGCGCAGAAGTGACCGCTTCTTTCGACAGTGGGTGACCTTCTGTGACCAATAAAGTGGCATCTCCGGTAATCTCAAAGGTGTTTTGGATGTAGTCTATTTTGGCATTATAGCCGTCGATATTGATGGTGATGTCTTCAATGCTGTCATGCACAGGGAATGAAAAATCATCGCAAATATGGATTTTTATAAAAGGCATATCGCGACACGCCATCTGTAACCAACGTGCTTTATCTTGCAAAGTCACTGGAAATTTAGGGTTTGGATTCGGGTGACGGGTGATAACGATATGTAAAATGTCGACCAGCGAAGAGGCGTGCAAGATACTGCGAATATGACCCAAATGCAAAGGTTCAAAATGCCCAATAATTAGCCCAGGTTTTTGCATAATATAATCCTTATTAATATCAAAATAGCGGGTATCGATAAGCGAATAGAGTGAGATTATGTATGAATTGAAATCAATGAAAAGTATTTTTAAAACAATAGGTTATAAAATGTTAGTAAACTGCAGTTGTGCTAGATTTGCGCAATACTTATTAGTCATAATGTTACAAAGTTGGTGTAAACTCCCAACAGCATTTTTGTTAAATATCGCTATAATAATAACTGTTCCAAATAAAACGTTCATTCACTGCGATTAACTCTGCTATATCCATAAAAAACATCAATAAAAAAGCCAATAAATATAACAACATTAGCAGTGATAAAAATAATCATAAATTAGCCGCTAATTTAATAACAATAATAAATAGCTGCTAAACAGCAAACAGTACAGCAGTGAACAAAAATAACGATAATGAACGATAAACACAACGGCAAAAAATAATAAGAATTCTAGGTCATTAGTATCAGCAACATCAAGATTCACATTAAGCAACAATCAGATGTGATGACAAAGCGCTGTTTAATGAATAGGTATAGTATAAGCAATAATTGCAATAAAAGCTGTCAATACGAAGCGAAGCAATCATCAAGGAGGTACTAGATATGGCTAAGTTAACAAAACTACATCGGTCTCGCAATCACCGCATGATTGCTGGTGTGATGGGCGGAGTGGCTGAATATTTTGGTTGGTCACCGAACCTGACCCGTATTTTATTCGTCATTATTTCGTCAGCTAGCGCTGCGGTTCCAGGTATTTTGATTTACCTTATTCTATGGCTAATCATGCCAAAAGCGACTGCCGCATCTTATGCTGCATAAATAGCTGATAAATAAGTGCGCATAAATAGGCCAACGCTGCAGAGCTCAGTGCGTTACTTTAGTTCAGCATTAGGGCTCAGTGGTAGAGTGCAGTATTGGTTCATTAATATAATGACACATTATCGACTGTATAAGACTTATAAAAAAACATATAATAATAAAAAGTAAATATTGACATCTGTTTGTGGTGATAATTAGCAGCTGATCACTATCAAACCGCTTTCCTCCTGCCTAGATGGGTTACCATCTAGGTATTTTTTTGTCTATATTTGCATCAATTGAGCTAACTATATAGATAAAATAACGTTTTTTTAGTATGGTGAGCGTATTATTGTGAATCATACAAAAAATGGCATTACCTCACTATTTATCTCTGTTTATTGCGCTTTTTTTATTTTATTATTTATAGTTTCATTGATATTTTTATTAACCTTATTTATCTCAAAAACATGGCGATATTATGACTTTTCAAGAACTGATTTTGACATTGCAAACTTATTGGGCAGAAAAAGGCTGTGTGGTGTTACAACCTTACGATATGGAAGTCGGTGCAGGAACGTTCCATACCGCGACTTTTTTACGTTCATTAGGGCCTGAAATTTGGAACGCCGCTTATGTGCAGCCATCACGTCGTCCTACTGATGGCCGTTATGGTGATAACCCCAACCGTTTGCAGCATTATTATCAGTTCCAAGTGGTCATGAAGCCAAACCCGCCTAATATTCAAGAGTTGTATCTGGGTTCACTTGAAGCTATTGGTATCGATACCTTGACCCATGACGTGCGTTTCGTCGAAGACAACTGGGAGTCGCCAACCCTAGGTGCTTGGGGTCTGGGCTGGGAAGTATGGCTAAACGGTATGGAAGTGACTCAGTTTACTTACTTCCAGCAAGTGGGCGGCCTAGAATGCTTCCCAGTCACCGGTGAGATTACTTATGGTCTTGAGCGTCTGGCCATGTATATTCAAGGTGTCGATAGTGTTTATGACTTAGTTTGGACCGATGGCGAATTTGGTAAAGTAACGTATGGTGATGTATTCCATCAAAACGAAGTGGAGCAATCAACCTACAACTTTGAGCATGCTGACGTGCCTAAGATGTTTGATTTATTTGACTTTTATGAGCAGCAAGCGGACAAACTAGTGGCAGCTGACTTGCCATTGCCAGCCTATGAGATGGTGTTAAAAGCCTCGCATACCTTTAACTTACTCGATGCGCGTGGTGCGATTTCGGTCACTGAGCGTCAACGCTTTATTCTAAGAGTGCGTACTTTAGCGCGCAAAGTGGCACAAGGTTATGTGCAGGCACGTGCTAAGCTTGGTTTCCCATTGGCCGATGAGGCGCACAAAGAGGCGGCCTTGAAGAAGTATTTGCCGAAAGAAGAGTCGTCGACAGACGAGGCAAACGCTAAGCCAGAGAACAAGTCTAAGCAAAAATCAAAAGACAAGTAATGCAAAATGAGCATGTGACCAAGTAAACGTCACTGCCTGACATATAGCGACTGTCTTACCTATAAAAATATATAACCTCTTATAAAAGCAGAGACCCTCATGAGTACAATTTTATTTGAACTAGGTAGTGAAGAGCTACCGCCAAAGAGCCTAAAGCCATTACGTGACTCACTGCAAGCCAGTGTTGAAAGCCAATTAAAAGACGCGAATATCAGCTATAACAGCTTAAAAGCCTTTGCTGCACCGCGTCGCCTTGCTATTCAAATTGAAGGTATCAGCGAAAAGCAGCCAGACCGTATCGAACAAAAGCGTGGTCCTGCGGTCAAAGCGGCCTATGATGCAGACGGCAATCCAACCCGTGCTGCACAAGGTTTTGCCAAGGGTCTAGGTATCGATCCTAGTGAGCTGATTACCATTGAAACCGACAAAGGTGATTATATCGGCTATGAGCTAACCGTACATGGTCAGGCGACCACTGAGCTGCTGCCTAATATCTTCCAAACCGCCTTGGATAACTTGCCAATCGCCAAGCGTATGCGTTCAGGTGCGAGCCGTGAAGAGTTCGTACGCCCCGTAAAATGGTTGGTATTGATGCAAGATGATCAAGTGATTGATGCCACAGTGCAAGGCCTACAGGCGGGTAACCAAACCTTGGGTCATCGCTATCATTCACCTGAAGCGCAAAATATTGCTCATGCCAAAGACTATGAAACCGTGCTTGAGAATGCCAAAGTCATTGCTGATTTTGATCGTCGCCAACAGTTAATTACCGATCGTGTTAAAGCCTTGGCCGATGAAGTCAACGCTGAAGCCATTGTGCCGCAAGACTTGTTAGATGAAGTGACTGCCCTGGTTGATTTGCCAGTGGCGCTGCGAGCGACATTTGAAGAGCGCTTTTTGCAAGTGCCACAAGAAGCTTTAATTAGCACCATGCAAGCGGATCAAAAATATTTCTGCTTAACCGATAAAGACGGCAAATTGCAGCCATACTTTATCTTTATTAGTAATATCGAATCAAAAGACCCAAGCCAAGTAGTCACTGGTAACGAGAAAGTGGTACGTCCACGTTTGGCCGATGCTGAGTTCTTCTTCTTACAAGATCAAAAGCAGCCGTTGATTGAAATGGCAGAAAGCTTAAAGAATCGAGTATTCCAAGATAAGCTGGGTACGATTTGGGAGAAGTCTGAACGTATCGCTAAGTTGGCAGGCTTTATTGCTGCGTTATTTAAAGAAGAAAATATCGCCGGTTACGCTGACATTGATGTTGAGCAGACCACACGTGCAGCGATATTGGCCAAAGCCGACTTGACCAGTACCTTAGTGGGTGAATTCCCAGAACTGCAAGGGGTTGCCGGTACCTATTATGCGCGCTTAAATGGTGAGCCTGAAGCGATTGCCGCTGCGATAGAAGAGCAGTATTTACCGAAGTTCAGTGGTGATGCATTACCAAAAACAGCAGTCGGTATTTGCCTAGCACTGGCAGATCGTATTGACACTCTGGTTGGTATTTTTGGTATCGACCAAGCCCCAACTGGCTCAAAAGATCCGTTTAGCTTGCGCCGTTCAGCCATTGGCGTGCTGCGTATCTTAATTGAAAAGCAGTTGCCGATTAATCTGGTCAGCTTGATTGAACAAGCGATTGTTAATTATCAAGGCAAACTGCCTCATGCTGGCGAGACCTTAACCCAAGTTATCGACTTTATTAATTCACGTTATCGTGCGATGTATACTGAGCAGGGCGTGAGCGTTGATACCATTCAAGCGGTATTGGCCATTAATCCACACATGCCACTTGATTTCGATCAGCGCATTCATGCGGTCAGTGAGTTCCGCAGCTTACCGCAAGCGGCGACCTTGGCTGAGATTAACAAACGTGTGGCCAATATTTTAGCCAAATCAGAAGGCGAAGCGTCTGAGTCAGTCGATGAGTCATTGCTAACAGAAGAGGCTGAGAAGACCTTGTATCAAGCATTGAGCACAGCCAAAACAGAAGTGGCGCCATTGCAAGCTGCTGCAAATTATACTCAAATCTTACAATCACTTGCTACGCTTGAAGCACCGTTAACTGGCTTCTTTGATCACGTCATGGTTAATAGTGATGATCCGGCATTAAAAGCCAATCGTCTGACCTTATTAAAGCAGGTGCGTGAGCTGTTCTTGACTGTCGCCGATGTGGGTGAATTACAGATCTAAAGTAGTTTAAGCAATAAAAGCGCATAGAGCACATTTATCGTGTTCTTGCTTTTGCTAGTTCTTACTTTTGCTAGTTCTTACTAAAGAAACTGATGCTAAACAAGCTGACGTAAAGAAATTGATGTTATAGAGCAGGGCGTGATCATAGGGTCAGGTCCTGTTTTTTTAGGCTCAATTTTATCCTAGCAGTAATATTGTAAGTAAAAGTTACAAGTTAACATTATTCATTTTGATTGGCTTATCGCATAATAGAATATCAGTATTAAGTAAGCCGTTATAATAAGTTATAACCTTTATCAAACGGACTGATTTTAATTTCATTGTTTAATTGAACCATTTATTTAGGTATACGCTGTCATGATTGAGAACTGGACACGAGAGCTGGTTACACAGCGTGTGTTGACCGCGACTTTGTTGGTTATTTTATCGATTCTGTGCTTTAAAGTAGTACAGTTTTTTATCGTGCCTGCCATTTGGGCCGCTATTTTGGCCTATGTTACGTTCCCGGTATATCGTTTTTTCCATCAAAAGGTGATGCTGAGCTCAAATCTGAGTGCCGGCATTATGACCATTTGTATCTCGCTGATTCTAGGCGTGCCAGTGGTATTGGGATTGTTTGTGTTGCAGCAAGAAGCGGTCAACTTATACAGCACCTTGTTACATCGCATCAAGGTCGGTTATGTCGATTTGCCTGAAGAGATTAAAGATCTACCTGTGATTGGTCAGCAAATTAAAGACATGTTATGGGAAATTAACAAAGATCCTGAAGCATCGCTGAGTGCCTTTAGAGCCTGGTTGCAGTCGCACCTGTATTACGGCAAGTTAGCGCTGGATGTCGCATTAAGTACCATGGCTAAGCTGGGTATGGCGTTGATGACCATCTTCTTTTTCTACCGTGATGGTATCAGCTTGATGAAGCAGATTCGCCAAGCGCTGCGTAATATCATTGGCAACCGTATTGATGACTACATTGACTCGGTGGGATCAACCACGCAAGCCGTGGTTTATGGCATTGGCTTAACGGCTGTTGCGCAAGCAGTATTAGCCGGTGTTGGCTATTACTTTGCTGGGGCGCCGAACCCTATTTTGCTAACGCTGATGACCTTTGTGGTCGCCTTAATTCCGTTTGGTACGCCATTTGCTTGGATGGGCGTTGCGCTATGGCTATTCACGCAGGGTATGGCAGCAGAGGCGATTGGTTTGACGCTTTGGGGTATGTTGGTTATTAGCTGGGTAGATAACCTAATTCGTCCGATTGTTATCTCAGGCGCGACTAAAATTCCATTTATCATTATCTTTATCGGGGTGTTAGGCGGCTTAACTGCCTTTGGTTTCGTGGGTCTATTTATTGGTCCTGTGGTATTAGCAATTGGCTTGGCCGTATGGCGTGAGTGGATTAATCAACATCGAAATATTATTTTTGCACCTTGTTATACTCAGTTAGATGAGCACGAGTGGAAGCCTGCCGATAGACCCATGTCACTAGAGATTTCACCCAACGTGGTGACCTTTAGTAAGTATCCGTTTGCTGATGCGCCAATCGAAGGTATTACTCCTGAGCCACTAGGCTCTGATGGGTCACATAAAAAAGATCATAACCATTCAGACCTACACCATGACTAAGCATCATAAAGACAACTAAAACAATAAATTAATAAAATAAAGGATAAATTTGTCCATGTTCACTATCGTTGCTGACAGTAATATCGCCCATTTACATGATTATTTTAATGAGAAAAATCTTAAGCAACCGGTCAATGTCATCACTATGGCAGGACGCGATATCACGGCAGACGTGTTACAGCAGCATCAGCCGGATACGCTGCTGATTCGCTCGGTCACTCAGATAACGCCACAGCTATTAGATAGCAATAGCAGCGTTAAATTTATTGGCTCAGCGACCATCGGTACCGACCATGTTAATGAAGGTTATGTCAGCCTAAGAGGCATGCGCTTTGTGAATGCGGCGGGCTGTAGCAAACATTCAGTGGCGCAATATGTAATGACTGCTATTTTGCAATTGCGTCCTGAGTATTGGTCAGATGATGCCAATAAATCAGACAAGCCGGTTAAGTTAGGCATCATTGGTCTGGGTAATATCGGCACCACATTGGCACGCTATGCACTTGATTTGGGCTGGGAAGTGTTGGGTTATGATCCGTTTCAATCAAGAAACGTGATTAATAATGCCAGCTTTGATGAGGTGATTAGTAACAGTGATGTCATCAGTTTACACGTGCCGTTGACCCTGCCAGGCTATAGTGAGCTGCCGACTCAGCATATGATTAACAGTGCTGTTTTGGAAAAGATGCCGGCAGATACCATGCTCATTAATACCTCACGAGGTGCTGTGGTCAATGAAGCAGACTTGCTGGCTAATTTGGATAAAAACTCTGAGCGTCAGGTTGTACTTGATGTATTCGAACATGAGCCAACCGTCAGTGCTGAGCTAATAGATAAACTGGCCATTGCCACACCGCATATTGCCGGTTATACAGTCGAAGGCAAATTACGTGGTACGCAAATGATCTTTGATAGTTTCGCCCGCTCTTACGGCCCTAAGGGTGCGGATGTGCTAGACATTGAACCGATGGCGCTGATGGATGACTTGTTACCTGATAATCCGTATCAATGGCAGCAGCTAAAAGAGAATCCACAACAGCTGACTGAGTTTTATGATATCAAAGGTGATGATAAGCTGCTAAGAGACAGTGTCGATAGCAGTGAGCAAGCCGTACCTGCCAAGGCGTTTGATGCGCTTCGCAAAAACTATGCCCTGCGCCGTGAGTGGTTGTTCAATACCAGACAATAATGTAGGGACTATAATAGATAGTCGATAACTAAATCATACCTAACCAACAAAGCCCAAATCTTGTTTGGGCTTTGTTGACTAACAAACCATTGAGACATTATGACCAACGATTTATCTTCACATTTGTTGACTGAGCACATTGATTATCACCCAACCATGAGCTTACCGATGGCGCAAAAGCGGGCGCAAATGCTGGCAACGATACGCCAGTTTTTCGCAGAGCGTGAGGTGCTAGAAGTGCAAACGCCGATGATGTCTCAGGCGGGTAACACCGATATATTTGTGCCGTCTATATCGACTAATGTAACCGTGCAAGATAAGCCGCAGACTCATTATTTGCATACCTCGCCTGAGTTTGCGATGAAGCGGATGCTCGCAAGCTGGCAGGTCGCCATGTATCAAATCTGTCCGGTATTTAGGGACAACGAAGTGGGCGGTCGTCATAACAGTGAATTTACGATGCTTGAATGGTATCGCCCAGACTTTACGCTTGAGATGCTTGCAGACGAGCTGGCCAACTTGCTCAGTGTGGTCTATGGCACACCTCAAAACCTAACTCATTATAGCTACAGCCAAGCGTTTGGCGACTATGTCGGCATTCATCCTTTAACCGCCAGTCTGGAGTCTATCATTGAGGTTGCCACGCAGCATGGCTTTGGGCGTTTAGGATTGGGTGATGACCGTCAGGGCTGGCTAGATGTGCTGTTTAGCCATTTGGTAGAACCAAAACTCGGCTTTGATGCACCGACTTTGATTACCAATTATCCGCCGGCAACAGCCGCACTGGCTAAGGTTGAAAAAGACGATGACGGTAACGAGGTTGCCAAGCGCTTTGAGCTGTATATTAACGGGATTGAGATTGCCAATGCCTATGATGAGCTAGCGGACGGTCAGGCATTAAAAGCACGGTTTGAGGCCGATAATGAGGAGCGTGCGCGCCGCGGATTACCGATTATGCCCATTGATGAGCATCTCGTCGCCGCTTGTGATGATCTGCCAGAGTGTAGTGGCATTGCGTTGGGTGTTGATAGGCTATTAATGGTGCTAACTGGTGTGGATAGCATTGATGATGTTATTGGCTTTGGGGTTGGTCGGGCTTAGTTTAGCTTCAAATTATAAGAACAAGACAGACGTAATTTTAGAATAAATGGTGACTGGCACTCATTTAGTTGTCGGGCTATCTTCCTGCGCTTTCATCTCTTTCATCATCGCACTCAGCGCCTTGCTGTTTTTGTAATAAGCACGGCAACCAGAGCACATCATAATATGGGTGTGTAGGTTTAGTTTTTCAGCAGTACGTAGGTCGCGTTCGTGTGCGTCGCTGGCAAGCTGAGTAATTTGAAGGCAGTTTTTCATTATAAGTCTCTAAGTGTTTGATTTAATTTTTTCTATTTTAAATAGTTGGTTGGTAATGGGACAAAGCTATTGTCTAAGCTTGTCTAACGAACTGTGCAATTAGGTTTGAAACCAACGAATGGTTAAACAGGTCTGCAGCCCAAGTCTTGCGCGATGCATTAATACATAATAAGCACTGCTACTAATTTGCATGTTGTCGCAGATTTCCATCGTCGATAAATCAACATATTCCCGCATCAAAAAAGCCCGCGCTTGATCACTGGGTAAATTCACCAAACACGCTTCTAATATTTGCCAAAACCCCTCTGACTGTACCTGAGTTTCAGGATCGCACCAGCTGCTATCAAACTGACTGGGGCGAGAGTCTTTATGCCAAAAGCCAGCATCATCGAATAGGGTGTTAATAAGCGCATCTTCCGCACCGTCTTCACCGTTATGCATATTTGAAATTAAGCTGTATTTGCTGTTTTTGCGTAAACTATCGACAATTTTATTTTTTAAAATAGCGAACACCCAGCTTTTAAACGCTGACTCGCCTTTAAATTGATGGCTGTGCTGCAGTGCGGCCATGAGTGCATCTTGCACCACATCTTCAGCGAGGTGATAGTCATCGAGCTGTAGGCGAGCAAAGGCTAGCATTTGTATGCGGACAGCATCGACAAACTGCGGCGTTACTTGGCCAAAGTCTGAGTGATTGGTGTCTGAGTCGTCGATGTTGTTGGTATCAGTATCGTTAGAGTTAGTATCAGCATCAGAGTCGGAAAAAGGGTGTTCATTAGCGAAGGTCATGAGTGGGGTCTTGTATTATAAAATGTTCAATGAAAGGCAGTGCTTAAAGGTGCATGAATAAAGGTGAGTAGGTGAATAAATAGCTACTTCAAATTGGATGGTGACTCTGAGAGCAGCTAATTAGGGTGGGCGGGCAGACTAACGATATTTAGCAGGATGCGCAGAAGGGTTTAAATAGTAGTCTAAACTAACATAACGGCCGGCACCATACAATAAAGTGACCAATAACATGACAGTATAAGTTGCCGCAAACTCGATGCCATTATTTAAGATGACGAAGTTACCGGTTTCAGTCAGCCAGTCATAATTGCCTTGGGTTTGCAGAATTTCACGCGCTTTTTCTAGACGTGCTCCGGCTTCTTGAGAGTTGGCCAAACTGGCATCACTGCCCCAAAATCCAAATAGATTCATCAGACTAGACAGGCTCGTTTCTGGGTTGGTCGGAGTGATGGCGTACCAACCGTTTTTGGCATGTACGCTCACCATAGCAACAATCATGGTAACGATGAGTGAGAGCGACACAAAGCGTGTGCCAATGCCAAACAGCAATGCAATACCGCCAACAAACTCCGCCAAAATAACCAACACTGCCATCAGAGCCGGTAGCGGTAATCCAAGCCCCCAGTCGCTATTGCCAAACCATTCAACGATGCCGTCAAAGCCTGTGATTTTGGTCCAACCAGCGCTGATAAAAATAGGCGCAAGATATAGACGAACGGCAAGCGGCGCAATAAAATCGAGCGACTGAAGCTTATGAATGGTTTTATTATAGGGTGTTAATGCTGTCGATAATGCGCTCATGAGGGTGCCTTAAGGTGTTCAATAATTTTATTTTGAGTTGATTCTGATGTCGTTATTAACACCTGTTGCTCGGTTAATTGCTGCAGTAGTGGCAAGCCAAAGTCGACAATCACTTGCGTGTCTGCATAACCCAGATGATGTGCAAAACTTTCTAGTAGCTGATTCGATTGGTTAGGCAAGACAGGATCATGTTGATCGATAAAGTCGAGCAAAGCATGGGTTACCGCATTAATTTGCATAAACTGCACTTCCTCGCAAGCTCGATAAATCAGAAAAAAGCTGTCCTGTTCTGACACTGAGTGATTGTCTGCATTAATCTCATGCACTGGCCACTGATAGTGCAGATTTTGCAACGTAGGATTTAGCGTGAGTTGGTCAGGTTCAGTAGATATTGCTTTAAAATCAGGATAAGTATCAACCAACAGCTCCATCCATTCATAATGTGCTAATTCAGCAAAGTAGGGCGGTAGGCTTAAAGCGCTAAGTGTCTTTGGTAACGATAAGTAATCGACAAAGCTTTGATTAATCTCAGTGAAATAAGGGCTGTGACACGGATGATTTAAAAAGAATTGCTCGCTGACCTGTTGCCAATGGCTGTCGCTAATTAGCGTCTGACAGACCGGAAAACACTTATCAATAAAGCTGCGAATATTATTAAACACCAAAGACTGATACAGCTGAGTGACACGCGTGCTGTTAGCTGTAGTAGCCGAGGTAAACTCTGAGCCTATCTCGCTATCAGCTGTTACTTTAGTTTCAGTCGCTAGTGCCGTTGTTGATGTTAATACATTAGTTAACTGCTGATGACGCAAAAACTGACCAAAGCTGTGCTGAAATGTTGAAAGAGAGTCAGGAGCGTTGGAGGCATTAGTGGCAACAACAGGCATCGACTGAGTAAACTTATCCAGCGTATTAGTCGTCGTATTACTTGTTGGTTTAAGCGCAGACATTAGCATCTCCAATGAGAGATGGGCTGTGCTTGCCAAGTTGTAACTGTTTAATTTGCTCAACCTCATCAATCAAATCTGATAAGTCAGGAAAATTAAAATCACGCTCAAGACAAGTCGGCAAATGGCTAGCAGGTCTGCCTGTTTTCTGCTCAATCAATTGATAAGCATCCGCCAGCAGTGCCCAAACAGGGTCAATTACCGTATTGCCGTGTGTATCAATAATTAATCCATCATCATCGGTATAATGCCCAGCGACATGCAGGTAGCACGTGCGCTCTAGCGGTAATTGACGCAAATACTGATGCGCATCAAAGCCAAAGTTTTGGCTATTGACGTAGATGTTGTTCACATCTAAATGTAGCAAACAGTCGGCCTCGGTAGCGACAGCGGTGATAAATTCAGCATCACTCATATCGCTACCGGATGGCACAAAATAGTAAGAGGCGTTTTCAAAGCCGATTTGGCGACCCAAGATATCTTGAGCACGCTTAATACGATCGGCGACCCAGTGCACCGCCTCAGACGTGCAAGGGATAGGTAATAAATCGTACAGATGACCCGATACATCGCTGCACCAAGACAAGTGCTCAGTGTACAGCTCGATATTATGGGTCGTCATAAAGTCTTTGACGTTGTGTAATAAATCAACGTCTAATTCGGCTGTGCTACCAATCGATAACGACAAACCGTGACAAATAAAAGGATGACGCTCAGTAAATTTGCGCAGCTGCCGAGCGTAATGACCGCCCATTTGACCGTTGGTATTTAGCCAGTTTTCTGGCGACACCTCAAAAAAATCAACGGCATCAAGCGCAGTATTGTCGTCGTTTAATGCTGACAACAGCTCTCGACGCAGTCCTAATCCTGCACCGCCTAAGCTTGACGCACTGGTAAAGGCATCGTTTGCTTGACGGGCTGTATTAGGCATTGATTGATTCATTAGTGACATAACGGTCCTTGTGGGTGTAAGTAAGCGAGTGCTTTAGATTATTGACCGCACTTGGCTTCGCCGCACTTAGCTTCTGCTGTTTTGGTTTTTTTCTTAATGGTTGCGCCGCACTTGGCATCACCACATTTGTTGTCGGCTTTTTTAGTGGTTTGTTTTTTGGTAGCGTCTGCACCACATTTCGCGTCGCCACATTTAGCATCTGCAGCTTTGGTCATGCTGTGCGCGCTTTTCATAGGCTTGGCTTCAAAAGGGCTTTGAGCGTTGGCACATGCGCCTAATGTTAATAGTGAGCCTAAGGCTAAACTTGTCATAACGGTTGTCTTTTTCATAATCATTTCCATATTAAGTGAGGTAGTCCATAACCTGTAAAACAGTGACTGTGTAAACCGCATATGAGATATTTTTAAGTACCATCAGAGTGTGGGCGACAAGGTTGCTATTTTGCATATGCCAGAACATAAAAGGGTGTGGTAAACATTAGCAGCTCAGGGAAGGATTTAATCTTACAAAACCAAGCTGTTACTAATTAGACGCTGTGAGTGCCCGTTTTCTTACAATTATTTTGAAATTAATTTGAATTGATTGATGTTTTATTGAAACTGCCTGTATAACCTTTTGATTAATAAAAGAATTATTAAAATAAATAATGAGCGATTTATTTTAAAATCATTTGTATGACACACAAAAAAGCAGCCAGATAATGAATATCTGACTGCTTGTAATAAAATAATGTCTAACGTGCTATCTGATTAATCTAAAACTATTCAGTTGAAATAAGATTTAAGATTAAGCGATAACCACTATTTATTCACAGTCGCTACTGCGTCATCAATCTTAGTATCGCCATTTTGGATACTAAATACTTTCTTAATCGTATTATTTGCGGTCAATACAGATGCTAGCGTTGCTGCCACATCCTTAATCGCATTCTCGCCTGCTGAATCGTTATTAATAGCGATTTTACCCGTTGGCTCACGCTCTTTTAGCGCACCGGCTTGCACGATAGTGTAATCAAGTCTGCTGTTATGAATCAGCCATTGGTCGGCATAGTGCTTGGCAATGTAATAGTCTTTCAGCTGATCAATACCTGGCAATGTCCACTTAGTGGTGTCTAACGAGAAGACCGCGCTTAACATGATATAGCGTGATAACCCCTTAAGCTGAGCCGCTTGCATGGTTTTGACCGCACCATGCAGGTCAATGCCTAACACGTCTTTACCGCCAGAGCCTGCCGTGAAATATACCGCATCATAGTTGCCCGCGACCTGTCTGGCTACGGCTTCTTTATCAGCGGTCAAATCCAATGCTAAATGGGTGTAATTTGGGTTATCAAACAGAGGTTTGTTGTCACGCGAAGTGCCAGTTACAGTGTGGTTTTTATCTAAGAGCTGTTGCACTAATTCTGAACCAACACGGCCGCTTGCGCCAATCACTAAAATATTCATCGTATGCTTACTCCTATTCTTTTTGTTCTATATGAGTTTATGGTCTGGGTTTACAGCCAATAATTTATATAAATACCTTATCAAAAATAGGAGGTCAGTCGGGTGATAGGTTGTAGGGGTTAGATAGAGATTGGTTGCAGAATGTATAGGCTTTGCAAGAGATGAGGGTATAGAGGGTTGGAATTGGATGAGAGTGTATTGGATAAGAGTGTGACTGTAGAAAATAAACCGGCACGATTAACGCACCAGTTTATTCAGTCCATCAGCAAACTGCTTTTTGTCTTTATCCGAATACGGCTTTTGACCGCCCATTTGGGTTAAATCAAGCACGCCTGTTGAGCGCATGGTATCCATAAAGTCACGGGCGTTGAGCTTTTGCTTGATATTATTCTTGTCATAAATAATGCCGTGCGGGGTCATTACTTGCCCGCCATTATCTAGCACGTCATTGGCCAGTGGAATATCACTGGTAATCACCAAATCACCGGGCGCAACATTATCAGCAATATAATCATCGGCCACATCAAACCCTGAGCCCACAACCTTCATCGTAATCAGCGGAGATTTACGTACTTTAATCGGCTGATTGGCCACAAAGATAGCAGGCGTATTGGTGCGGATAACCGTCTTAGTGATTAAGTCTTTGACCACTAATGGACAGGCATCGGCATCAATCCAGATGGTCATGCCTGTCTTGTTTTTAGGTGCTGAGCTGTTGTCGGTTGATTCGATGCTCAAGAGTCTAAACCCATTTTATTTGGTAATACCTTAACCAATTGCTCTAACGCAGGGTCTAGGTCAGACACATCGTTTGGCATGAGCGTAATGTGTGCAATTTTGCGGTCAGCACGCTCTTCTTTGTGGTAGGTGTGATAGTGCGCACCGTCAATCGCAAGCACATCAGCGATGTTTGGATATTGACCTAACACGTTAACCATAATAGACGGATGCACGTTATCGGTGTCGCCCAGTGGTAAGCCTACAACCGCACGGATGTGGTTTTCAAATTGACTGGTGACAGCGCCTTCGATGCTCCAGTGACCTGAGTTATGCACGCGCGGTGCAATCTCATTGGCCAAAATCACATCATTGTCGTCTTCATCTTTGCTAACAAATAATTCAAGCGCCATGGTGCCGACATAGTCGAGATGAGTCATGAGCTTTTCAATGGCATTTTTCGCTTCTGGTAACAGATGACTGGTACCAACCGCTGGTGCCTCTGAAGTCGCTAAAATGCCAGTATGGTGATGATTTTCGACCAAATCATAGCAGCGCATATTGCCGTCTTGGGCACGCGTGGCAATGATAGATACTTCACGACTAAAGTTAATAAAGCCTTCGGCAATCAGTGGTGCTGGGGTTGGGGTTAGATTGCCTTTACCACTTACCGCATCACCCAGCGCTTTCCACGCCTCATTGATGTCGGCTTCTGTTTTTACCACAAACTGACCTTTACCGTCATAACCGCCACGGCTGGTTTTTAGTACCAGTGGTAAGCCAAGCGCTTGACTGGCATCTTGTAATTCTTTCTTTGAGCTGACGCTTTTAAAAGGGACGGTTTGGATATCTAACTCATTAAACAGTGATTTTTCTTTGAGGCGATCTTGTGCCACTTGTAGCGCTTGAGGCGGCGGGAACATGCCTTGTTTTTGACCGTCATCAGACATCTTTTTCAGACGTGCTACGGTATCAGCAGGGGTGTTTTCAAACTCTAAGGTGAATACATCGGCCGCCGCAATAAAGTCTTCCAACTGTTCGCTGGTGAATACTTGACCATACAAAGAGGCTGGGCAGTTTGGCGCGTCTTCTAAAAATACACAGCGATAACCCAAAGGCAGCGCGGCTTCGGCCAACATCATGCCGAGTTGACCGCCACCAAGGATACCGATAGTGCGGATAGATTGAGTTGCTGGATAAGCATTGGCTGTAGTCATGTTAGGCTCTTTATACGTTTAAGGTTAAAGATATGTGAATGATATAAAATATATATAGGTTATCAAAATAGTATAACGCTAAAAAAACAAAAAGGTGCCGATTGCACCCCTTTGTCATGTGGTTATCTGTCTATTGTGATTAACGTATTTTTGGTTAACGCGTTGTGGTTAACACATTGTAGTTAACGCAATTTAACTATTAATAATACCCGGTGTTGGGCTCGCTAAGATAGTATCTGTTTGCTTTTGACGGAACTCAACCAATTGCTTAGCAAGCGCTTCATCATGCAGTGCTAAGATTTGTATCGCAAGTAGTGCTGCGTTATAAGCACCGGCTGTGCCAATCGCTAAGGTACCAACGGCAATGCCTTTTGGCATTTGCACGATAGACAATAAGCTGTCCCAGCCGCTCAGCGTCGATGATTTCACAGGTACGCCCAATACTGGCAACTCTGTTTGGCTGGCGCACATACCCGGAAGATGAGCGGCGCCACCAGCACCAGCAATAATTACTTGTAAGCCTTTACTTTTGGCTGACTTGGCGTAATCAAACAATTTATCTGGCGTGCGGTGTGCAGAAACCACTTCGCATTCAAAGGCAACACCAAAGTCTGCAAGCAATTGTGCAGCTAGGCTCATGGTTGCCCAGTCAGATTGCGAACCCATGATAATACCAACTGTTGGGTTGCCTTCTGGAGACGGGATAGGACCAAGTGCTGAGTCTGATGATTGTGTGCTTTTGGCGTTTGCCATGGTTCGAGTTTCCTTACAAAAAACATTCATCATACAAAATTTTCAACCGAATAAAAAGTAAATTTTTAGCATAATCGGTTCTGTGACATTACGGCTCGGTTAAGCGCTGACGCTATACGCTGCACCCTTATGGCGCTATCTGTGATCCGTTTCTGGTATATATTGTATAAAGTTATCGGCAGATAACGGAAAAGGTTGAGTCGTATCAAAGCGATAGGCGGTCAGATAACCGGTACCTGCTGCTGAATAATCGGTGCACACCACTTGCGGACTTAAGGGTTCAGGGGTTCCTGTAAGCCAATAATGGCCGATAAATACTGGCTTATCGGTCTGTAGCATAAAGT
This sequence comes from Psychrobacter sp. FDAARGOS_221, assembly GCF_002313155.2. NCBI lineage: Bacteria > Pseudomonadati > Pseudomonadota > Gammaproteobacteria > Moraxellales > Moraxellaceae > Psychrobacter > Psychrobacter sp. FDAARGOS_221. The sequence continues at coordinate 2,054,882 of NZ_NWFK02000001.1, forward strand.
CAAGCTGCTCGGCGACAGCGTCTTGTGGAATTTGTGCCAAATCAGAGCCCGGTGCGCGTGCGATATCAACGATGCGTCGACCTTGTAGCGAGCCGTGCTGCTGTGACAACCACCATTGCACTCGCATTCTGCGGCGTACCTTGCCGTCTTTATCGGTAAAGCTGACGCCCTCTGGTAAGGCCACTTCAACGCCTTTTAAGATACGCTCCAATGCTTCATAAGGGTCAGACTTTTTTTGTCCAGTTAGTTGTAGCGCATCGAGAGTCAGGCGCTTATCGGCAGTGAGTAACGGCTCAAGCACCGCCATTTGCTCAGTATCCCAGCAAGCATGCACAAAGCAGGCGTGCTCAGTTTCTATCCATAAGGGTAACTCATAAAAGCGGTTAAGCCAATATTGATGTGCTTCTGAACCAAAAGGTATTTCGTCCAAAAAGGCTTGGTGTTGATGGGTATGCGCGCGGTTGTGTGAGCGCAAATAGCGTATTTTATCTTTGTCTTTACCCTCTTTGTTCTTCTTATTCTTCGTGCCTTTGCCCTGTCTGAGTTTGTCTTCGGTTGCATAGGCCAGTGCGTTATATTCATGATTGCCCATCACTGCATCAGCGACATCGGCGTCTATCATGGCAAATACGATTTGTAAGGTTTCTAGCTCTTGAGTACCTCGGTCAATCAGATCACCAATAAATAGCGCTCTGTGACCTTCGGGCGGGCAGTAATAATCGATATTTAAGCTCGGATGCGTCGTTAGTGTATAGCCTAACGTCTTGAGCAGACCTTTTAATTTTTCTGCATGGCCATGTATGTCACCAATCACATCATAAATCATGGTTAGGCTCCGTAAATAAAGTGGGTGTTCATAAAGTTATTTAGACAAACGCATTAACCCATATAACCTATTAAATATAACTATTAAAAAGTAGCGCGTATTAGAGATTGAGTCAATATTAGTGCTAGCAAATCCTTTTAAATGGATTATCTAAATAGGCTCTCCAAACAGATTGCAGCATTGAACTAGGCGCACTGAATATTAATGGTTAAAACCAAAAAAGCACCCAAATGATAGGTGCTTTTTTTATCAGTGTTTTTACATCGGTGCTTTGGTTTGATATTTTTGAGTGTCTGTTTTACCAGATTTGATTCTATATATTAGGTTTTACGCGAAATAAAACCAAAGATAAATAAGATTACCGCAACCACTAAGAAGATGTATGCGAAGCTCTTACTGAGTCCTGCGACATTACCAAAACCAAGCAAGCTTGCGATTAATGCGATAACTGCAAAAATAATAGCCCATCTAAACATAGGTCTCTCCTTTATAATACAGACATTAGAGTGTTTTTATTTATTGAGATGTTTTTAATGTTAAATAAAGTATAGGAATAATAAAAAAGGTTTGGGTAAGAAAGTGTTATCTATTGATGAGAGTCTTGTTGCATTCGTATAAGGCAGGTGCCCAGCGTAAGATGTTGTAAATAGGATGGGTTACAGTATAGTGTTAAATAGACAGTGTTATGAGAATGAAGGCGTTATAGAGTAAGAACAAGCACTGCAGACAGCCTATTGTAGATAATACGTCAAAACAGTACTTTAAAAGTTATTAAAAATAACAGAGATTTATTGAAAATAATTGAAACGAACAACTGTTTAAGCGAGGTAATATGGATTGGTCAAAGTGGTTTGAGATGGACTGGCAAACAGCGGTAGCCATTACCGCAACTGGCGTGGTGATTTATTTTGGATTAATCGTGTACACCCGTCTAATGGGACTGCGTAGCTTTGCTAAGATATCCAGCCATGATTTTGCGATGACCGTTGGTATCGGTAGTATTTTGGCCTCAACCGTGGTGTCAGAATCGCCTTCTTTATCCAAGGGTTTATTTGCCATAGCGCTGTTATTTATCCTACAAGCCATTGTCTCTTTATTGCGCCGTAAGGTGAAGCTGTTTAAAAAAGCGATAGACAATCAGCCCATATTATTGATGGCGCATGGCGAGTACTTCTGGGACAATATCGCAGAAGCGAGTCTCAGCAAAAGTGATGTCGGTGAGGTGCTGCGTAAAAATGGCATTAAATCTAAAACTGAGGTGTTTGCCATGGTGATGGAGACCACAGGTGACATGAGTGTGATTAAACAAAATGACACCACCCCAGATATCGACCTATTTGAAGATATTAGAGAGTCGGAACACTTAATTAATCATCCCAGCTTTAAATCAGGCCGTTAATTTAATATTTAGTGGTTAATCGTTGCTAATGAGTCATGAGTCGCTGTATGAAACCGTTGCACAAACGACTAGACTGAATAGTTCAATAGAGTGGCTATTTAAATAGAGAAGTTATATAGAGTAGAACTTAAATAGAGTAGAGCACTAAATAAACACAAACATAAAAAACGTACATAAAAAACAATAGCAAAAAACAGCACAGATAATCACTGGATAGCGAAACCCCAATCAATGGAAAAAAACTTAAAATCACGGTTAATGGCGCCTTTAGTAGAGCCTTATGCTCGCTACTTACATGCCAATATTTTGCATGCCATGCGACTGGGTATCGCTGTTGTGGCATCGTTGCTGTTCAGTCGCTGGAGCCAGATTCCGCATTCAGAATGGTCAACCATTACGGTGTTTGTCATCTTAGGTCTACTTCAATACCAAGGGGCGATCTATACCAAAGCCAAAGAGCGGATGCTGGGTACCATATTGGGTATCATCGTCGGACTGCTGCTATTGTGGCTCAGTCATGGACTGCTTGGCTTTGCAGCGACCTCATGGATTTATTATCTGTTGGTAGGCGTTATTAGCGCCATCATTGGCTATTACTCTATCAAGCAACTGGGCTATATTGGGCTGCTGACTGGCATTACCATGTGTATGGTGATTACCAGCAATGACAGTGTCGGGCCAGATGGGGTGGCTCGGGCGCTGAACGTATTGATTGGTACGTTAACCGCGGTGTTGGCCACTTTAATTTTGCCATTAAAATCTACCTTGATGTGGCGTTTTTTGCTGGCCAATAATTTAGAAGCATGTGCCGATATGTATGACGAGGTTGAAGCTTATATTGCCGATCCCAGCTTGGATGAGCGCTTTGCGCATACTGATGAGAGTCAGGGAGCGCTTGATGCCAACTCTGATGAGCCATCAGCAGACAAGCTATCGGATAATAGTGGATTGGCTGTGATAGGCAATCCTTTATTGGTCAGTGATAAGCCCAACAGTCATTGGTCGAACAGCCATTGGCCAAGCAGCAGTCATTCAGGTAATGGATTAAATACTTCAGATGCTGATAATAGAAAAGACACTGGCACAGACAATCAGCCTACAGACGCAGATAATGACTCGAATAACGAATATAACAAACATTATCCTGCCGGCACCACCATTAATAATATAGAACTGCCGCATATTCATCTGGATTTGGGTGCAACAACCGCAGCATCAACCATGGAAAGAAGTACGCACACAGCGGCCACCACTTATGTTAATACCGACATGGTTGCTCAGTTTAAAGAAATTAATAAGCGCTTGTTGCGGGTGCGCGGCCATATTGAAGCGACGGCCAGAGAGTCAAAAATTGATACCCAGACGTTGGATATGATTCAACGCACCCATCGCAATATTATCGGTACCATTGACTTGCTGCTTAGTGCTGCGCCTAAGCTAGCACAAAGTCCGATTGATACTGAAAATCGTATTTTGGTTGATCATTATCATCGTGAGTTGACCCAGGCCATGCGTCACATGGCGGCGGTATTACGCAGTCCCAGTGATGAGATGTTCCGTCCGATTACGCGGATTTTGGTGTCTGATTATCCCAGTATTCACGCATTGAGCTTTGAGTGGCAGGGCTACTTTTGGTTAACTCAGACCTTACAAGGACAGCTGCAAAGTTTGAGCGATTTGCTGCAACAAACCAAGGCTCAATGGTATGCCGGATCAGGCTTGCGTTACCAACGCCAAGAGCAGCGCCGCATACATGCTCATGGCGGTGAGAGCGATCTAGACGTGTAACGATGCCATAAACCAATCTGACTGTAACGATGAGCGTTAGCAGTCAGTTCATGATGAATAAAGGAAATAATATGCCGCTGCAATTACTGTTATTTGCTGGATTCTCCGGCATTACCGTATTTTTGGGTGGGCTACTGGCCTATCAGTTTGACCATCATGTTAAGCAAAGCTTGTTTAAAGAGCAGTGCGTGCATACCCTGATGTCATTTGGTGCCGGTATTATTTTATCTGCCATTGCGCTGGTGTTAATTCCTAAGGGGCTCGAGAACTTGAGCGTTTGGCACATGGCCGGATCGTTCTTATTGGGTGCGGTTTTATTCATGTTAATTGACCGCTCTTTGGCCAAGACCGGTGGGCAAATGGCAACTCTGTTGGCGATGCTAATGGACTTTATCCCAGAAGCCATTGCTTTAGGTGCTGTATTCGCGGTTGATCCGTCAATGGCGATGTTATTGGCGGTATTTATTGGCCTGCAAAACTTGCCTGAGGCGTTTAACGCATTTCGTGATCTGGTGCAAAATGGTTTTAGTGTCAAAGCCACACTGGCCATATTTTTTGGGCTCAGTTTCTTTGGCATTATTGGTGCCTCAATCGGCCATTTATTTTTACGCGATTATCCAGGGCTGACTGCGCAGCTGATGGTATTTGCCAGTGGCGGTATCTTATATCTACTGATTCAAGACATCATTCCTGAAAGCAAATTAATGAATAACTATATGATTTCGTTTGGCGCAACGCTGGGCTTTTTGGTCGGTGTGGTCGGTGAAATGCTGATTTAGTATTGTGCTTACTGACGGATATAAGCGATAGCAGACAGCGAATATAGTGAATACAGAGCATAGGATAACAATGACTGACTTTGATCCAAAAAAACAGCCACTAAGCTACTTTGCGCAAAAGCAGCAACAGATTAATACTTTCGTCGCCGAAGCCAATACCCTATTGGCAGACAACCCCTTATGCTACACCGGCCATTTTATTAGCGGTCAACCGCTGCGCCCTGACATATTGTTTGTCAGCATCAATCCAGGCCACAGCAACCGTGAAAATTGGGAAGATATCGAAGCCCGCCAAGCGCAAGCAGTGGTGATGGACTTTGAAGTAGTGGACTGCAAGTATATTGCCGATGCGGCACGTGGTAGCCGCTATGCCAACCGTATTGTCGATGTCATCTGTGGCGGTGATGTCAGTCGTTTGAAGCACTGTGCAGAGACCAGCTTTGTGTCTTATTTTGCGGCGCCCAAAGAGGCGGTATTACAGGCGCAACTGTCTGAACTACCAGAGCCAATGCAACAAATCCATGATGAATTGACGCGTCTGGCGATTGAGCAGATTAATCCAAAACACATTATTTGCATGGGCTGGCGCTCGTTTGATCGGTTCTTACAGCATTATGGTGAGGGCAATGAGATCACGGTGCACAAGTTACCGCTGATGGGCAAGATGGAAGACTATTACGCCACTACTGAAGTCAATGGGGTGACCGTGCATGGTCTGCGTCACTTATGTACCAAGCTTAGTTTAGAGATGCGCGCTCGTTTGGGTGAGATTTTTACTGATATTTGGATCCAAATAGAGTGTGGGAACGTTAAATGATTTAAATATTAAAAAAGCCCTCACTATTGTTATAGCGAGGGCTTTTTTAATGGCAGCTGGTTAGTAGTGGCTAGATTTATATTGTTTAACTATAATACATACTGATAAACAAAAATTAAGTGCTTTTAACAAATTCGATATAGAATCGATATCTGGTTTAATTTATATTAATCAAATATATAGCATCTCAATATCATAACGGAGCTTTAATAATTGATCGACAGTTAAATCTGATTTAGTGAAATGGTCGTTATGATGATATGAGATTGTGACGGTGAGCGTTATAGTGCGTTGCTGTACTGATGCCCAGTGCGGTCAGCGTTCAAGTAAGGAGAATAACGATGAGTGATACCAGTCAACATTTAGAAGCGGCTATTGAAAAAGAAAAGCAAAAAAATAGGGTCATGCCACGTCATCCTGAAAGTCGGCTCGATCCAGACTGGTTGTTTTTATACGAAAAACTGCCAGCAAGCGAGTGGTATTCATCAGATTATGCTTACAAAACCTCAGGTTGGCTCAATGTGCATACCAATATTCGAAAACGCCAGCGCATTTTGCGTCAGCTGAGCGAAGAGTATTTGATGGGAGCGCTGAACTGGGAAAATTACCGTTCACAAATTTTAGAGCGCATCGGCATACATGTGTTAAAGCTGCATCAGCATCACAGTGTTGAAGACCGTGGCTTTTTCCCAGACTTTGTCAGCTCGTATCCGCAGCTTAAGCGTGGCTTTGAGATTTTAGAAAAAGACCATGTCAAACTTGACGCCTTGCTTGATGATTTACTGCTGTTAAACGATGAGTTAGCAAAGGCTGATATAGAAGACAAAGCACTGGCTGAGCGTTTATATCAAAATTTAGTGACAGGCACTGACTTTTTATCGCAGCATTTAACCGATGAAGAAGATTTAGTAGTACCTATTTTGGGATTACGTGATGGTTAAATAAGTTAGATAGTTTTTCTAGTAAATATTAATAAAAGAACCCTCGTAAATTACTTTACGAGGGTTTTTTAGTTGCAAACTGTTTGTGTTCGGTGAGCACAGTTGGCGCTACCGCGCAGTCGGTTTATGATAGACCTGTTAAAGTCTAATATAAGGTCTAGTACAGACCTAATAACCGTATAACGATAACAATGTATTTATAATAAACAATAAAAAATAGGAGACAACACTCATGCAAAAGCTAATTGGCATCGTGTTTGCATTCATTGGTCTGGCATTAACCATGGCCTTATTTAACTCAGGTAATAACACCCCAGTGGCACAGTGGCCAAGCGAAGGTTTTCAAAACCTAGTGTTTAGTATTGGTTGGTTAAGTCCTTTCCCAGATTTCGTGGTTTATCTCATCGCTATTTTATTGTTGCTGTTGGTTGCGGTCGTCTTTTATAAAATTGGCAGCAAATTATATGGTGCCATCAGCCGCTAACATTAATCTTAGTTTAAGCTGTTTGAAGCTAACAGCATCCTGAGCAGTCGGCTGACTTTTAACAGTCAGCCAACCTAACTCAAACCAGTTAATCAATTTAAGTTACTCAGTGATTGAAATATCACTCACGTTCTGGAAGCCTCTTGGCAACTGCGTACCGCGATTGCCACGTTTGCCAGTATAGTTGGCTAAGTCGATAGGCTTTAAGGTCACATGACGTTTGCCAGCGGTGATGGTTAGGCTGTCGCTGTGAGTTAATGCAATCACTGCTAATACTTCTTCACCGTCTTTTAGGTTAACCAGTTTGTTACCCTTACCGCGTTGCTGTTCTGGCAACTCATCAATTGGGAAAATCAACAAATAGCCCGCTGAGGTGACGACCGCAATTTGATCTTGCGCTGCTACCTTGGTATCACCTTCGTTATCAGCATCACTCTCTGCATTGACCGCATCAATATAAGCAACGTTCAACAGCTTACTGTCTTTGTTGCCTAAGTTTATGATGTTTTTACCTGCTTTTTGATTGGTATCTAGATTGCCCAAGGTATTGATAAAGCCATAGCCTTGTGAGCTGGCTAGAATGATACGCTGTTCATCATCACCGGCAAGCAGCTGTTCAAAGCTGGCACCAGCGGCTGGCTTTAATACACTGGTCAGCGGGTCACCTTGACCACGCGCGGACGCCAGGGTGTGCGCCTCGATGCTATAGCTGCGCCCTGTGCTGTCCATGATATATATCTTGGCATTGGATTTGCCGTGCACGTGCGCCTGATAGCTGTCACCCGAGCGATAGCTCATACCGGCAGCATCGACATCGTGGCCTTTGGCAGCACGAATCCAACCGGCTTTTGACAAGATGGCAGTAATGGGCTCACTTGGCACCAAGTCAGATTCTTTTAATGCGGTCGCTTCTTCACGCTCAACCACTGGCGACATACGATCATTGCCATGCTCTTTCATATCGGCTTCAAGCTCATCGATCATCAGCGCGGTTAAGCTGTCACGATTATCTAGTAGCTCTTGGATTTTCGCACGCTCTGCTTCAAGCTCATCTTTTTCAGCACGTAGCTCGATTTCTTCTAAGCGTGCCAACTGACGTAAGCGAATATCCAAAATCGCATTGGCCTGAATCTCACTTAAATCGTAGCGGCTCATCAACTCTTGTTTCGGATCATCTTCTTCACGGATGATGCGAATGACCTCGTCGATATTGAGATACGCAATCAATAGGCCGGCCAAGATGTGCAGGCGTTTTTCGATTTTATCCAAGCGGAACTGCAAGCGGCGAGTCACCACATCACGGCGGCTCACCAGCCATTCGCTTAGCACTTCTTTAAGGTTTTTCACCTGCGGCTTACCGTTGAGGCCAATCATATTCATATTGACCCGATAGCTGCTTTCTAGGTCGGTACTGGCGAACAAGTGACTCATCACTCGATCGACATCGACTCGAGTCGAGCGCAGCTCTAGCACGATACGACAGGCATTTTCATGATCCGACTCATCATGGATATCCACTACCCAAGGCAGCTTCTTATCCATCATTAGCTTGGCAATCTGCTCTTGCACCTTGTTACCCGATACTTGATAGGGTAGGGCGTCGATAATGACCAGATTCTTCTCTTGTTTATCAACATGATAAATGGCGCGCATCTTATAGCTGCCACGCCCAGTCTCATACATTTGCTGCAATTCTTTTTTGGGCGTGATGATTTCAGCATAGGTTGGCAGGTCTGGCGCAGGCAGTGATTGAGTCAGCTGTTTCACTGATAAGTCTGGATTTTTTAACAGTCGAATCGCCGCACGCACCACTTCATTTAAGTTATGTGGCGGAATATCTGTTGCCATACCGACTGCAATACCGGTGGTGCCATTAAGCAAAATATTAGGCAAGCGTGCGGGCAGAGTCATCGGTTCTTGCATCGAGCCATCGAAGTTGTCTTGCCAATCTACTGTGCCTTGTCCCAGCTCAGCAAGCAGGGTATTGGCATAGGCCGACATTTTGGCCTCGGTATAGCGCATTGCCGCAAACGATTTTGGATCATCAGGACTACCCCAGTTACCCTGACCAGTAATCAGCGGATAGCGATAACTAAAGGGCTGCGCCATCAACACCATCGCTTCATAACAGGCGGTGTCACCGTGCGGATGGTATTTACCCAGTACGTCACCGACGGTACGGGCAGATTTTTTTGGCTTAGTAGTGGACTTGAGTCCAAGCTCGCTCATCGCATAGATAATACGGCGTTGCACTGGCTTTAGACCATCTGCAATATGCGGCAGCGCCCGATCCATAATGACGTACATGGCATAGTTTAGATAAGCCTGCTCGGTAAACTCAGCCACCGATCGGGTATCCATGGCTTCATTTGGAATGACAGTTGAGCTTGGTGGCGTTGAAATATCAGACATAATAAGTGACTTTGCCTTGTAAAAAAGTAAGAGAAAACAGTCGCTAACAGGCGTCAACAACAGACGCAGCGGCGCCTATTATAAACGCACAATAGGGTATTTTTATAATAATATAGTATAGCGTTTTAGACCTTGTATCGTAACGGATATTGTCTGGATAAAAAAGCACAGATGACTTTTATGCGTCAACCACTGACGTTTGGCTTTTATTTTCATCCTTATTCTTTTGTTTTCATTCTTATTAATGCCAGACAATTTAAATAGCCTTACACCCTTCCTTTGCTAAAGGAATGGCTAGGGATGGATTTCAAAGTAAGAGTCAGAAATCGATGTTATTAACCACTCTCAGGGTCAAATAAGCACTTCAAAGCAAGAGCCAGTCATGGATTTTTAACCGCTTTTTAGAGCTAGGAAAGCTTTTGATTTTATTGAAATTTATTCATAAGTTCATAGAACACTGAATACTGAACAAAAGCAGAGTAATATCAGTAAAAGTGGTCTTTTATCGACTAATAATGGACTAAAGATAGGCTCAACAGCTTATGATGACAGCACTGTCTCTTCTTTTATAACGAATTGGGCAGTTTGTAGTTGTCATTAGCTCATGAAATAGTGTATTTTAGATTGACATATTTAACTGTTATTACAGAAGAAATTACCGTAGATATACGATAAATCTTGTCGTATCACCGCCAAAAATAGTAGCAAACCATAGATAAATGTAGTCACTCTATCTTATTAATAGCATTAGCATTATTAATACCATAACTTTTTAGGAGATCCGCAGATTATGGACAATCAAACCACCCAGTTTCGCCGCAATGACAAACCTTGGCTGAAAACCTACGAAAAATACGGCATGCAATACGACATTGAAATGCCACCAGCCGATACGTCGCTGATTGAAATCTTAGAAGAAAACTTTGTTAAGCACGCCGGCAGAATCTCTTTTGTGTGTATGAACCAAGAGTTATCCTATGATGACTTAGATCGTCATAGCCGTCATATGGCTGCTTATTTGCAGTCGTTGGGCCTAAAAAAAGGCGATAAAGTTGCAGTCATGATGCCAAATATCTTGCAGTCGCCTGTCGCTATTTTGGCGATTTTGCGTGCTGGTCTTATCCTAGTTAACGTTAACCCACTGTATACCACTCATGAGCTTGAGCATCAGCTTGAAGACTCTGAGTCAAAAGCACTGATTATTTTAGAAAACTTTGCCAAAACTTACGCTGACATCGCCAAAAAGACCGTTGATCACGTGATTGTGACCTCAATGGGTGATTTGATGAGCCCAGTAAAAGGCTTTATCGTCAATACTGTGGTACGTCATGTGAAGAAGATGGTGCCTCCGTTTAACATTCCAGGCAGCGTTAACTTTAAGCAAGCGCTGAAAACTGGCGCCCAAAAGACCTACACACGCCCAACCGATATCGGTTTAGATGATGTGGCCGTATTACAGTACACCGGCGGTACGACTGGTGTGGCAAAAGGCGCTATGCTGACTCATGGTAACTTGGTTGCCAACTTGATTCAGGCAGATACTTATATTGGTGATGCCTTTGATCACTTCGAAGAGCGCAATGAGCAGCCAGTGATTATGACTGCTTTACCGCTGTATCATATCTTCTCGTTTACGGTTTGTGGTATGTATGGTCTGCGAAAAGGCGCGATCAACTCACTGGTACCAAACCCACGTGATGGTAAGAGCCTATTAAAAGCATATAAAGACTATCCGCCAGCCTTCTTCCCAGCGGTAAACACCTTGTTTAACGGCTTGATTAACAGTGAGCACTTTAGAGTACTGGATCACAGCAAGCTTGAGATGTCGATGGGCGGTGGTATGGCGGTATTAAAAGATACGGCTGAGAAGTGGAAAGCAGGTACTGGTAACGTGATTGTTCAAGGTTACGGTTTATCTGAAACGTCACCAGTTGCTTCTGCTAACCCAATGGGTCTAGACGAATTCCCAGGTAACATTGGTGTGCCATTCCCAGCGACTGATATGGCGATCTTAGACGAAGACGGTAACGAAGTTGAAATCGGTGAGCGCGGTGAGATTTGTGTACGTGGTCCACAGGTTATGAAAGGCTACTGGAAGCGTGAAGAAGCGACCAACGAAGTCATGACGCCAGATGGTTACTTCCGTACCGGTGATATCGGTGTGATGGATGAGCACGGCTACTTCAAGATTGTTGACCGCAAAAAAGACATGATTATTGTGTCTGGCTTTAACGTGTATCCAAACGAAGTGGAAGACGTGATGACTGGTCATCCAAAAATCTTAGAGTGTGGTGTGATTGGTATTCACAGCGATAAGAGTGGCGAAGCGCCTAAGATCTTTGTGGTACGTCAAGACCCAAGCTTAACGGAACAAGAAGTGATTGATTATGCCAAAGAGAACCTAACTGGCTATAAACGTCCGCGTGCGGTTGAGTTTGTCGATGAGTTGCCAAAATCAAACGTTGGTAAAATCTTACGTAAAGACTTGCGTGAGATGGAAGCGAAGAACAACCCGCAGTAAACTTAAAGTCTCCTGAAGTTTCTGAGATATAAGGAGTAAGGAGCGAGATGGATATAGAGAGTGATATCCCATCTCGTGCTTTAAGTTTTACTCGTTAACGAGTACAATTAAAAACCGTTCAAAAGGATACGAGCAATTGCCGTATCCTTTTTTTGTGTGCATGTTTTGTGCGTTTGTGCACCGGTACCTTGAACATCAGTATTTTTATCTAGCCAAACCGCACTAATAGGGTGACAGGGCAGGTCTATCGTCAACCTAATGGGTAACACTAAACCCTTTAGGATGACTAACTATAGATTCAGCATATGGATTTAGCGAGCCAGTAGCCCAGTAGAGTCTGAGTTTAGGCACGCTTATCAGTGGTTTAGTGGCTATAGATGTAAAAGCAATACGCTCTTTTACAGTTGCAGTATATCTGCCGGTATCAGTAGCCTTTATAATAAGGATCATCTAATACATTAAGAGTGACGCTGTTATCCAGGAAATAATATAATTTATCTAGTAAAATCAAATATATAAACAACATACATTACAGGTAACCTCATGACTACAGATACGAATGCTATCAACCAATCTTCGATCAGTGAGCTGCATGGCACTTTTCCGACTTATCCAGATATCCCAAGTGATCGCCCATGGTTAGCCTCTTATGATCGCTATGCAATTGTGGATCATATCGAACAGCCAGATGAGCAAAGCTCGTTACTTGAGGTATTTGAGCGTAACTTCGCACGCTATGCCAGTCGTGATGCGTATATCTGTATGGGTGCCTCAATCACCTATCGTGAATTAGATAACTATAGCCGTCAAATTGCCGCTTATTTGCAGTCATTAGGGCTGACAGTTGGTGACAAAGTAGCGGTGATGATGCCAAACGTACTGCAATATCCGATAGTTGCGCTGGGTGTATTACGCGCCGGCATGATTTTGGTAAACGTTAACCCACTATATACTAGCCGTGAGCTTGAGCATCAAATCCATGACAGTGGTGCTAAGGCTATCTTTATTGTCGAAAACTTTGCCAAGACCTTTGAAGATGTGGAAGATAAAGGTGATGTTGAGCACGTTGTCATCTGTAATATGGGCGATATGCTGGGCATGGTACGCGGCTTTGTGGTCGATTTTGTGGTACGCCATGTTAAAAAGATGGTACCGAGCTACAACATAAAAGGTAGTGTGTCATTTAAACAAGCATTAGATACGGTATCAGCACATCAATATAAGCGCCCAGAGCTTGATTTAAGTCATGTGGCCTTGCTGCAATATACTGGCGGTACCACTGGTGTGGCAAAAGGCGCCATGTTGACCCACGGCAACCTAATCGCCAATATGCTGCAAATTAATGCGGTGATGGACGCCGCGTTTGGTGATACTGCCAGTGGTGAGGTTATTTTAACCGCGTTACCGCTGTATCACGTTTTCTCTTTCATGGTATGTGGCATGTACGCCATGTATGAAGGCTGTGCCGGCCTATTGATTCCAAACCCACGTGATTTGGACGGTCTTATTAAAGAGATGGATAAATACAAACCAGCGTTTATCCCATCAGTGAACACCTTATTTAACGGCCTAGTACACCACGATAAGTTTAAAGATTTAGACTTCTCAAATCTAAAAGCTTCTATCGGCGGTGGTATGTCAGTATTACCAAGTGTTGCCAAAGCTTGGCATGAGGCGACTGGTTTACCAATCGTTGAAGGTTATGGCTTGTCAGAGACCTCACCTGTGGTTAGCTTTAACCCTATGAATATCTCTGAGTTTACTGCCAAAATCGGGGTGCCTGCGCCAGATACAGATGTCATCTTAATTGATGATGATGGCAATGTGATGCCAATTGGTGAGCGTGGTGAAATCTGCGTTAAAGGCCCTCAGGTGATGGTTGGCTATCAAAACCGTCCAGAAGAAACTAAAAATACCTTTACCGAAGACGGTTATTTCAAAACCGGTGATATCGGTATTATGGATGAGAAAGGCTTTATTAAGATTGTCGATCGCAAAAAAGACATGATTTTGGTATCTGGCTTTAACGTCTATCCAAATGAAATCGAAGAAGCCATGACTCAGCATCCAGCAGTGCTAGAAGTAGGCGCTATGGGTATTCCAAGTGATGAGCGTGGTGAAGAACCAAAAATCTTTGTGGTTAAAAAGAAAGGCTCAAATGTGACTGAAAAAGAGCTGTTAGACTTCGGCAGAAAACAGCTAACCGGTTACAAACGTCCTCGTCATGTACAGTTTGTTGATGAGTTGCCAAAATCTAACGTGGGTAAAATCCTACGCAAAGAGCTGCGTAAAATGGAAGGCTTAGATTAAGCTTAATCCAGTTACATTGACAGATTTATTAAGGCAAGCATAAGCCCACCTATCAAAAGGGCGACAAAGGGGAAGGCTCAGACTTCCCCTTTTCATTGTGTTGCTATTGCTTTATCATCGTCATAAGCGCTTATCTATTAGTGATGCAGTGCAACAGTCATATAAATTAAAGATGGCACAGAGACACTCTGTCAGTGTCAGGTCTATTATTTAACCTAAACAGATCTGACCAAAATAGAGTCAACGCCATTAGAACAACAGCTATTCAAATCAAAAATAGGCGATTATCGCCCAAACTTTTAATACAGGAAATAACAGAATAATGCGTATAGACAACCGTCAGCCAAATCAACTTCGCCAAGTCACCTTTGAGCGCAACTATACCAAACACGCAGAAGGCTCAGTGCTGGTCTGTTTTGGTGATACCAAAGTGTTGTGCACCGCCAGTGTCGAATCAGGTGTACCGCGTTGGTTAAAAGGTCAAGGCCAAGGGTGGGTTACTGCCGAATATGGCATGCTACCGCGTGCGACCAATACTCGTAACCAACGTGAAGCCGCTCGCGGTAAGCAGTCTGGACGCACCCAAGAGATTCAACGTCTGATTGGCCGTAGCTTACGTGCCATGGTCGATTTAAAAAAACTGGGTGAGAACACCATTTATCTAGATTGTGATGTGATTCAAGCCGATGGTGGCACACGTACCGCGAGTATTACTGGCGCTGCGATTGCTTTAATTGATGCGCTAGAAGCACTACAACAAAAGAAAAAGCTAAAAGAAGATCCATTAATTGGATTGGTCGCTGCGGTATCGGTGGGCGTTAAAGATGGCGAAGTACTGCTTGATTTAAATTACGCTGAAGATTCAAATTGCGATACTGACTTAAACGTAGTGATGACCCAAAAAGGCGAGTTTATTGAGATTCAAGGCACCGCTGAAGAAAAACCATTTACCCGTGCTGAAGCAGACACTATGTTAGCCGTGGCAGAAGCCGGTATTGCTGACTTGGTTAAGCTACAGCAAACTGCTTTGGGCTGGTAACAAAAAGCCATCGGTTAACCGCTACGCTTGGGCTAGAATAAGTGCAGGCTTATTTGCCTTTCAAAGTAGAAGTTGTCTTTCAAAGTAAAAACAGAAACAAAAGTAAAGTAGGGTCACTATGCTACAAGTCACAGACACAGGCGCAAACATCACCTTGTCGGGTAAAGCAAGCGGATACGGCGATGGGGTATTCTGGTTTGGCGTGGCCTTACTGATTGGCGCTATCGGTGTCGCCATGGCGATGAGTCTGTTGCCAGAACGATTGGCAATAGGTGCGCTGGCGGTATTAATTATTGGCAGCTTTATCTTTAATGTCATGCGCAATAAACAAAAAAATGCCGGCCATGGCGAAATCAGCTCAGGTATTCTAAAAGTTCAACACGGCATGTTTGTGCATAATATGTTTGGCAAAACTCAAACCATCTCTGTACAAGCCGATGACAACATTGAATTAAGCAACTCAGCGCTCACCATTACCGATGCTAATGGCAATCGTAAGTGTCATATTACCGGCTTTGATTCGGACAAAGAGGCGCAGGTGATGAAGGCTATCTTGCAAGGCCAACAGTTTGGCAAGCGTAATGCCAATATTAAAATGCAATCATCATAATCTCTATAAGCTATTATATTTACAAGCTATACTCTCTATAAGCTAACCTCTTCTCTATAAGTTGTCTTTTCCATAAGTTATCTTTTTTATAAAGCATATCCTCACATAGACTAAACCTTTGAGGTTATTGTAAAAACATCTATAAAAACAGCAAAATAGCTCATATCCTGCTTGAATTGAAACCGACAACTGGTTTATATTTTAAGTCTATCGTAATGATCCCTTAGGCCTGATATTAAGGAGTGCCCCATGGATGCGGACACTTTGGCTATGATGCGTATTAAACCAAGCTCTATTTTCAAAAAACCTATCCTATTGACTGCCTTAATCGGTACGTTAGCAAGCCCAATGTTGCATGCCGATGCCCTTGGCGATTTAATTCAGCAAAAGAACCAAACCTTTACACCGCCTTCATATTCTGGTGGCAGTACAAGCAGCGTATCGCCTTTTGTGTCAGCAGCGCCGCAAAACTTTCATGTTAGTTATGCGGCTGCGCCAAATATCAAAGCTGAACATATTGATACTCTGTATGCCGCTGAGCAAACCGCAACGCCGGCCAGCAAGCAAGTATTGCAAACCGTGCGTCAGATGGCGTTAGATCGCAAAGAGATTATCAAAGGCTCGTGCTGGGATTATCTGAATGCTGCCTTTACGCGGGCAGGGGTGACCCGTGATACGGTGTTTAAGGGTGAGTATCCATCAGGTCCGTTTGTTGATACCAATGAAATAAAACCGGGAGATTGGCTGTATTATGTCAATCACAGCTATAACGATGTTGAGCACAGTGGTTTGTTTGTGGGCTGGCTCGACCGCAGTGCTAATCAAGCGTTAATACTTAGTTATGCAGGAGAAAACCGCCGAGAGCCAGCGCGTTATAAAGTATATGATGTGTCACATACGTATAATATTATGCGGCCCAGTTTTTAATAGAAATAGAAATATAAAAGCTAAAAAAATATAAAAAAAGCGACCTAATATACTTTTAGGTCGCTTTTTTAGTTAACTAGCGAGAGAGGGTTAAAACGGTTTAACAATCACCAAGATAACCACCGCAATCAAAATAAACACTGGCATTTCGTTAAACCAGCGCCAGAACACATGGGTCTTGTGATGCGGATTATCGACCAATTTCTTACGATAGGCACCACACATGCCATGATAAGCAGACAGCAATACTACTAACAGCAGTTTGACGTGTAACCAGCCTTGCGTCTTATACACATCCCAGCCGATGTATAGCATCCACAGGCCAAATAACCAAGTGGCAATCATGGACGGCGTCATAATACCGCGGTATAGCTTGCGCTCCATGATGACAAAGCGGTCTTGGCTGATTTTGTCTTCACTCATGGCATGATAGACAAACAGTCTGGGTAGATAAAAGATAGCAGCGAACCAACAGACCATCGAAATAACGTGAGCCGCTTTAATCCAGTTTAAATATTCCGCCATAAATCAATTACCTGTTACGTGTTAAATAAGCATGCCAATCACTGTTGTAACGGATGTACTAAGCGCAGCATTGCTAAATCTTCTGTAAATGGCTGCGGCTACCACTCATAGCATTGGTAACCGGTACCACAGAAGGTTCAGCCTTCGAAGCTGTCAGCCCTAGCTGTGCCATCAATCTGTCATCGTTGGATTGGCTTGCGTTGCCAGTGGTTAATAGTTTGTCACCATAAAAAAATGAGTTGGCGCCGGCCATAAATGCCAATGCCTGCTCAGAGTCAGATAAGCTTTCACGGCCTGCTGATAAGCGTACATAGCTTTTTGGGCAGCAAATACGAGTGACCGCAATGGTACGAATCCACTCTAATACCGGCAGCTCACCTTCGCTCAATACTTTATCGCCGAGAGGCGTGCCTTTAATCGGAACCAATAAATTCACTGGGATAGACTCTGGCGGCACAGGCATGCTGGCAAGCTCATATACCCAGTCGACACGGTCTTCACGGGTTTCACCCATACCGACAATACTACCACTACATACGTTAATACCTGCATTACGTACGTTTTCGATGGTATCTAGGCGATCATCGTAGCTGCGGGTGCTGACCACTTCATCATAATAGCGACGTGAGGTATCTAGGTTGTGATTATAGTAATCAAGCCCAGCTTCAGCTAATTGTGCTGACTGCTCAGCATCCAACATACCTAAGGTCATACAAGTTTCCATACCCAAGGCTTTTACTTCTCTAATCAGCTCAGCAACATAAGGCATGTCTTTTTTACTGGGATGCTTCCACGCGGCGCCCATACAGAACCGTGATGAGCCAGAGGCTTTGGCGCGTCGTGCTGCTGCCAACACTTTATCCACTTCTAGGCGCTTTTCAGCTTGCAGTTTGGTTTTGTCACGATGATGTCCGGACTGTGAGCAATAACCACAGTCTTCAGGGCAATTGCCAGTTTTAATGGACAACAAGGTGCTGATTTGAACCTCATTTGCATTAAAGTGTTCACGATGAATGGTTTGCGCCTTTAATAGCAAGTCCATAAAGGGCAGTTCAAATAGCTGCGAAATATACTCACGGGTTATGGGCGTGCTGTTGGGTGTCATAGTGGTCATCGTGTCATTATTAGCAGCGGTCGGCTGTGTCATTGTTGCCAAAGTCGTCATTATACAATCCTTTGCAAATCAGGGGCATTCATATCAGCTTAAGGGTTTAAACCTAAGACTTTATGCGATGCCTCTGTTTTTTATTATTTTATAAAAATCAAATAACCCCGTCGACTTTACTAGGGGCTTAAAATTGGGCGCTTTTTAAACTTAAGCGCTAACAATCTAAGAGCGAGTCGCTTAAATTGATGTCTGTGTACAATTGTACCATTAATTCAATGTTGTCGTCTGTCAGCAGCTAACGTTGCTAAGCCTATTTTAGTCGTTGGTTTATTTGATACCGTATCGTAGATTTAGGTCAAATTTACGATAGTTTTACGGTATTAGATACTGTATTAAATCAACCAAACAAAAACGCCTAAGTAGCAGGCTGGCCACTTAGGCGTATTATATCAACTAACAGATTTGCAGGTTGTTAGATTACTGATTTTTTCAGCGTGCTGATTAGCCTAACTACTTGATACTGATTGGCTCATCTGACTCATGTTGATTAGCGCTGGCGTTTGTTGGCGGCCATGCTGAGTACTTGTGAGGCTAAACCTTGCGCTTTTTCAGCAAAAGGACGTGCTTTTTCTAATAATGGTTTTACTTCGTCTGGAACGGTTGGCACGATATGCTTCGCCAATTGTCCAAACCACATTAGCAAGCTGTAGTCACCTTCAACCGTCATTTCTTTGTCTTGGATAGCGCTCATAAACGCTGTGATATCACCAGAAGCTAAGAGCTTAACACCTGTCATAGAGTCTTTAAAATCAATGCGCAGACGTGGATCATTAGCTGAGCCAGCATATTGATTAAATGTCCCTTCATCGAACACATAATAACGAGCAATACCATCTGCAGAGCTACCAAACTCGATACTAACTTTACGATCTTCTAACAGTTGCTGAATCTCAGGATCGTCACTTTTGGCCAACATTGCTAGACGAATACCAACGGCAGTCAATAGGGCATCGAGGGGATTGGCTTTGACATTAAAAATAGGAAAAGTAAACATGAGTGAGTCCAAATTAAAGGGTGAATGAAATAAGACTGAATATGATGTTTTTATAACGTGTTATGGCTAAACCTGCAAGTTTTTTAAGTATAGCTTTTAAATCACAGCTGTTGCAGTTTTTGTTGCGCTATTGATTGTGCTGTCATTGTAAAACAGTGGATTGTTATTTTGTATGTCAGTATGTCGCTTTTTTTGTCAATCAGTCATCACCTCGTTTATAAGTAGAAAGCTAGAGCTGATAACAACAAACCCCATCATTTGACGGGGTTTGTTTTATAATTTTTATTATTAATAGTTTTTATTAATTGCTAGTGTGTCGTGCTTAAGTCGTTAATTAGATTATTAAAACTTCGAGTGTTTAAAACGCTTCAAGCATTGAGTAATAAGTGACAGTGGTTTAGTTACGAAAGCGTGGCTTATAGTTATTGTAAATCGGGGTGTGCTCGATATATTTAGCTTGTTGTTTGCGCGTTTTGGCGGCTTTACGCAGCATAGCGACTTTATTAACAATAAGCTTAAACGCTGAGCGACGACTTAAAGGTTCAACGCCAGTACGCTTAACAGGGATAACTTGCTGCTGGGCACTGTATTGCTTATAGCGATAGCCAATAAAGGCAGCAATAGCGAGCCACGAGATGACCAGCGCGGCAGCATAACCGTAACCTCTGCTCATAGCCGTCATATTGACTAGGATGGATTGAATGCCTTCAACAACCACCCAATAACCCATGCCGGCGAATAGATAGCTAAGTAGATAACGACGGCCTGATAAGAAGGTCGCTAATAAGCCGATAACGAGTAGTACAAAGCCTAGTGTAGACCCCGTAAAAGCGCTCGAAGAGCCAGTGTGGCCAGTAGCCATAATGGTAAGAATTGCCATGTTAATTGCCTCATGAACGGTCAACAGAGATAACAAAAAAGTGTGTCATCGGTGTCGATTGTTGCGATTGGTTACGTGTTATTATGCAGATGTTTTGTGAAAATACAAAGACTATCTGACGAACAGACGACAGCAGATGTCGTTTATTTTTATTAAAAAATTGACACAGGTTGCTAGGCTAGACCGTTCATAATGTCGCCAAAAAATTAAAATTTTAAGAAAATTGTAACCAACGTCAGTTTATGGGCAGGATTTAAAATTGAGAGCCGCTTTGAGCTGAATTCGCCAACATAAGCAGAAAAAATGAGCTCAGTAAACAAAAAAACCAGACTCTATGGCCACATAAAGTCCGGTTAATTAAACAAAAGTCGTGTTTTAACACTGATTTTCAAGTCGAATTGACTGTTAAATAGTGGATTATCTTTGGTTATAACAGATTAGCGTAAGTCTTGTGCTGAGTAACCTAATACGTAAAGCACGCCTTCAAGGCCAGTGGCATTGATAGCCGCATCAGCACGTCCACGTACGATTGGCTTAGCGTGATAAGCAACACCCAAGTCAGCAATGGCCATCATCGGTAGGTCATTGGCACCGTCACCGACACAAATAACTTGGGCAGTACTGATGCCCATGCGCTCAGCCACTTGCTGCACCAAGCTCGCCTTGCGCTCGCCATTGATGATAGGCAGTCTCACATTACCAGTCACCTGATCAGCCTCTATATCTAACTCGTTGGCATACACTTCATCAATACCAAGCTCTTGAGCAATACGCTCGGCAAAATAGGTAAAGCCGCCTGACACCAATACTGTGTGATAGTCCAATGACTTTAAGGTTGCCATTAGGGTGCGAGCGCCTGCAGAGAAGGTCAAGCTTTGTTGAATCTCATCCAATACATCGGTAGACAAGCCTTCTAATAAAGCGACACGCTGACTAAATGAGGTATCAAAGTCAATCTCACCGCGCATTGCTGATTCAGTAATCTCGCTGACCTGATCGCCAATATTGGCATGCTTGGCCAACTCGACAATCACTTCTTGCTCAATTAAGGTTGAATCCATATCAAACACAGCGACTTTGTGAGGACGCAGCATTTTGGCCAATGAAACGATATGACAGTCAATTGCAGCGTCGCCGCCTAAGTTTTCTGTAATCGGTAGGGTAGCGATAAATTGACGCAGGTGTGAGGTCATGCCATCATCTAGTAAGCGTGCTGCCGCTGCCTTTTTGCCAGGTTGCATGGTTGCTGTATCCGTCGGCATTAATACGTAACGATAAGTCAGTACTGGGGTCAAGCGGTCGCTACCACTGATGTCTTGCAGGGCATCGACAGTGTGCGTCACTCTAATAATCTGCCATGACGGGTTTTGACGTGCCCAGTCATCAATATGAGCTTCAAACGCTGCCTTTTGATCGGTATCTGCATTGTCAGGGGTGATAAGCGCTTGTTTTTGCACCACTACTGACAAGGCAAACACTGGCAAGGTTTCTAATTGTTCGATCAGGCTTAGCGAGATTTGACCTGCTTGCTTTTCACGACACTGCAATTGAACGTCATCAAAGCGTAATTGTTGCGGCAATAAGTCGTTGGCTTTTTGTAAGGCAGTCAGCCAAGATTGCAAGTGTGCGGTCATACCGGGACCGAAGGTAGCAAAACTGGCCTTGCTTTGACCTTCATTGGTCACGTTAATATCCATTTGTGGTGTCAAATTAGACGTATTTTGGTAATTAGTTGTACTATTTTTTGTCATGGTGAGCGATGCCTCTTGTAAGCGTAAGCAAGATTAGGAATAATAGAGCGTGCTGAAAAATCGCGCACCCCCTACCTATTAACAAAAGTTTAGCATAACATGACCTATTTAGCGCCACGGCAAGGCTTGTTTGCCATAATTATTCTTATCAGCTTTTTTATACAGACGCTTTTACTGTTGATCAGTAGCAGTCAGCAAATTGATGAGCTAAAGATGCAAACAGGCGAGCGAATGTTGGTACAGCTTATTGAAGAAGTAAAGCTGCCTTTATTGAGTAAAGACAAGGTGAGCTTGAGTGTCTTAACTGGGCGCTACACCAGTGAAAACAATGTTGCCAGTCTCACCATCAAAGACATCGATAACGAGGTGTTATTACAGACCGGGCAAGCTCAGATGCTAGAGGGTGATAATATCGAGCAATCGGTTATCTTAGGTGATACGGTGATTGGTTCGGTACAAATGACGCTGCGCAAAACCAGCAACGGTGAGATTATTGCCTCGCAGTGGATGTTCATCTTAGGGTCATTTATTACCCACTTGTTAATCTGGCTATTATACGGCTACATTGCGCGTCCAACACGGGCACAGCTTGCTGCCTTAAGTCGTGAAGTACAAGACTACCTGATTCATCAAAAACGCATCCCTGCGACGCAACATCTGCCGTCGACAGCTGGGTTAGATACTGACAATGAGCAGACACAGTCAGGCGGCAGTATTCATGAGGCGCTTGGCCAATATATTAAGTCGCACCAAGAAGGCGGTGAGCACGCTGATGTGCAGTCAGCAGAGACTCAGACGCAAGCTGGCGTGAATATCAATGCCGCGCTTGATGCCAATAGCAGTGATAACGTTGAAAGTAGTATTAACAATGCTAACGCCAATGCCAATAGCAATGCTCAAGGTGCCACAGAAGACAGTGATGCCGCTAATGACACTCAAGCAGGCGCATTAACCAGTAACAAGCCAAAAGCGTTAGCAGCCAATAGACCGTTAGATGTGGCCAGTGTTCAGATCCATTTTCATGATCCTAACTTATTGTTAAATACTTTGGCCTTTGAAAAGTCGACGCCATATTTTGCATTATGTACTCAGCTGCTACAGCGCACTATTGATGAACTGTTAAAGCAACCGATTTTATTTGGTATTAAGCTAAACAATAAGCCGGTATTTGATGAAAACGGAGCAACGGTTGAATTTATCGGTACTACCAGTCATAGTAAGGCAGGCTTAGCGGCTATGATGTTGGCCAAAGCGTATGTTATGCTCAATCAGGTGACTTACATTAAGCACCGTGAGTTGCAGCGTTTTGCGTTAGAAGTTATGGTTGGTGTTAGTGATAAAGAAAGCAGTGATAAGCTAGAGCAGTTGATGGTCAATAACGCCAAAGCCAATGATGTGTTAACGCTGTTACCGGTTGAAGGTATTAAGCAGCTGCGTGGCTTGATACAGTTAAGCAGCTTAAAAAATCCAACCACTGTCTATGAGCGTGATTGCGCTTATTTAGATGGGGTGAGTGATTCTATGATGCAGCGCTTGATTGATGTCAGAGATGCGGTATTACTGTCTGCATTAAGCGCCAATTAATATGCTGCTGCTGGCTTAAAAAAGTAAAATTTTTGAGCCATTTTTAGAATAACTTTGATTATAGATCAAGGACTTATGTGCCATTACGTGTTGTCTACTGTTCTTTAGCTATTGCCTAATTAAGCATGGCTGTATAGAATTCGACCCTTGATTCTGAGTGAGGCTGTTTTTACACTGATTTTTGATGGTTTTGGTGACTTAGTTCAATGTCATGAGAATAACATTGCATAACAATTGTTGAGGATTTAGACTAAGTCCTGGTTTTGGATTAACCAGAAGCCAGATGACAATCAGATAACAAGCAGAAACTAATAATTACTAGGTCAAATCAGGCCATTAAGATAAGAGGAAAATGACATGAGTGACAATGATCTTGATGATTTCGATGATGATAACTTTGAAGACGATGATGATGCCAAAAAGGTAGATGAAGTAGAGGCAGAAGCAGAAGCGGCTCGCTTAACGAGCTTAGAAAAGCGTCGTTTAATCGATAATATGTTAGAAGAGAAGCGCTTGGCTCAAGAGCTTAAAGACGGCTTTGATGACGACTTCGATGATGACTTTGATGACGACGATTTTGATGACGACTTTGACGATGATTTAGAAGACGAATAATAGTAGCGGTTGGCTGGTGCTGGCCGCTTCTTTTGTTCATTGTCCTCTGTATTAGTCCTAATGTTTGCCAAGCCGTCAGCGTCATCTCCTTTCTTGCTTGATACTACTCCCTTTGTGATATCTTCCTAATTACGATTACAGCTTTAACGGTGCTTGTACTGTCATGTTGAAGTAAGCTGTTAATACTATGATAGCTTGATGATTCATCGTTCATCTATCAATCGTATGGCCATAATCACATCACCGCATCACCATAAATAAATAGAATAACCATAAATTTAGTAAAAGAGACTACTATGACCTTAGATGAGCTACTACACTTTTTAGATTCAGATGCAAACGAATTTGGATTAGATTCTGTTGCTACCCACGGCTTTTTGACGGCGACAGTGGTTGGCAAACCTTTACCAAACTGGTTGTCACATCTGTTCGAAGGACAAGACAGCAAAGTCGATAAAGACGTTAAACAAGCCATTAAAGACTGGCGAGAAGCGTTACTAGAAGATTTACAAAGCGAAGAAGGCATTGCTTTGCCGTTAGAAGTGGATGATGAGTCAGGTGAGATGGACTTTTCACCAGAGTCTGAGTTAACCGCTTGGTCAATTGGCTTTGTCGATGCCATGTATGGCGATGAAAATGTCGACTGGTTTAGCGATGATGAGATCAGTGAAGACGTGGCGATGCTAACCTTACCTATGATGGTATTTAGTGGCATTGACGCTGTTGATGGCGAAGAAGATGAAGATTTGGCGGCCATTCGCCAAGACGATGATGCACTGGCACAAATGGCCAACAGTATCGAAGCCAATTTAAGCGAACTTTTCTTGTTATTTAATACAGATGAGTAGCGTTAACACCTTACAAAAGAGTCAGACATGAGCGTGCAGTTATCCAATTTAGAACATTTACCCGGTTACACCATCACTGAGCGATTGGATGTGGTCTATGGCAGTACGGTGCGCTCAAAGCATGTGGGCAAAGATATTTTTGCCAGCTTGAAGAATATTGTCGGCGGTGAGTTGACCGCATACACTGAGCTGCTTGAAGAATCACGTCAAGAAGCCATAGATAGAATGCTGGTAAAAGCCGAGGCGTTAGGCGCAGATGCCATTGTCGGCATTCGCTTTTCGACCTCAAGTATTGCTCAAGGTGCCTCTGAGCTATTCGTATATGGTACTGCAGTAAAAGCAGTGCCAGAGAGTCAAGCGAATCATCAGCTTGTAGCGGCTAATCCGGCTTTTTCTGTAAGCGCTGAGTCTCAATCGCCACATCCCGCACACGCAGCAACAGTCACCCCACCACCGATTCCGCCCATATCATCATCGACTGAATCTGATTAAATTTGATGTATAAGATAACGCTTAAGATAAGCGTATGCTGAAAGGAGAAGGGCGGTGACAGTGGGTAGAGTGTACAAGCAGGCAGATAAACGATGGATGTGATTATTGATTTTTTGATTAATAATGGCGTTTTTATTGGACTGTTTTTTATCGGTTGGTTTTTTGGCCGTTACAATGAACGTGATCATTTCAAAACCTTAGCCATCGCTGAAAAAGAGCTCGGTCATATTGTGGTCTCTAGCGAACGTTTTTATCAGCCAAAGATTGCTGATGACACTCAAGGCGAGCTGGTCATGGGCAGTGTGGTCATCGCCCAAGATTATTTCAAAATGATTATTGCCAGCATCTTTAACTTGTTTGGTAAAAACCTAGTCACTTACGAAAGCTTGCTTGATCGTGCCCGCCGTGAAGCGATTGTGCGTATGAAGTTAGAGGCGAGCTTTAGAGGTTATAACCAAATATTTGGCGTGCGTTTGGAAGTTACTAGCATTAATCTGACTGGTAGTATGGTTGAGGCCATTGCTTATGGCACCGCGGTATATGCGGTTGATAATCCGAAGATACCACCGCCGCTACCGAGCCTAACGTCTTAATAGTTTTAGCACAGCAGCGACTTAATACAGGACCAGCCCAATCTAGAGTTTCATCTGAATACAGACAGCAGTCTAATAACCTCAACTGGCTATCAGTCAAGTTTGGTATTAGTCATGACCTGGCCAGGTGTTACGCAGCTCATCTAAGCGGTCTTCTTTTAGTTTGTTGATGTCGTATTTTAAGCTACCAAACTTCAATACCGTCACAAATACCACACCGCCAATAGTATTACCCAGTAGAGCTAGCAGTAAAAAGCTGATGTAATCGACAAAGCTGGTATCACCAAATACAAGCCCTGAGAATATCTCGATATTACCGACAATACTGTGGTGCAGACCTAATACACCGATACAGGCGGTGATCAATGCCACCAGTACCACACGGCTTAACGTGTCGCGAGCAGAGGTGGCGAGCCAAGCGGCAAGTCCCATCATCCAACCTGCAACAATAGAGCTTGCGAGTAGTATCCACCACGGGTATTCCAACACATGATGCGCTAAGAAATTAATATCAGCGACCTCAAACCACTCCATATTGAGCCCTAGCCAAACCACAAACAAGCTAAACACACAGCCGCCGATAACGTTACCGATAATCACGATACCCCAAAGCTTAGCCAATTTAGAAACCGTCTCAATGCCTGCCACAACCGGTAAACTCAAAAGCGAAGTCTGTTCGGTATACAGAATAGATTGGCCGATAACAACGGTAATAAAGCCAATCGGGTATAACAGCGAAGCCAGCGTTATCGCGTACTGTGACGGAATGAGGTCAGACAGTATGGCGTACACGGTGATGAGCATGATAAAGCTAATACCAATCTCAAGACCGGCGATAAAGGCACTGGTAAACAGCGAGCCATAAGAGCGTCTGAACGTAGCGCGGGCATGGACAAATTCTTCGGCTAAGATGCTGCCGTAGCTTTTGGGTTGGCTAAAGCTTTCATCTTCAGCAAGCTCTTTAATCGACTCTTTTTCGACTTGGTCGATGTCATCGCCTAAGTCTTCATCTTCAATGCTGTTGGTCAGGCTTTGCTCGCCGTCTCTTTGTTTGCTACTCTCTTTAGCGTCTGCTGCGTTATTATGATCTGCATCGACCGATCGAACATGCTTCAAAAAATCATCGCTGATGGGAACAAATACTCTATCTGAGCAGCTGATTTGTGACGCATCGATAATCAATGCGCCTCTGACAAGCGACTGTCTTAATTCAGTACTATTGTCTGAAGCAGGGGTATTCACTGAACCAGAGCTATTCACTGAACCAGAGTCTTTGTCAGTTGCTTGTTTCACGTTAGATTGAGAGTTTGATTTTGAAGAATCCATAAGCTCGCTTTAATCGTTAGTCAGATGGGATGGGGCGCTATCAGTCGTTGTCTGTCAACAGCGGCTGTTAAGGCTATCAGATAAGAGTATCAGGTTTATCATAATTCTCATTAGTGATTAAGTTACCAATACACACCGAATACAGAGTGTTAATTGCACGCAGCATCTAACAAAATTTCGTCATCTGCGTTAAAATCATAGTATTGCGTCCATCTTGTTTGTATTGAACCCAGATGGCAGACAACCCATATAGTATTTAAGTCAGATAACCTTTAATCAATTACCTTTAACCATTCATCATTAATATAAGACACTTCTATTATGAGCAATCAAAATTTGACGGCATCCATCCAATCGGCATTGAAACAATTAGAAAATGCGTACAACCCAGGCGAAGTCGAAAAGGGCATGTATCAAAATTGGGAGGAAAGTGGTTATTTCCAGCCAAAATACGACAGCGATAAATCATTCTCTATCGCCTTGCCACCGCCGAACGTCACTGGTAGCTTGCACATGGGTCATGGCTTTAACAACGCCATTATGGACTCGTTAACCCGCTATCACCGTATGCTGGGTGACAATACCTTATGGCAACCAGGTACAGACCATGCCGGTATTGCTACCCAGATGGTTGTAGAGCGTCGTCTGAATGCTGAGGGCATTAAGCGTACTGACCTAACTCGTGAAGACTTTATCGATAAAGTGTGGGAATGGAAAGAAGAGTCGGGCGGTAACATTACCAGTCAGATTCGTCGTTTGGGCTCATCGGTAGATTGGACGCGCGAGCGCTTTACCATGGATGAAGGCTTATCGAATGCCGTAAAAGAAGTATTCGTACGTCTGCATGAAGATGGTCTGATTTATCGTGGTAAGCGTCTGGTGAACTGGGATCCTAAATTCCAAACTGCCTTATCTGATCTAGAAGTTGAAAACCATGACGAGAAAGGCTCACTGTGGCACTTCCGTTATTACTTCACTGACAAATCAGTGAAAACCCAAGACGGTAAAGATTACGTCGTAGTTGCGACTACACGTCCTGAAACTTTACTGGGTGATACTGCGGTTGCGGTTAATCCAAAAGATGAGCGTTACGCACATCTAGTAGGCAAGACTATTACGCTACCGATTACCGGTCGTGAAGTGCCTATCGTTGCTGATGATTATGTTGAAAGTGACTTTGGTACCGGTGTGGTAAAAATCACCCCTGCGCATGACTTTAATGACTACGAATTAGGTCGTCGTCATGACATGCCACTGATTAATATCTTTGATGGCAATGCACACATCTTGCCAGAGATGGAGATTTTCCCAGATCTACAAACGCGCGACCCACAGATTGAGAAAACGCCAGAAGCGTATGCCGGTGTTGAGCGTTTTGAGGCGCGTAAGCAATTGGTTGCTCAAGCCAAAGAAGAAGGCTGGCTAGAAGACATCGAAGATTATCAACTAAAAGCCCCACGCGGTGACCGCAGTGGTGTTATCGTTGAGCCATGGCTAACCGACCAGTGGTATGTGGCGGTTGAAGAGCTTGCTAAGCCATCGATTGAAGCGGTAGAAAACGGCGATATCGAGTTTGTACCAGCTCAATACAAAAACATGTATATGGCGTGGATGCGCGACCTGCAAGACTGGTGTATCAGCCGTCAGCTGTGGTGGGGTCACCGCATTCCTGCATGGTATGACAACGACGACAACATCTATGTTGCCCGTGATGAAGCCGAAGTTCGCACTAAGTACAACTTAGATGACAGCGTTGAATTACGCCAAGACGAAGACGTGCTAGACACTTGGTTCAGCTCAGGTTTATGGACATTCAGCACCCTAGGTTGGGGCGACCCACAAGCGGACAAAAAAGTGCTTGAGACCTTCCACCCAACCAGCGTGTTGGTGACCGGCTTTGACATCATTTTCTTCTGGGTTGCCCGTATGATTATGATGACCATGCACTTCATGAAAAATGAAGATGGCACACCGCAAATTCCGTTCAAGACTGTGTATGTACATGGCCTAGTGCGTGATGGTCAAGGTCAGAAGATGTCGAAGTCAAAAGGTAACGTACTAGATCCAATCGACTTGATTGACGGTATCGACCTTGAGACCTTGGTTGCCAAGCGCACCAGCAACATGATGAACCCGAAAGATGCGGCTAAGATTGAGAAGCAAACCCGCAAAGAGTTCCCAGAGGGTATCCCATCTTACGGTACCGATGCGCTGCGCTTTACATTCACATCGCTTGCCAGCACTGGTCGTGATATCAACTTTGACCTAAAACGTGTCGAAGGTTACCGCAACTTCTGTAATAAAATCTGGAACGCCAGCCGTTTTGTATTGATGAACTGTGTGGACAAAGAAGGCAATGCGCTACCGATTGATAGCCAAGCGAATGTAGATGTGTGGGAATTGCCAGAAAAATGGATTATGAGCCGTCTAAACTCAACGGTTGCCAATATCCATCAGCATTTTGAGCAGTATCGCTTAGACATGGTCAGCCATGATATCTATGAGTTCATCTGGAACGAATACTGTGACTGGTATGTTGAGCTTGCCAAAGCCAGCCTAAACGATGACACCGTGGCAGACGAGCGTAAAGCTCAGATTCGTTATGTATTACTTCACGTATTAGAAACAGCGATGCGTTTTGCACACCCAATGATGCCGTACATCACTGAAGAGATTTGGCAGACGGTTGCCCCATTATTAGGCCGCAAAGACACCGACAGCATTATGATTGCCGACTTCCCAAGCGTCAATCAGTCACAAATCAATGACCAAGTCGAAACCGACATGACCTGGCTGCAAGAGCTTATCGCTGGCGTGCGTAACATCCGTGGTGAAATGAAGCTTGGCAACGCGGTACGTCTACCAGTACTGCTTGAGAACATCACTGATGAGCAGACTGAGCGTCTAAACCGTATCGAAAACCAGTTCAAAGCACTGGCTAAAGTCGAGAGCTTAACCCTGCTTAAAGAGGGCGATGAAGTCCCATTATCATCATCAAGCATGGTCGGCAAACTGCGTGTCTTAGTACCAATGAAAGGTCTGATTGACCCAACAGCGGAGCTAAAACGTCTGGCTAAGTCTCAAGAGAAGCTGCAAAAGCAAGCTGATGGTATCGCGCGTAAGCTTGCCAATGAAGGCTTTGTGAGCAAAGCGCCTGCTGAGGTTGTTGAAGCAGAGAAAGTGAAATTAGAGGAGCTAGAAGGTCAGCTAAAAGTGATGGCAGATCAAATGGCGCAGTTAGAAGCGTTGTAGAGTCTAATCTGAAAGTTCAGATTTAAACTTTATAATTAAGTCGTAGCTTACTTTCATTATCTAAAATTAAGTTTTTAGATTGCCTAAGACAAAAAGCCGCTACAGTATTATGCTGTGGCGGTTTTTTATATTTAGAATAATGCTGTCTCTTAAAATCAACCCTCACCATGTAAAACCAATAACAAAACCATAAGGACTTTCATACCATTACAATTCTTAAATTAATCCAAATCCAAAACCAAAAAGTAAATCTCGCACCTGCTCTAACCGTCATAATACTCATCACAGGTTACTCAACCATTGATACAACTTTGAAAATGATTCAGTAACCAACCTCTACATCCTCCTAGCCGATCTAAACAGTGGTATTAACTTTATGGTTAATAGCGAATTATTTGCCATTTGTTTGGCCACATCTGGAATAAAGAGGTTGAATTAAAATAATCTTTATACTTTTCTTTTAAGTGTATTAAAATAGACTTTTTAAGTCAGCCTGTTTTAAATTCTGAGGATACTTAATATGATAAGAAAAATTTTAGCTGTTTTAATTACAGTAAGTTTAACGGCTTGTACTGCCTTTACGAGTCCGACCACGCAGCGGGGTAGAGATTCAAGTTTACCTCTATTAAATGTTGACGGTACTAGCTATGAACAAAGATTAGATAAGTATGCTAATCAATTCGTATCACAGGATAACGAAGAGTATGCCACTGTTAGAGGTTACCCTTATGCTAAGCTTGCTAGTGGTGTATTTGCAACCGATCCGCTGCGTGTAGTCAAAGTAGATAATCAATGGGTAAAAAATATTCCCATTAGTTTTAACATTGGACATTTATTAAATACTTATCGTATGAGTATTACACCAATTAAAATACCTACAGGTAATCATCAGTTACTGATAACAGGTACTGGGTGGGAAAATAAGGCGTTATATACGCAGCTACCTGTTATTAATTATGAAAGCGGTAAATACTATGTATTTAAGCCAAACTTTGTCAAAGGGGGAGGTAGTACGCTGGAAGTATATGAATATGAACCGGATTCAAGATTTGAATTAGATGATAAAGATGGCATTGTTTTAAAATCTCCTGTTAGTGAGCCGGTCGCAATAGGTAATTACGACAATCAAAAAGTTGCAGATGTTTTTGTAAAATAATTAGCTATTAGAATAGGGTATAACAATGTTTTTTAATAAGAAACCGATGGCTATTTGTAGCGTATTTTTATTAAGTGCTAGTTTGACAGGTTGTATAAGAGCTGTGTTACCAACTTCTGAAATAGATCTTGAGAACAGAGCGAGAATTGTGTCAGGTGATGTAGACTTAGATGTTGTTTCAACTTACGCTAATTTGAAGACATATATGCAAAAATGCCTAATATACTCAAATCAGTATGGCTATCATGACATTGATGCCAAGCTTGATAGAGAAGAGGGTCGTGCTAGATTTATTGGTAAATCAAATTATAATACATATACCTTTAAGGTATCATTGGAGGAGATAGGAAAGAATAAGACCAAGATAACCTACTTTTCTCCAAAGAAAAAGATAGGGTTTAGTGAGTCTAATCCGCAAAAAAGACTAGACGAATTCACAAGATTTGCGCTTTATGATGGTAAAGCAACTTGTAAACTTTAAATAGATAGCTCACTAAGTTAATCAATGAGTTGACTATAATCGTAGTCGGATAATAGAGGTGAACGAGCGTAAGCTTGCCAATGAAGGCTTTGTGAGCAAATGGCGCAGTTAGAAGCGTTGTAGTAGCTTTAGAGCCAAAAGCAAAACCCTAAAGAGCATGGCCTTAAAATCGGGGACTCTTTGACCACTGAAATATGCGTGTCGAAGCCCCGATTTTCTTTTATAGTTATGTCCGCGCTTCGTCCCTCAGAAAAAGCAAGCATAACGTAAAAGCCACCATTTCTATGGTGGCTTTTCTATTCAATTATTCTAATAATAAAAGAGTTATTTCATTGATATTAGCTTCATTATAGTTTATTAATACTTTTTTAAAACTAAATATTGCAGTATTGTCATAAAGGTAATTGAGTACTTAAAGTTATAAGTTTATTTTTCGATATAAGAGGATAGTTCAGAATGACACCTGAAAGCTTTAATGAGCACATAGTATTTCAAAAAATAAACTCATTAGAAGATATACTTTCTAGCGATGACTTGGAAAGCGAACTAGAGCCTGAGGAGTTACTGTTTCTTCAATCTGCTTATAGTTTTATAAACCAAAGAATTAAGCTAGTAATTCCAAGTTTAATTCAAAAGTCTGAACTCGATAGTTTAAGTAATGAAATAAACTCTGCTTTTTCGAATTTAAATCAGTTCGTTAGTTCAAATAATAGAAACGTACTGAACAGTGTGATAAATAGTCTCAATAATGCTGTTAGTAAAAGTAGGAACTTACCTCTAAAAATAGTTGAACAGGATTTTAATTTCTCTAAGGAAGTAGCTAACTTTCAACAAGTTGTAAGTAGTAAGTATAAAGTTCTTAATAAAGAAAAAGATGCCCTTGAGAGTAAAGTAAACGAATTGACTGAAAGCCTATCTAATCAAAAAGCAGAGTTAAAAAGACTTAGCGATATAATTGAAGATAAAGAAGTAGAGATAAAGAATCTAAACTCTATTTTTCAGACTAATTTTGAGAATATAGAATCAAAGCATGAGCAACAATTCACTAATGCTCTTGGGATTTATCGTAATGAAATAGATAAATCTAAAGAACAGTTTCGTAATGAAATAGACGAGATTAAAAATAATTTAGAGATGAGCGCTACAGAGATAGTCTCAGAATTAGAAGCTAAGCATGACGAAGCGAAGAAACTAGTTAACCTGATAGGTAATGTTGGTATAACAGGTAATTACCAGAATATTGCTAATAAGCATAAAGAAGACGCCGATTGGTGGAGGTGGGCTGCAGTTGTATTTATGATTATATTTTCAGGTTTATTAGTTTGGGCAATTTATGATTTAAACTCAGATAATTTTGATTGGGTTAAGTCTTTATTGAGGATTATCGCAGCCGCTGCCTTATCATATCCAGCCACTTATGCAGCTCGTGAATCGACAAGGCATCGAAAGCTTGAAACTATTAATAGAAACGCTGAACTGGAGTTAGCTTCTATTAATCCATTCATTGAGGGTTTAGATAATGATAAGCAGCAAGAGGTTAAAGAGAAACTAGTAGAGAAGTATTTTGGTAATAATAGTGGCGATATATTTGAAGAAAAAAAAGATAGTGAAAAGTTGTCGGTTAAAGATGTAAATAAGTTGTTAGAAACAATACTAAACTCTATGAAAAATAAATAAGACTACATTTAATTGATTTTAGGAGAGATTTCCGTCGACTCTTGTCTAATGTTTAAATCAATGCGACCTGACAATGGTACTGCGGTACTGCGTCAAATGACGACTAGCATGTATTAATCAAAAAAAGGCTCTAGATTATCTAATAATCTAGAGCCTTTAAAATAACTGACCATAACCAATATATTTAAATATGTTGGATAACCAAATACTATGTATTGTTTATCACAGAGTAGAGGTTTTTAGGGTTTGATTGCTGAGGGATCATATCCAATATTTCATAATCAGCTTGGTCTTTGATTAAATCGCGCAAAAATACCAGACCCGTATAATCTTCTGAAGCAAAGCCTACGCCATCAAAAATAACCAATTCATCGTCTGATGTACGTGCTTTTTCTTCACCTTTAAGAATACGATGAAACTCGATAACAGGGAAGTCTTCAGATTGATGTTGAATCTCGCCTTCAACACGGGTTTGAGGTTCAAACTCTACAATAACGCGGTCTGCACGTTGCATTGTGTTGCCATCAAGTTCTGTTTTGCCTGGGCAATCACCACCTATCGCAATTAAACAGACGCCTTTCTTAACCAACTCATCTTTTAAGACAGTTGCGTTTCGTTTGTCTGCTGTGCAAGTAATAATTATTTGTGCCCCTTCTACCGCTTCATCAGAAGAGTTGCAAGCGACTACTTTTAAACCAGAGTCTGATAAGTTTTCAACTGCTTTTTTGGTCGCTTCAGGGTCAGTATCAAATAAACGTACCTCGGTAATACCCATCACTGCTTTCATGGCTAATGCTTGAAATTCGCATTGGGCACCATTACCGATAACCGCTAAAGTTTTTGCGTTTTTAGGCGCACATTGTTTAGCAAGCATTGCAGACGTTGCCGCTGTGCGCAGCGCAGTAAGCAGGCACATCTCTGTTAGTAGAATGGGATAACCGGTATCAACGTCGGATAAGATGCCAATCGCTGCGACAGTTTGTAAGTCACGTTGGGTATTAATGGGATGGCCGTTGACATATTTACAAGCAAACATTTTGCCATCACTAATAGGCATAAGCTCAATGACGCCATCTTTAGAGTGGGTGGCATAGCGAGAAGACTTTTCAAATTCATCCCAGCGTAGAAAATCTTGTTCTAAAGCATCTACCAACTTTAAGAGACACTGTTCAACGCCATAAGACTTAATGATTTTTGCCATCATTTGTACGCTAACAAATGGTACGCCTTGTTTTGGCGATATGATGAAATTCGACATACTTCTTTCCCTGATTGTATTAATTAAATTGTATAGCCTATGATAACAAAGCGAAATGTTAGTTAAAATGTAATAAACATACCAAATTATCGTTAATAGTTATCAATTTGATAATAGTAAGTGTACAATTTGATAAACATTCCCTTTAATGACGTATTTTGAGAATTTATGAGTCGATATATCTATGACGATTTAGATAGGCAGCTGATTGCTGAATTAAGAGCAGATGGACGGGCGACAATTTCATATCTTTCCAAAGCCCTAGGTGTCTCTAGAGCCACTGTACAAAAACGCCTTGATCGTTTGACGTCAAGCGGCGCGATTTTGGGTTTTACAGTGCGTGTACATGAAGCATTAGAGAAAGATGCCGTCAAGGCAATTATTATGATTGAGATATCAGGTCAATCAACCTCTCAAGTGATACGAAAAATGCGGGGAATACCTGAGCTTTCAAGAATACACACAACGAATGGTCGGTGGGATCTTATTGCCGTGATACAGACCAATACACTCAGCGAGTTTGATGAGGTTTTGAGTAAGGTAAGAGAGGTCGATGGTGTTTCAAGCAGTGAAACCAGTTTAATACTGTCTACTTTTTAATCTCTTAACCTCTAACACTGCAAATCACAAGTTTCAGTATTCAAAAGATAATCTAGTGCCGCACCCAAGTTCAGTGGGTCTGCTATATAAGAAAACCGCGACAGCCAAGCTGTCGCGGTTTTTTTGACTCCTTATGACTATGCAAGTAAAGCTATAAGCTGGTATCGTCAACTTTGATGATTTACTTAATTTTAAACATATATAGTACGGGCTACTGTCGAAATTATATAAAGTTAATGGGATATCCTTCTTCTTTTAGTTTTTCTAACTCTTGTTTAACGTTTAGGCGCAATTCTTCTTCGTCAAATTCATAATCATCTCTATCAGACTCAGGATTATAAAGGTCTGCCATTAGAAATATTGTTGAGTTAACCTGACTTAATATCCCTGCATCTTGTGAGGCTAATCCTAAATCTCTTTCAATATTCCAAAGTTCAATATACGCATCTGCAAATATATCAGCAGTTAGTCTTTCATTGACAAAAGACTCAGCAAACTTAGGTAAAACCATACTCATCTGCATACTCCATTTTTTTACACTATTTTTATTTTCCATTCAGCAGAAGAATTATTTTATATTATTTAAATCTAGTTTAGTGTCTAAACCTTAAACAGTTGCAAAACTAAAACCAAAAAATAGTCGGTTATTCAAAGCATTGGTATAAACTAGGCGCGTCAAATTTTAGGGCATATTTGTAGTATAAAAGCCCAACACACACGCTATTGTGTAGAACGTTAGACATTATTCATCTATCTAATGCTCTAATTATTTAAACCACAAATTTCGATATTAAAACTTCAATATTCAAAATACACCAACCATTGCTCCCAACAGTCGAGGTGCTCCATGTTTAATCAACGAAACCTGACCATGATGCTGTGTCAGATGATATTTGGTCTGTCTTTTTATGGCGTTATGATTATTCTAACGCCGTTCTTTTTGGATAGGCTAGAGTACAGCGAAGCCGACACCTTGATGGTAATTGGTGCGTTTAGTGCAGTGGGGACATTTTTCTCGATTGCAGGCGGGGTGATAGGTGACCGTTATTTGGGTGCATATCGCTCGCTTATCATTGGCTATGGCGCGTTTACGCTCGGTTATGTGTTACTGATGCTCAGTGCGGTAGACATTAATATTCCGCTAAGCTTAATCGGTATTGCACTGGTCAGTTATGGGCGGGGCTTGATGTCGCCAAACTATCCGACCTTGTTCCAGACCACATTCAAGTCGCAACAAGACTTTGAGAAGATATATCCCATTAACTATTCGGTAAACAATGTTGGTGCGTTTTTAGGTCAATACGTGTTCCCGTTCTTGACGCTATATATCGCCTACAAAGGCAATTTTATGCTTGCCGCTGGCATGTGTGGACTGGGCGTGTTGTCATTGATACTTGTACGTAAGCCATTAATCGCAGGGGCGGATAAAATTGACCAAGCCAAAGTGCCACTGCAAAACTGGCTTAAGTTTTTAGGCTTAAGTGCGATTATGATTGCGGTTGTGTTCTATATGTTCAGTGACATGGATATGGGGCAGTATATTGTTTATGTCATTAGCGCCGCTGCCATTGGTTACTTTGTTTATTTAACGCTCAAATCAAATCGTGGCACCGCACTGCGTATGGGCACTGTATTAATCATGATATTGCTGACCATCGCTTTCTTTATCTATTACAGCCAGATGATGACTTCAATGAATATCGTGGCGATTAACACCATGCGTGGCGATTTATTTGGCATTATCCCGATTCAGCCCGAAGGCTCTATGGTGATGAACCCATTATGGTGTGCGGTAGCAGGGCCTATTATCGCACTGATTACCAACCGTTTAGAGAAGCGCGATATCTTTTTGAGTACCCCGACCAAAGTCAGTGTTGCTTTTGTGGCGACGACCATTGCCTTTGCGGTATTGACGTTCTCACTATTAAATATCAATGAAGATGCAACTTTAAGCCCAGAGGTGTTTATGGTGGTGCATTTCTTCCAAGCCTTTGCAGAAGTGATTGTCGGCAGCTTGGTAGTGGCTTATATCTTATCGGTCACGCCTAAGGCGATTTCGAGCTTCTCAGTGAGCTTATTTATGGTAGCGATGGCGGTGAGCGGCATTATCGGGGCGGTATTCTCGACCAGTATTGCGCTAGAGAAGGGCACTCAAGTCACCCAAGCCATTGCGGTCGAAAACTATGGTAGCTTCTTTATGACCCTAACTCTGTTTGCGCTAGGCATCACTGTTGTTGCGTTTGTTTCATCTCATATCATTAAAAAGATGCTGCATGCTGCTGATGAGTGGGACAAAAACAACCCACAGCCAGAGAGCGAGTCTACGCTATAACTATAAAAATCCTACAGTAGTGTAAGACAGGGTAGCTGCGAGGCTGGCTGTTTTACGCTAAACTGTTATTGCAATAAATAGGCTATTGTTGGGTGGCTGTTCAGTGATTGTTCAGCAAAAGACCAAAAACTATAAAATCCACAACTACAAAATCAAAGGAACGATTATGAGTAAAACTATTAAACTTTCAACCGCTGCTATGATAGGTGGCGCATTACTGTTATCAGGCTGTGCCAGTACCGGTGCGGCACCAACCATGCCCAACCAAGGCGCCAATGGCTATCAATTGCCTCAATCTATCTCTGATGGCTATTGGGCAATGACTGAAAAAATGAGCGGTCAAGCGACTGTTATCAGCTTCAAAAATGGCAAGACCTATAACTACCGCTTTAACTGTGGCGTAAATGGCAGCTATCAGCAGGCAGGGCAAGAGGTATACAACCTAGTACCGCATCCAAATTCAGTCGGCTTGCAGTACGGCAATGAGCCTGAATTCTCAACAATTAAAGTGGTGAACTTTAAGCCTAAACAGTCGCTGACGTTAAACCAGATGTTTAATGCACCTGATTTAAAACAAGCGTATCCAAATGGTCAAAACTATAGCTATGTTTATAAATCACAATTACAGCCAATTTGCCGTTAATAGCGTTTGCTTTTAATCAAGCAAACCAGAGGCTGAGCTTTAAAAAACAGAAAAACCGTTATAGCAAGATGCTGTAACGGTTTTTGACTTTATCAGCCTGTGATATCAGCTACCATTTTGAATGAACTGGTTTAATCAACTGGTTTTCATAAACCAACTTTTAATAAATGAATCAATCAACAGTCAGCAGCATACGCTAAGGATGAACCATGTTTACACTGTTTAATAAAACCAAAATGATATTGGCATTAGTAGTCACCAGCTCATTATTTCTGACCGCTTGTACTGTCACCGGTATGGCAGGTGGTATGACTGGGCACTAATGGCTAATCAGCGATCACCACAATCCCATATATCATTTACTCAGAGCTTCAATTAGAGCCAATAATCAGGACTAAAAAACTACTAATGCCCAAAAAAATCGCAATCACTTTTTGCCAACCGCTTTAGGTTACTATACAATTCCCCATTTTTTAGCCGTTAGTTTTTACACTTAATCACCGGTGTTTAGGAATTAACTAAAAGCTTTTTAGAAACCAAATAAGGGCGCATATTGCGATGGGAAAACTAACATCTGAGACACAACGATCAAAAGCAAACCCTCTGTTTTTAGGATTTATGCTACTGTCATTCTTTTTTGGCGCAGGTAACCTTATTTTCCCGCCAATGTTGGGAATGGAATCAGGCACTCAATTTACACCAGCGGTGATCGGCTTTATTGCCACTGGCATCGCGCTGCCTTTGCTTAGTCTGATTGTGGTGGCTAAGTCGCCAACCGGACTGTTGGGTATCGGTCGCCGTGTGCATCCACTATTTGCCTATTTTTTTGCGATATTAGTCTACTTGTCAATCGGGGTGATGTACGGTATTCCACGAGCGGCTAATGTCGGCTACGAGATGGGCTTTCAGCAGTTTGTGGATTTGCCAGATAAGATGAGTCTGGTGATGTATGTTGTGGTATTTTTTAGTATTTGTTATTTATCTTCCATAAAATCTGGGCGCTTGATTGATATTATTGGTAAGTTTTTGACACCGATATTATTGGTATTTATCGCCCTGTTATGTGGCTTGGCTTTTTTGAATTTAACGCCTGGCTCGCAAGCGCCAACAGAGAAGTTCGCTAGCAGTCCTTTCTCAGCGGGTATCATCGAAGGCTATTTTACTTTAGATGCTTTAGCGGGCTTGGCCTTTGGTAGTGTATTATCAGCTTCTATTATTGAAGCGATGCGTCCTAAATCGTTAAGCGCAGAAGATACACAGGCAGGCCAAGCAGTGATTAATGATGGCGTCGATAATCAGCAGTTGGTTAAAACAATGATTCAGTCATCATTGGTCGCAGGATTTTTCTTAGGACTGGTGTATTTAGGTCTGGCATGGGTTGGTCTGAGTATGTATCAGCCCGAAAGCTATGAAAATGGAGCGGTTTTATTATCGAGCGCAGCACGGTTATTGATGGGAGATTTGGGTAACTTTGTACTGGGTATGATTGTATTGCTGGCGTGTTTGACGACCTGTATCGGTCTTATTAACGCCTGTTCAAGCTTTGCACAACGTCTTTTTCCGAAAGTCAGTTATAAAGCCTATGTGCTGTTATTTACGGTTACTGGTGCGGTTATCTCAAACCTTGGCCTAGAGCCAGTTTTAGCCATTGCGGTGCCGATTATGATGTTTTTATATCCTATTAGCATCGCCTTAGTGCTATTGTCTTTGATACACCCATTGATTGCGCATCGCCCGTTAACCTATGTGTTGGGTGTCGGTACAACCACGCTATTTGCCTTCAATGCAACGCTTGCCAATCTTATCTCTACGTCTTTGCCATGGCAGGGATTGGTTGATACACTGCCTTTAGCTGAGGTGGGATTGGGCTGGATTGTTCCTGCTTTGGTGATGGCCTTGGTTGGCTTTTTAATCAAGCGAACAGATCAAGCGGCAGCTTAAGCCATGGCTATGAATATAACCATAACCATAACTCGATAATACAGTGATGATTACCTAGAGCCCTAATTCTAGAGCTATGATTAACGCATCGAATCAACAACGGTCTTCACAATAGGCTCGTATTATTATTAGTCATTATCATCATTAGCCACTATTATTATTAGCTACTGACGCAATTAATCAATATCAGGATACTAAGGAAGGATCATGCAAGTATTAGACCTAGCGACCGTAAAGCAGCAATTGACAATGCCAATGGCGATTGAAGCCATTGAAGACTTACTTAAAGTGCAGCATAGCCATCCCAACTGGGTTAAAACGCCAGAGCGATTGGTAATACCAACCTATAAAGACAGCGACGCGCATCAAACTGGCTCACACCTGTCGATGCCTTCGGTGGTATATGATGGCACAGATGAATATGCGGTGGTTAAGCTGGTAACTATTTGCCCTGATAACCCGAAGCAAGATAAGCCAACAACGGTTGCAACCATTACCGTTTCTGATACTGCGACAGGCGATACTTTGGCATTTATGGATGGTATCTACGTCACTCAGGTACGTACCGCTGCTTTATCAGGGGTTGCCACAAAGTACTTGGCCAATCCTGAAAGTCAGACAGTGGCTGTGGTGGGTACCGGCGGTATGGCGTACGAGCAGCTAAATGCCGTATTAACCGTCTGCCCAAATATCAAGCAAGTCAACTTATGGAATCGCACCGAAGAGACGGCACATACCTTTAAACAGAACTTTGAGCGTGACTATCCGCAGTGGGATGTGAGTATAACGGTTTGTGACACCATGCAAGCCGCAATCAAAGAAGCAGACGTTATTAATTTGGCGACCCGTGCTACTGAAGGCTTGTTCGAAGCGGATGATATTAAGCCAGACGCACATATCAACGCAGTAGGCGCTTACCAGTCGCATATGAAAGAAGTTAGTGATTCAGTTATTGAGGCCTGTGCTTATGTGGTCATTGATGATTTAGCAGGCGGTAAGCATGAAGCCGGTGATCTGATTCAGGCTGATGACAGCGCCGCTTGCAGTTGGACATGGGATGAGCTTAGTGGTGAGCTGATTGATCTAGTGAGTGGTGAGCTTGAAATAGGTAACCGCTCTGGCATGACATTGTTCAAATCAGTTGGCGCGGCCAGCTTTGATGCGGCTGTTGCCTTAAAAGTGGCTCAGTTAGCAGTTGATAAAAACTTAGGTGAAACCGCCAAAATCTAAGCTCAATCTTCTAGCTGCTGACTGAACAAAATAAATGACAATGTGACGGCTTATGACCAAACCCGATGATCCTATTACCGAAGGCGAACAGCCCCGTTATACTGGTAATATCAGCCAGTCTGAATATGCGCATATGCGCTGGATTTATCTGATATTGGGTTTTTTGTTCTTTGGGTTAGGAGTTATCGGAGCCGTGTTACCTGTGATGCCAACCGCTCCATTTGTGTTATTGGCAGCAGCTTGTTGGGCTAGAGGCTCGAAGCGATTCTATTTGTGGTTAATCAACCATCAATATATGGGTAAGTATGTGCGTGATTGGGAGCAGCGCCGAGCAGTACCGCGCCGAGGCAAGTGGCTGGCCTGTACCATGATGAGCATCTCTAGCACTATGCTGTTTTTCACAGTACCTGCTGCCATGATATGGGTCGCTTGGGCGGTTGCTTTAACTTGCTTTAGTGTGGCCATCTATTTATGGCGGTTACCCGACGCCTAGATACTTCTAACGTTAGGTTTAAGCTGTTATCTAATCGATAACTATCTAACTCATACTCTAAATAACGTAACCATAAAGGGCGCTCGGTCGATTGAAAGTTTCAACCGCTGGCGCCCTTTATCGTTTAATCAGACAATTGCTGATTCAAAAAAAGTCAAAACAACTCAAAAATAGTCATGCATAGTCAAATATGCCCTAAAGACACTAGTCTTTGACTGGCTTATCTAGCTTCACGACCAATACATCACAAGGCACATTTGGCAAAATGCAATCTGCAGTGGCGCCATTGATCCATGCTGAGATACCGTGACGTTCATGGCGGCCAATGACCACAAGATCCACATCGTGCTTATCACAGTAGTTAATAATGCCTTCACTATTAGAGATAGCAGTGGTCACTTCTTGTGAGTTACAGTCAAGTCCATTACGCTCAAGGAATTTTACCAAGTCAGACTTCGCGCTTT
This sequence comes from Psychrobacter sp. FDAARGOS_221, assembly GCF_002313155.2. NCBI lineage: Bacteria > Pseudomonadati > Pseudomonadota > Gammaproteobacteria > Moraxellales > Moraxellaceae > Psychrobacter > Psychrobacter sp. FDAARGOS_221. The sequence continues at coordinate 2,098,038 of NZ_NWFK02000001.1, forward strand.
CACGGCGTTCATCATCAATTTCATCATAAAGGCTGGCCGCTGGAACCATCTCATAACCAAAACCAACGACGGTATCTTTAATAATGTGTAATACAGAAAACTGCGCATTGGTCTGACGTGAATGGATGATTTTTGCTTTTTGGGCAACCACATCGGCGTCAGAACGTAGGTCAGTCACTAACAAAATATGTTTATAGCTCATGGCAATACCTATATAAGTCAGGTGAATAGAAGTCGGGCGGATAGAGACATCTATAGTATAACGAACTATCAGTACGCTCATCAGGCCCAGTTGGTTGTTTTACTGTTCAACACAATGCTGCTTATCTATTAATATCATAAAACTTATTGATTACGCTGGCTAGGTGCTTTGGTAGATTTGTTGGGCTAGATTTCTGTTCTGCTAGCGTTTACGATGACATTTGGACTAAAGTCACTAATTATTCAGCAGTTATACAGTTTATTCAGAAGTTATATAGTGCTCCGTTATCTCTCTAAAGTCAGGTTATCAGAGGCCTGCAGTAAAATTAAGCATAATTTTTAATTTAATTTTAACTATTATTTATAATTATTTAAAAATAAAGCTTGCATAGCGGGGGTGCTCAGCATATACTGTGCTCCTGCTTAAGAGAACCGCAGCAAATCATTACCTCGTAGTATTAGCATTAATCCTCCGTTTTAAGATTTACAGAAGTTGCTCAAGCGTTACCCGACCGAATTGGTCATTATGTTTTAAAATTAGGATTATATATATGTCAGATACTATTAAAGGTACAGTAAAGTGGTTTAACGAAGCTAAAGGTTTTGGCTTTATTGCTCCAGAATCAGGTCCAGACGTTTTTGCTCATTACAGCGAAATCGCTAGCTCAGGTTTCAAAACCTTAGCTGAAGGCCAAGAAGTTGAGTTCACAGTAACTCAAGGTGCTAAAGGCCCACAAGCCCACGGTATTACTGCAGTATAATTATTACTCATACTGCTTAAGTGCAGATTGAGAATAGATATACAGTAAAAGAACGAGCCTAACGGCTCGTTTTTTTGGTTTATGCAAAGTGATTTTGATCCGTGTTTAAAGCCAGCTTGGTCAAAAGGGTAGGGTGATAAGCGAATAGGTGAGCTCTACGATAAATAAACATGCTAGAAATCGACATGCTGATTAGCCAAACATCTCAAAACATTTAATATTTTGCTGTTAGGCACTAATAGCTCTCAGACCATACCAGACATAGCCTACAGGTGTTACTTTTAAAGAATTTAAATTAAATAATTGAATTATTTAAGTTTATTTTAAAATAAAGCTTGCTTAACCGTGGCATTGGTATATACTGGGCACCTGCTTAAGAGAACCGCAGCAAATCACTACCTCGTAGTATTAGCATTAATCCTCCGTTTTAAGATTTACAGAAGTTGCTCCAAGCGTTACCGACCAAATTGGTCATTATGTTTTAAAATTAGGATTATATATATGTCAGATACTATTAAAGGTACAGTAAAGTGGTTTAACGAAGCTAAAGGTTTTGGTTTCATTGCTCCAGAATCAGGCCCAGACGTTTTTGCTCATTATAGCGAAATCGCTAGCTCAGGTTTCAAAACCCTAGCTGAAGGCCAAGAAGTTGAGTTCACAGTAACTCAAGGTGCTAAAGGCCCACAAGCCCACGGTATAACAGCAGTATAATTATTACTCATACTGTGTAACCACAGATTGAGAATAGATATACCATAAAAGAACGGGCCTTGCGGCTCGTTTTTTTGGTTTGTGCAAAGTGGTTTTAATCAATGTTTACAGCCAGCTTGGTAAAAAGAGGTGAGTGATAGGCGAGCTCTACGATTAATAAACATGCTAGAAATCGATATGCTGGTTAACCCAACATCTCAAAACATTAAATATTTTTCTGTTAGGCGCTAACAGCTCTCAAGCCATACTGACAATGACTCACAGAGATTGTTTTCAAAATATTTAAACTAAATAATTGAATTATTTAAGTTTATTTTAAAATAAAGCTTGCTTACCTGTGGTATTGGTATATACTGGGTACCTGCTTAAGAGAACCGTAGCAAATCATTACCTCGTAGTATTAGCATTAATCCTCCGTTTTAAGATTTACAGAAGTTGCTCAAGCGTTACCCGACCGAATTGGTCATTATGTTTTAAAATTAGGATTATATATATGTCAGATACTATCAAAGGTACAGTAAAGTGGTTTAACGAAGCTAAAGGTTTTGGTTTCATTGCTCCAGAATCAGGCCCAGACGTTTTTGCTCATTATAGCGAAATCGCAAGCTCAGGTTTCAAAACCTTAGCTGAAGGCCAAGAAGTTGAGTTCACAGTAACTCAAGGTGCTAAAGGCCCACAAGCCCACGGTATTACAGCTATCTAATAGCTAAGATAATTTAAACTGTGGTTATACTAATAACACAGTTCTAAATGAATCAAAAAAAGCGAATCCTGAATAAGGGTTCGCTTTTTTTATGGGCATTGTTTTCTATAGGCTCTTTTTTTTATAACCGCAATAACAGCCATTTATTACCGCTGTTATTGCTTGGAACACCTTATAAATCCTTATCTGCTAATGACTAAAATCAGTCGGTTAAAGCTACCGATGTAAGAGTTTTTATCATTGTAAGAGAGAGTTAAACAATGTTTTTTATTGTAAAAAAAATTAGTTCTGATATTATTATATATAAGTAGAACTTAAATGGTTTAGTATGTGTTAAGCCTTTTAGGTCGCTTTTTTAGTCTTTTCTTTGGTCATCCCTAGTCTTGCTATGAGTAATAGTCTAGATAACTTATGTGGGTGGTAGGAGATGTCTCTTACGATTTGTATACTTTACTAATAGAGAGAAAAATATGAAAAAGAATATGATTTATCTTTCTGCTGCAGGTTTAATCGGTTCAGCAGTTGCTATGACTGGTATGAGTGCACAAGCAGCAGTAGGCCCAGCATATTATGGCTCAGCCGCATATGCTTGTACTCACAGCGTTAACGGTAAAGTTACTTTACGTACTGGACCAAGCAGAGGCTATAAAGCAAGATTGTATATGCCTAATGGTAGAGATGTACAGATTATTGATAGCGTAAATGCCAAAGACGGTTTTGTTTGGTACAAAGTACGCTATGGCAAATATATCGGTTGGAGCCGTTCAGATTATATCTGTACTTACTAATCCTCTGATCTCTTACCGAGCGTCTCTTGTCTTGTTAATCACATAGTGATGATAGCCAGCAATAATGTCTGGCTATTTTAATGATTAATCATATTTAATATTAGGTATCTAGATGAAACTAAGAAAGAATGGATTGGGTGGTATTGGTGCCGGTGTGGCGTTATTCGTGGTTGGTCTTGGTATCATCCCTTTGGCCTATTGCCATGACAATGTTGGTCTGATTAATAATCAAGAAACCACAAAATATACGCAAATATCTAACTCAAATACAAATACAATGGGTCACCAGCAGTCAGGTGATACTATTAACTATCAAGGCAACAATACCAACTATCAAGGCAATAACAATCATGCAGCTGGTCAACAGCTTGGTCCAGCAGCAACGCAAAATGCACCTGCTACGCAATCTCAGGATCGCTTAGGTGGTTTTATTGACCAATTAGAATCTAACCCAGGTCAAGGAAAAAAATATCCGACAGGGGAGTGTAATCCTGATGCTCTTGCGGTTGGTATCCAGCATTTCCGTTATGATAATGCCAAATCTAGTGACTTAGTCAGCTTCGGTAGTCGTAAGTTGCATCGTGATGCTGCTGCTTCAATGAGACAGATGCAAGCTGATGCCAAGCGTGATGGGGTAACGTTAACCGTGGGTTCTGCCTACCGATCTATCAACTATCAGCAAGGCATTGTTAACCGTAAGAAGCAGCGCGGCATGTCAGATCTTCAAATTTACTCAGCATCAGCGCCAGCAGGTTACTCAGAGCACTCAACTGGCTATGTGGTTGACTTCACTCCGATTGAGTCAAGCTTTGGTAATACTCGTGCCTATCGTTGGTTGACCCAAAATGCACATAGATATAATTGGGTTCAAAGCTTCACGCCAGAAGTTTCTCGGGTATCAAATGTGATGGTAGAGCCATGGCACTGGCGTTATGAAGGTACTGAAGAAGCACGTCAATTGTTTACACCAAGAAGTTGTTATCGATAGTAACCGCTATTAAGATTAAGATGTACTATTTGAAATAGTAACTATTGTTTAAACGCAAACATTATTTAAAAGCGAATATCGTTTAAAAGTGAGTGTTTAAAAGCGAGCCCATGGCTCGCTTTTTTAGTTTTTAGCATTTAAATGATTTAAATGATTCAAATGATTTATAAATGATATTTTTTGTATTTGGATACCGCGAAAATAAGGATTAATGCACAAACCTAGGCCTTAGACTGTTATTATAATAACTCTGAATAATAACCTATCTGCATCAATCCCGTTTAGCCTACAGTTTATAGCACTCACATCCGTTTTCCTCGGCATGTAAATTCTCAGAAGTGCTATGATATGCATTATAATAAATCACCGCATCGGTTTAACTTGTATACGTCCACTAGAGCCAGATAAATGCAGTTGTTAGTCCGTTATATGTTTTTTTAAAATTTATAGCATCTCAATAAGTGTCTATATGTCTATTAACCTAAAGAAAATTCTTAATCCTAAAGTAATCTTGCTGCGTGGTGCCCTGTTTCTATTGGCGCTGGTTATTTTTGTGCTTGCTATAAAGACACTATATACCATCACTCAAACCATCCAAATTTCGGAAGTATTTGAAGCAATCGAGCAGATTCCTAATATGGATATTTTTTTGGCGGTTATTGTGGTCGCTTTTGGGTATTTAGTGCTCACCTTGTATGACACCATTGCTTTTAAGCATATGAATATCAATTTACCGTTTAAAAAGGTAGCGTTTACCTCTTTTACCGCCTATGCCATTGGGCATACGATGGGATTGGCTATTTTGTCTGCCTCAGGGGTACGGTTTCGGATGTATGGGGTCAACAAGGTGCCGGCTGAGAATATTGCCAATGTGGTGTGGTTGGTGTCTATGGCCTTTACCTTTGGTATTACTACCTTGGTATCGATGTCATTAGCCTTTAACCCAGAGGCGACGGTTACCATGATGGCGCAACTGGACACACAGTTAGAAGATTTGTCGCTAGATATACCCAATATATTGCATAACGTGGCAGTGATACGTGGTATTGGCTTGGCATTACTGGCATCAGTAGTGGCTGCTATCGCTTGGTCAGGTAAGCAGGGTCGGCATGTACAGATTAAAGGATGGCGTTTTGATATGCCGCCAGCGACCATGCTCATCAAGCAAATTATTATCTCGATTATTGATTTGGCCAGTGTGGCCTTTGTTCTATATTTGCTGTTGCCTCATGGGGCAGGAGTCGGCTACTTTACGGTGTTCTCCGCCTTTGTTCAGTCTATGATTTTGGCCATTTTAAGCCATGTTCCTGGTGGACTGGGTGTGTTTGAGCTGACCATGATTGCCTCGTTACCTCAGGTAGATAAAGCGTATCTGTTGGCAGTATTACTGGTGTTTAGATTGTTATATTATATTCTGCCTTTCTTTTTAGCGGTATTTTTCTTTATTACTCATGAAATATGGTTACGTTGGTTCCATCGTGAGGACGTTAACTCAGTTGAATTAAACAAAAAACCTTAGTTATCGTATTCAAAAGCTGGCATTTAAAAAGCGGCTATTTAAAGTGTCAATAGTTAAAGTCTCCTTATCTAAAATGCCAGTAGTTAAAAGGTCAGTATCGAAATAAAAAAGTGCGCCATAACATTGCTATGGCGCACTTTTTTAATTCTATATTTAACCTTTTAAGTTTAGCGTTTATTCAGCTAAAGTCTCAGTTTTATGTTGACCATCTTTAATAGATTCTTTCACCGGAATGGCTGGGCTAAACTGTTCAGAGTCTGGGTTAACTCCTTTGGCCGCATGTTCCTCTTTTAAAGACGCAGCAACTTCAGGCGGCATATAGTTTTCATCGTGCTTGGCAAGCACTTCACTGGCAACGAACACGTCGCCTTGCATTGTACCTGTTGCTACAACACCAGAGTTCTCAGCGAACAAATCTGGCAAGATGCCTTGATAACTGACCGGTACTTTGGCATTGAAGTCGGTAATCTCAAACTGCACCTTAAGGTCATTGTTTGGATCACGTTTGACACTGTCTTTAACTACCATGCCACCGGCACGAATACGCTTATCTTGAGGCGCTTCACCGGCTGCGATAGCCGTTGGATCAAAGTAGTAGTCAGTTTGTTGACGCATGGCATAAAGCACCAATAGCACCGCTATGATTGCGCCTGCTAAGGTGGCTGCGACCCATATTAATTTTTTACGACGTACAGCATTCATAGAATTGCCTTCTGATTAAAATGTCTGTTTTGACAGTGGTAACTGTTTTGCTGTCTGAATGGATGTTTTGTAATAGCGTTAGCGTTTGGCTGCCTGTTTGCGTTGCTGTTGACGCGCTTGTTGTACTTTTAAATCTTTTAATAAACGGCGGCGCTGATGAATACTATAAAAGATAAAGCCGATGACCGCAGCAACGGTAATTCCCCATGTACTCCAAACGTAAGGGCCATGCTCACCCATGGCTAAAAACTCTTGTATGCTATAAAAATAGGGCTGCATTACATACTCCTTAAGGGCTGAATAGGATGAGGGTCAATTACTTAGACAAACGCACATACTCTTTGACCCAGGCCTTATTCTGATCGCGGCGTAAGATCAAGGTATTGGTACGATAAATGGCCAAAGCAGCAACCAACAAATAAGTGCCCAAAATCATCAGTAGTAAGGGTGCTAGCATATTAAGCGACATCTTTGGGGCTTCGGTAATGGTCAATGTTGAACCCTGATGCAGTGTATTCCACCAGTTTACTGAATACTTGATAATAGGTAAGTTAACCGCGCCAACGATGGATAATACAGCGGCTGCTTTACCTCGGTTGGGGCTGTGTTCAAAGGCGGCGAATAAGGCCATCACCCCGGCATATAAAAATGCCAAAATGAGCATCGAGGTTAAACGAGCATCCCATACCCAAAAAGTACCCCAGGTTGGTTTTGCCCAAATAGAGCCTGTGATTAAGCTTAAAAAACACAGCAAAAAGCCAATAGGCGCAATGGCTTGTGCGACTAAGTTGGCCGTCTTGATACGCCAAACCAAAAATATCACACCGAGTATGGCCATTGCTAAATAAATCGATAAGGCAATACTGGCTGCTGGAACGTGAATGAAGATAATGCGATAGCTGTTGCCTTGTAGGTAGTCAGGCGGAGCAAATCCCAGCCCCCAGACACTGCCTATTGTCAGGCAAATGATTGCTAAGCCTGCTAGCCACTTTATCCAAGGGGTGAAAATGCGAAAAAATTCACGCGTACCTACGGTAACTAAGAAGCCCTGCCAAAGACGTGACAAAAAGCTAGGGTTTTTGGATGATCGATTAGCGTTCGGCATAATAAAACAACCTTGTAAGCCACAGTGTGAGTAAAGTCATACTCTGCAAAATGGAGGCTACGTGAGTCTGTGTGATACCACGTATCCTATAAAGTGGGTGCAGTTAAGTGGGTGCAGTTGCAAGCAAACCTATCACAAACCGCGAATAGTCGGGGTGTTCATTAACGGGTATGGTCGATAACTCTAGCACATGATTCACGTGAATTAAGACATGAGCCACGTGAGCATCATCATGGTCGGTCATCATTAAATACTAACGTTGTAAACCTGTTCGAAGCCAACCGTTCGACCCGCCCTAAGAGGCCCTATTATAGCAAATATTGTGACTAGTTCAGCCATGCCATCTTCAGAGTCATAGCAATGGCCCAAGGCATGATAATCACCGAAATGATACTGCCAGCGGCAAGTAGGGCTAAGATAGGTAAGCCATTAAGACCAGTGGCATATAGATCAACGGCGCCGGTCGCAAAAATTAGCACTGGCAGCTGCATGGGTAAAGCAATCAGAGGTACCAATACCGCGCCATTTTTAAGAGATAAGGTTAAGCTACTGGCAATAGCGGATAGCATCAAAAGCATGGGACTGCCGACAACAATCGACACCAATAGTGCGCCTGCTTCAGACCAGCTTAGACCAAACAAAGGCACTGCCAATAGGCTAAGTAGCGCAACTAGACCGCTACTGAATATCCAATGAATGGTGAGTCGGATCAGAACCCAAATCGGGATTGACGCTCGAGAAACGACCAATTGAGCAAGTGTGCCATTATCCAGCGCCGGCTTAAAGAGACTGTCAACACCCATGACTAAGGACAGCAGTGCTGCAATCCACACAGCGGGCACACCAAGACGATGTAGTAGCTGAGGTTCACTACCTACCGCCAATGGAAACAGGGTAATTATCACCAAAAATAGCACCAATGGATATAGCCATTGAACCGCACCTTGCTGTTTAACTTGCCATTCACGACGCCAAAGCTGGCGGGTAGAGATGACATTCTCTAGATGTTGATTGGCTAAGTGCTGACTGGCTATGTGCTGACTGGCTATGTGCTGAGGCGTTGTATTGTGTTGAGTCATACTGCCCCCTGAGTTGAGTCAGAGTCAGTCACGTCATCAGAAAAATCATCTGATAAATAGTCATCTGGCTGCTCTGATGGGAAGTCAGAAGGCAAATAGTCAGACAGGTTGAGACGCTTATTGGCCACATCTACTGGCTGGTGACTGGTCATCAATACGGTGCCTCCAGCACTCACAAACTGCTGTAATCGTTGCTGTAAGCGCGCAACCATACTGACATCTAGCGCCGTAAATGGCTCATCTAATAGCCACAATGGCGTTTGCTGTGGCGTCATCAGATATAGACGCGCCAAGGTCACGCGGCGGGTCTGACCTGCTGACAGTTGATTGCTACCCATTGACTCAAACCCTGACAAGTCGACCCAATCTAGTGCTTCTTCAATTTGATCGGCAGTCGGATGAATACCGTACAGATTTAATAAAAAGGTAAGGTTTTGTTGTACGGTTAGGCTAGGGTGTATGCCCAATTGATGCGACACATATAAAGGCGCAATAGGCAGGCTGAATTCACCCTGATACAAGATATCCCCTTGCAGCACAGGCAGTAGTCCAGCAAGTTGCATTAATAACGTGGTCTTGCCCGTACCGTTGGCACCGACTAAGTGACAGATCTCTCCTGATTTTAAAGATAAGCTGACACCAACGCACAAGGGGAAATCGCCCCGCTGTACCGTAAGATTACGTAAGGCTAATATAGGCGGTAGGCTGTCAGCTGCATCGGCAGGTTGAGCGTTCATCTTAGAGTGCATGTTAACCTAAATATTAATGGGGTTAAGGGTTAGATTACCGGTCAATCTAGCATTGATGGCAAATATAACATAGTATAACAAACCTAAGCCCATAACTAACCTATTGTCCTACTTTTTAACCGGTAAGTCTTAAAGTTATTAATTGTTAAAGTTATCAATACGGACGTGTCTTAGAGTCAATATCAGTGATCAACAGCATAAGTGATTAATACTAACATCAGCCATACTATAAGCAGCAACACGATAAGCATGTATAAACTATGAGCAGAAATAAAAAACCTTCGTTTTGGCAGCGATTAAAGTATCTAATAACCGCCAAACAAGAAAGCACTCAAGTAGATAGTACTGGCGCTGAATCAGGCGCCTCTGAATCTCAGCCGCTAACGCAAAAAAAGGCGCAAAAACCGACGCAACAACAAGCGTCAAAGCAGCCGTCTGAGGGCTCTAAACAGTCCCAACAGCAATCATTGTCGTCACCATCATCAGAGGAGGAATCAGTTAAGTTTATTCGCTTAGAAGATTTGGATGCTGCCGATACCAAGGCTTCTTTTGACAAGGCACAGCACAACGAAAATCAGCTTTATTCTGATAGTCCAATTACCGACAGTATTTTAGATTATCTTGAGGCGAGTGGGCTTAGTTATTACTATCACGATCCCAATGACCGAAAGCCGGAACAGCAACAGGATCAGAAAGGCACTGGAGATAATGCAGCTCAGGATAGAAGCGCTCATGATAATGAGATAGCGAGAAACGTGCATCATATCTCGATGGCCATGCGTTATCACAAAGATAAGCAGCCCGATGAAGATCCAAATAATGCGGCTAGGCACGACCAAGATTACAGCCAAGAACACCGCCAAGACCACGACCAACAACATACGCCTTGGCAACAACAGCAAGAAAAAGGGGATGATGCAAGGGTAGACGTAGAATCTGAACAGGTAGAGTGGGGCTGTGTCATTCGCATCCATGAGCACACCCAACTTGTTGCTATGTATGGTGTGCTACCGTTTCAATTACCTGCAACTCACTTGCAGGCAGGACTAACGTTAGCCGCACAGCTCAACTATGACATGATGCTCGGTTGTATCGAGATAGATATTCGTGATGGTGAAATTCGATTTAAAAACTCGTTGGACTTTGAACCGATTATTGAGTCACATCAGGGTGAAATACCGGCAGTTGTGATCAGCTACTTATTAAAAGGGGTGATGGCAATGACTGCCTCTTTTGCCCCTTTATTCAGTGATCTTATTAATAGTGATCCACAAGACTTTGAATTGTCTAACATTCTTGAGCAGCGGCATCAGCAACAAATCGAAAACCTATTCTTTTTAGCCAGTACCACACCGCAGTAGATATATTGTTTAAAGACGTCTATTAGATATGCCCCTGGTGGTTATCAACCATCAGGGGCATTTTTTGGTCTTTTTTGGCAATTATAATGGTTTTATGCAGTCGTTTAGGGTTATCAAAATAAGTGGGTTTAAATCAAAACGAGACAACCAGCATTAGCACTGCGAAGCTGGGATAAATTAAAGTTAAACAATTATTTCTGTTTATGGTTGAAATGTTAATTAATCTAATAAATTGGGGCTATAGATAGTGTCAATGATAGTGCAAATATGAGTCATTAAAATCTATTAAATACGATGTTATATAGCGGAACAGGTTAATAAATGATGAGCTGCGATAATACTATGAATAGTTCTCAAAGAATTTAACCTATTGATTTAAAATATATTAATTATTCTTGTTTTTTTATTTCTTTATATTTAGTGGTATTTCCCATCTATTAATTGGTCAACTTTAGTCATATTTTAAGTTGTACTAATAAGTCCAGCGCTAACGGAGTCTGAGAAAAGTTTGATTGATAAAACTGAATTACACAAAAGCTACGATAGCCACTTGTGTAGCTTTTATTTACATAAAATAAGAGTAAACTAAATGTAATGCAAGCAGAAACATTTGTTAGTGTCATACTACTGTAATAAACAAGCGTTCATGTGATTTTAAGTTTTTATATATTTAGATTTAAACATTTAGAGTTAAGCTTAAGATAAAATGCATGTCTTCACTACTTTATTTTCCTACCGCATTAATAGACTGTTAGACAACTAATACGTCTATCTGATCCATAAGATCTTTGAGTCTATGATTTGCAAGGCTTGATTTGACTTACTCCTCACTTTATTTTCTCACTATTTACTTCACTCCTTACTAAGCTGTTGCGAAAGCTTACTGTAACGACTTCTATTTTTTATATTGTTAAGTTATTATAAATTTGGTATTTATAATACTATTTTATTTGGTTTGCTGGTTTTAGATAACCAAGTGAAATACGACATACTGATGGAACACAATCATTAAGTGTTCATCGCTATAGATGCGATATTAAATAGTAGTTGCCCTTAAGCAATCAGCGCCACACTCAAGATAGTGTTAAGGCTGAAATCGAATCTTAATATGCCATTGTTTGTATAGGTGGAAAACGAAGTAATACAGGAGAAGATATTACAGTTGATAGTGTGACTTACGGCATTTACTAACATTCTAATGTAAAGGATGATGGTCTAAATGTATTTATCGAACAGGGTATTATCGCTATTTAAATACCGGTTATTTATGTTAGAAAAAAATTAATTAAAAAAAGGCGTTCATTATGAACCATATTTATAAAGTTGTAAAATGTAGAAGTACCGGTGTTTTTAAAGCGGTTCCAGAGTTTGCTAAATCAGGCAAGAAAAGTAAATCAGTCTCTATCGCAGCGGCATCATTTGCAATGGCAATGGCTGCCTCTCCTGCATTTGGTTCAGGAATTATAGCTGGCCAAGGTAATGTATGGGATAATGCTACCCACATGATATTAGGCGATCGCAATGAAATAACTGGAGAGTTACACGACATTTATGGTGATGACAATGTTGTTGAGGGCGGTGAGTCTCACTTAGTAACAGGTGATGGCAATATTGTTGAAAGTGACACTTTTAATAACACCATTTTAGGTGATGATAATACCGTTGAGCAGTTTGCTGAAAATAATACTGTCGTAGGTAATGGCACCACAGTAGGCCTAAATGCCAACAATATAACTTCAGTCGGTAACGATAATGAGTATGTTGATGGACCTTCAAAAGCAGCTGTACTAGGCTCTAGAAATACTATAGATGGGCTTGGCTCTGATAGAAATACAATTACAGGGTTTGAGAATGTCGTTACGGCTGTCGATACCTTTACAGCTGGTAATGGCAATCTTATGGATGCTGATCGCTCAGCTATTGTTGGTTTTGAATCAGACATACAAGTAGGATCTGAAGACTCATATCTGATGGGCTCAAATGCTTCTATATCATATGAATCTTCAAAGTCTGTAGCACTTGGTAGCGATTCAAAAATTGGAGAGCTCTCTCCAAATGCAGTCGCTTTAGGTAGTGGCGCTTCCGTTGTTGATGAATTACCTGATGCCGTTGCATTAGGCTCTCAATCCATTGCAGATCGCGCCGCTCTAACTATTCCGACCACCAGTGACAGCGCAATTACAGATTTTTCCACTAATAACGTTTACGCCTTTTTAGATGATACAGCAGTAACGGATACTGTCAAAGGCACTTTAAGCGCTGTGTCTGTCGGTAATGATGATAGTACGCGTCAAATTACCAATGTTGCTGCTGGCTCATTAGATACAGATGTGGTAAACGTTTCGCAGCTTAGAAATGTTGCTACTAATTTAGACAAAAATACTTATTTTCATGTAAACGATGGCACGAATGCCGGTACAGGAAATGCAGCAACAAACCTAGGAAAGGTTGACGAAGCGGCCGGTGCGACGGGTGAAAGTACATTGGCAGCAGGTATTAATGCTAGAGCTCGAGGTGCTAAAACTGTTGCTGTGGGACTGAATTCAGGTGCGTTTGGCACTGAATCCGTTACCATTGGCAATAACGCACGCACTCATCCAAATGCGATTCAAGGTTATCAAGGGGTTGCTATTGGTTCTAATGCTTATGTTAAAGATAAACGTGGAGTTGCAATCGGTGGCAATGCTTCTGCAGCTGGTTCTTCGGTTTCCATTGGACCTGACTCTACGTCTACCACAGGGGGCTCTGCATTAGGACATAGATCTAATTCTGGTGTACGCGGCGTTTCTGTTGGTCAAGTGAGTAAATCAACGACAGATGCTGTTGCTGTTGGCTATGAGTCTAGTGCTAGTGGTGCTAGGGGTATAGCTATTGGACGCAGAGCTGGAGCTGCTAGTAGCAATTCTATTTCTGTAGGTGCTTTTTCTCGTGCTACTTCTGATTTTGGCGTAGCATTAGGTAATAACTCTATTGCGAACAGAGCTGCTTTAAGTGGTGCCTCAACATCTGAAACTCCCATTCTAAAATCAAATCAAGTATACAGCCTTGATGAAGCAAGCCAAACTGATAAAGAAGCCATTGGTAATACTGTAAAAGGTAGCTATGGTGCTCTTTCAGTGGGTAATGCAACCAATACTCGTCAAATAGCTAATGTTGCGGCAGGTTCAGAAGATTCTGATGCCGTTAATGTTAGCCAGTTAAAAGCGGTAGCAAATGCCTCTGATGAAACTTACTTCCACGTTAATACAGGTAGTAATACAGGTGGCGATGCTAATACTAACTTAGGGAGCATTGAAGAGGCAGCTGGTGCAACTGCTAAGGGAGCTATTACAGTTGGTGTTAACGCTTCTGCAACAGGCGAGTCTAGTGTTGCTATAGGCCAGAGCGCCACAGCTACCAACGGTGGATCTTTAGCCTTTGGTGAATCAAGCCAATCAACTGGCGCAAATAGCATTGCTATGGGTGAAGCAGCACAATCGCTCGGTAACAATACGATTGCTATCGGGGCTGACAGTAATGCGGATACTACTTATGCAACAGCATTAGGTCGTGCTACCAGTGCCACAGGGTCAGGTTCAACGGCGATAGGCGGTGGTACTAATAATGGAGCGGCTACGGCTAATGGCTCAGGCGCTACCGCTATTGGTGGTGGGTATAATAGCAATCCAGGTGCAAATGCAGCAGGGACACGCTCACTTGCATTAGGCAATGCCTCTTCTGCTACTTTTGATGACTCAATAGCTTTAGGCTCTCAGTCTATTACTAGTGTAGATGCTGGTGTGACAGGCGCAAACCCTCTGGGAGCTCCTGTTGCAGATTTGACCAACAGTACTTGGACATCAACTCGTGCTGCTGTATCAGTAGGCGATGTTAGCAATAATATTACTCGTCAAATTACCAGCGTTGCCGCAGGTACTGAAGCTACAGATGCGGTAAACGTGGCTCAACTGGAGTCAGTAGCAGAAGGCGCTGATAGACAGACTTACTTCCACGTTAATGATGGTACGAATGCAGGTACAGGCGATGCAACTACTAATTTAGGCGGTATTGAAGAAGCAGCTGGAGCAACAGAAAATGGGGCACTAGCAGCGGGTATAGAGGCATCTGCTGGCTATATAAATGCTACCGCAGTGGGCACGCAAGCCAAAGCAACAGGTGAAGATAGTGTTTCTATCGGTTATTTAGCTGGCTCAGGTGCCAACTCGTCAGGCAATAACACTGCATATGTGGGTTATAAAGCAGGAGAAAACGCAGCGGGCACCTATAACGTGGCTGTTGGTGCTGATGCAGGTGCGGAGGTGACAGGGGACAATAATGCTGCGCTAGGGGTTGATGCAGGTAGAAACATTACTGGTGACAATAATGTCTCTTTCGGTAGAAACACAAACGTAAACGCAGTAGGCTCATCCAACGTCTCTATTGGCAATTTAGCCGGTTCAAATTTGGAGGGTGACTCAAATATATCTATAGGTAACAATACAAATAATGGTGTCAAAGGTTTAACCAACGGTATTGCCATTGGTAATGGTGCTAAGTCTGAAAAGAATGTAGGTATTGCGTTAGGTAATTTAGCAAAGTCTCAAGCCGTTTTTGCCACAGCGATTGGTCATAATAGTACAGCGTCTGGCAGCAGTTCGGTCGCTATTGGTCCATTGGCAAAAAGCATCCAAACCGGGTCAGTGGCTTTGGGTCAAAGCAGTGTGGCTGATACAGCTGCAGGCGTTACAGGCGTAAACCCTCTAGGAGCTCCTGTTGCGGATTTGACCAATAGTACTTGGAGATCTACACGTGCGGCAGTATCTGTTGGTGATATTAGTAAAAATATTACTCGTCAAATTACCAGCGTTGCCGCAGGTACTGAAGCTACAGATGCGGTAAACGTGGCTCAACTGGAGTCAGTAGCAGAAGGCGCTAATAGACAGACTTATTTCCACGTCAGAAACGCAGATCAATCAAATACAGGCACAGGTGACGCTACTAATAACTTAGGTAGTATAGACGATGCTGCTGGAGCTACAGGTCTAACCTCAGTTGCAGCAGGTGAACGAGCAATCGCTAGTGGAGATCGCGGTGTTGCGGTCGGTTTTGCAGCTGCAGCTTTAGGCCAAGATACAACCGCTGTTGGCTATCGTGCTACTGCTCAAGATATGCAAGGTGTTGCTGTCGGTTATCGCACAGAAGCGAATGGAACTGGATCTACCTCTTTAGGTTCACAAAGTGGGCGTGGGTCAACTGGTAATGCTCAAACAAATGTTGGTGCGTTAGCGGGTGCCTATGCCAATGGCTACTCTAATACATCTTTAGGTATGCAAGCTGGCTCAGGAACTGCTAATAACAATAATACAGGCCATGATAATGTATCGGTTGGCTATCAAACCGGCTCTACAGTAACAGGAAGTTGGAATACGGCGATAGGTTCTCAATCCGGACGTAAAGTCACAGGCGCTCAGAATACAGCAGTAGGTCGCTGGTCTGGTCAAAACGTAACGGGTGCAGATAACTCTACTCTAGGTGTTCGCTCAGGTCAAAACATTACAGGCAAAGATAACGTAGCTTTAGGAGCTGGTGCTGGTAACAGCATAGTTGGTAGTACAAATATCGCTATTGGTGAAAGTGCAGGTAATAATATTGGTAGTACAGACGCTTCTGTGAGCAGCACCATTTCTATTGGTGAGCGTGCACAAGCAAATAATGAAAGCTCTATTGCCATAGGAACAAGCGCAATTGCTAGTACTGATAATAGTGTTGCATTAGGTGCTAATTCAGTCGCTAATAGAGATGTGCCTACGGTTAGTGGCTATGATATGGCTACTGAAACAAACTCTACACTAGAGACACCAGTATGGCGTGCTACTCGTGCTGCAGTATCTGTTGGTGACGTGGATGGTGAGACATCAATTACACGTCAGATTACTAGCGTTGCCGCAGGTAGTGAAGATACCGATGCAGTTAATGTTGCACAATTAAAGACAGCGCGTACGGAAGTTGAAGCTGGTACTAACGTTACTGATGTTGTCTCTGAAGTTGGTGATGATGGACAAACTATATACACTGTAAATGCAGATGGCACAACTGCCTCAGCAGGCTCAAATGCCGTGAAAGTGACTAAAGGCACTAAAGATACTAACAATGTCACAGACTATGCCGTTGATCTGTCACAAGACAGTAAAGACAGCTTAGCCAAAGCTGACAGTGCCTTGCAAACTGTGATTACTCAAATTGATGGTAGCGACGTTAAAACACTCACTAAAGATGCCAACACCGCTAACTTTGTCACAGGCGACAATATGGTACTGAGCGATGATGGTAATGGTGGTATTGAAGTTGCCACAGCCAAAGACGTTACCTTTGATAGCGTGACTGCTGACAAAGTCACAGTTGGCCCTGTGACTATTAACAAAGACACCGGTATCAACGCTGGTGATACCGTTATTACCGGTGTTGCGCCAGGCACTATTAGTGACACATCTACCGACGCTATTAATGGTAGTCAGTTAAACACTGTCCAAGACCTAGCCAACCGAGAACTTACCTTCACTGGTAATACTAATGCTGATACTGATAATAACGGTACACAGCAACAGTTAGGTTCTACATTGAATATTATCGGCTCAACAACTGCTATTGGCGGACTATCAGAAGATACCTCTGCTGAAACAGCAGGTACCGAGTATTCAGCGACTAACCTGCAAACGGTTGTCACTGATGGTCAGGTACAAGTACAAATGTCAGATAATCCAATATTTAAAGATGTTACTGCCGATAGTGTGACCACAGGCAATACAACACTAAATAGTGATGGTGTCACGATTGCAAATGGTCCAAGCCTCACTAATACCGGCCTTGATAATGCAGGTCAAACCATTACCAATGTTGCCGCAGGTACAGCTGACACTGATGCAGTAAATGTTAGTCAGTTAAAAGACACCAATACCAATGTAGCCAAAGGCTTTAATGTTGGCGATGGTAATACAGACAATAATTATGCATTAGGCGATACCGTTAACTTTACTGAAGCTGACGGTAATGTATTGACGACCACAACAGCAACCGGTGTTGAATTTGGTTTAGCAAATGTTGTAAACGTCGGTAAAGCCAAACCAGTTACCATCAATGGTGATGCTGGTACCGTTAATGGTCTAACCAATACCACTTATGACCCTGCTAATATCGTAACCGGTCAAGCTGCCACAGAAGATCAGCTACAACAAGCGGCTGCTGCTTCACAAGAAGAAGTTACCTCTGAAGATGGTTCGATTACCGTTGCAACCACACAAAACACTGATGGTGCAGACGTATTCGACTTAGCGGTTAACACTGATGGCACGACCATTACTAAAGATGATGATGGCAACATCATGGCAAACACCTCACCTATCACCACAGATAGCAGTGGCTTAGTAAATACTCCAGCGAATCCAAAAGCCCTAGCCACTTCAGGTGATATTGCTAACGCCATTAATAACTCAGGTTTTAATGTCATTGCTGCAGGTAATGAAACGGGTGCCCAAACAACATTAGTTAAGCCAAGTGAAACAGTGACCTATGCTGCTGGTGATAACCTAACAGTTGCTCAAGACGGCACTACGTTCACCTATGCCACTGCGAAAGATGTGGTGTTTGATAGTATGACTGCTGGGCCGGTGGTTATTAACAGTACTGGCATCAATGCAGGTAATACTAAAATTACTAATGTTGCCCCAGGTACTGATGCAACCGATGCAGTAAATGTGAGTCAGTTAAACGATACCAATACCAATGTAGCTAAAGGCTTTAATATTGGTGATGGTGATACTGACAATAATTATGCATTAGGCGATACCGTTGACTTTACTGAAGCTGACGGCAATATATTAACGACCACAACAGCAACTGGTGTTGAATTTGGTTTAGCGAATGTCGTAACCGTCGGTACATCTAATCCTGTTACTATCAATGGTGATGCTGGTACCGTTAATGGCCTAACCAATACCACTTATGACCCTGCTAATATCGTAACCGGTCAAGCTGCCACAGAAGATCAGCTGCAACAAGCGGCGGCGGCTTCACAAGAAAAAGTGACCTCTGAAGATGGCTCTATTAAAGTTACTGAATCTGTAGATGCAACGACAAAAGCTAAAACCTTTGATGTATCGGTTAACACCGATGGTACAACCATCACTAAGGATGCTGATGGCAATCTTACTGCGAACACAAATGGCTTTATACCAGACAGTAACGGTACAGTAATGGCAAACACGCCTAGTGCCCTAGCCACTTCAGGTGATATCGCAAATGCTATTAACAGCTCAGGTTTTACCGTTAAAGCCAATGGTGATGCAGGCGAGCTGATTAATCCAAGTAATGAAGTTGAATTCATTGACGGTAAGAATGTCGCTATTACTCGCGATGGTGGTCAGTTTACCGTTGCAACTAAAGCAGACGTTGATTTTGATAATGTCACTGTTGGTCCGGTAACGATTAATAAAGACACAGGCATTGATGCTGGCGATACCGTTATTACTAATGTTAAAGCAGGCACAGCTGACACTGATGCAGTAAATGTGAGTCAGTTAAAAACTCAGGTAGCATCAGCTAAAACTGAAGTCAAGGGTGGTACTAATATTGCCAATGTTACTGAATCTGCAGGCGCTAATGGCCAAACCGTATACACGGTAAATGCTAAAGGCACTACTGTGTCATCAGATAGCTTAGATGTGTCGCAAACGGTAGATTCAACAACGAATACAACTGACTATAAAGTAGAGCTTACGGCAGATGATAAAGCCAGCCTAGATAAAGCAGACAGCGCTTTACAAACGGTTGTGACTCAGATTGATGGTGGAAATGTTAAAACCATTGATAAAGATAACAACACAGCGAACTTTGTCACTGGCAAAAACATCAAGCTTGAAGATGACGGTAAAGGCGGTATCAAAGTATCAACCGCTGATGATGTGACCTTCACTAACGTTACCTCAGAGAATGTTGCTGCAGACAATATGACTGTAGAGAATGTCGGTGATACGCCAAACTCAGTGACTAACAAGCAGTATGTTGATGATGGTCGCACACAAGTGAAATCTAGCAATGGTACTGTGTCCGTGACTAAGACGTCTTCTGGCAACGCCAATGTATACGACTTGTCTGTAGATTCACAAGGTGTGATGAACAACTCACAATTGCCAGTTGTTTATACAGATGCCGAGGGTAACAAAGTCTATAAGCAAGCTGATGGCACCTTTAATACTGCTATCAATGGCTCGGGAGACATGGTTAATGCTGGAGAGATTATCACTAGCATTAATAGCGCTGATGGTTCTACCACCACACCGACCAAGCTTAGCAATGTCGCTGATGGTGAAATTAGTGCAACATCTAAAGATGCGGTTAATGGCTCACAGTTATTCGCTACCAATGAAAAAGTTGAGAAAAACGCAGGGGATATCGCTACTAACGCCGGTAATATCGCTAACAACACCACCAATATTGCGGGTAATACCGCAAGCATTAACAAAGGGTTAAACCTTGGTGATGGCGTGACCGCGAATAATTATCAGCTTGGAGATACTGTTGAAGTCACGGGTGATAGCAATATCACGACTTCTACCACGGCAAAAGGTGTTGAAGTTGGCTTAGCAAAAGACATCACTGTTGATAGCGTAACCGCAGGCAATACTACGGTTAACAACGAAGGTGTTGTGGTCAAAGCTCCCGCTAATGATGCGGGTCGTACAGATGTAGCTGTTACAGCACAAGGACTTAATAACGGCGGTAATACTATCACTAACCTTGCTCCAGGTATTAAACCTACCGATGCAGTTAACGTTAGCCAGTTAAGCGATCTTGGTTATAAGCTAAGTAATAAGATTGATGACATAGAAGACGATGCCAACGCAGGTGTTTCTTCAGCCATGGCAATGGCAGCATTGCCACAAGCGTATCTGCCTGGTAAGAGTATGTTGACTGGTGGTATGGCGTCTTATAATGGAGAGGCTGCGGTTGCTGTTGGTCTGTCTAAGTTGTCAGATAATGGTCGTTGGGTATTTAAGATCAGTGGTAGTGCCGATACAGAAGGTAACGCCGGTGGTGCAGTCGGTGCAGGCTTCCATTTTTAATCGGAAATCAAACTAGCGAAAGCACGCACACTTTGATATTTAAAGTGTGCGTGACCTAAATATCAAAATAACAACGATTCAAATAAGGAAGTTTTATGAAACACGCACATAGCAGTAAATTAAAAGGTATCGGTATCGCCTCACTGGCGTTATTGGCAATGACAGGCTGTATGGGAACCAAGTATCTGAGTCAAGGGATTAGCGACGACGGACATGTACAGCAGAAAGACATTGTTTTTCCAGATATTGAAGATGCTTGGCAACATCAGGGTCAATTTGCGAACAGCGAAAACCTTTCAAAAATTAGACCTGGCGTTGCCAAAGATGAGCTGTATCAGCTCATCGGACGCCCTCACTTTAGCGAGGCTCAGTATGCTCGAGAGTGGGATTATATTATGAAGTTTTATATGCCTGATGACTCGGTCAAAATATGTCAATACAAAGTGATTTTTGATAAAGACTATCGTGGTCAAGAATTCTATTGGAAACCGGCTGATTGTCCGCCACAGCAGGCTGAGACAGTTGCTGCAGCACCTGAGCGTATTAATTTAAGTGCAGATGCTTTGTTTGCGTTCGATAAGTGGCAAACCCAGGATATGTTACCTCAGGGTCGCAATGAGTTAGATGCTTTAGCTGCTAAGCTGAGTGAATATCAACAAATGGGCAAGGCTCAGATTATTATTACAGGTCATACCGATCATCTTGGTGATGACATGTATAATATGAACTTATCACAGTTGCGTGCGCAAACGGTACGTAGCTATTTGGCCAGTCGTGGCATTAACCCTGATGCAATGTTAGCCGTAGGGGCAGGAGAGACTCAACCTGTTACGCAGTGTTCAACAGGTTTATCTCGTGAGCAGGAAATTAATTGCTTGCAGCCAAATCGTCGCGTTACGTTAGATGTGACAGTTATTCAACAGTAAACAGATATCACTATTGATTGATGATTTTAAAGAGCGCTAACTTGATTAGCGCTCTTTTTTTTATTTTATATTTTTGACACTCGGTTTTATAAATCGCTATAGTGAGCGTTATTTATTATTTGTCAGCATGTTTTAATCCAATAAAAAGAAGCCAGGTCACATATATGTTAAAAATTGCCTATTCTCCAATCTACGTTTACCAAGTGCCTGAACGACATCGTTTTCCCATGCAAAAATATCCGTTGATTGTGCAGCAGTTATTGCAAGAGAAAACCATCAGCACTGACAATTTATTTGCACCCAATAAACTAAGTGAAGAGGAGATACTGACCACGCATACTGAAGAATATTGGCATAAATTAAAAACCCAAACCTTGCCACGCAAAGAGGCAAGAGCAATAGGGTTTGAGATGACACCACAGCTGGTGGAACGCGGACGTTACATCGCTCATGCGACGTATGAGTGTGCGCTCTATGCCAAGCAATATGGCATCTCATTGAATGTGGCAGGCGGCACTCACCATTCGTTTGCCGATCATGGGGAAGGGTTTTGTGTCTTTAATGATGTGTGTATTGCTAGCAATTTGCTATTAGCTCGCGGGGAAGCAACGCGTATTTTAATTGTCGATTTGGATGTGCATCAAGGCAATGGCAATGCCAGTATTATGGCCAATGAGCCAAGAGTTTTTGTGTTTAGTATGCATGGTGAAAAGAACTATCCATTTCGCAAACAGGCTTCTGATCTAGACATTGATCTAGCAACTGATACTGGAGACGAAGCCTATCTAGAGCAGTTGCAGCAGACTTTGCCAAAATTAATAGAACAGCATCAGCCTGACATGATTTTTTATCAATCGGCAGTGGATGTATTGGCAACTGACAAATTAGGAAAACTGGCGTTGACTAAAGAGGGATGTCGGGCACGCGATGAGTTTGTATTACAGCAGGCAAAGATGCATGCCATTCCTATCGCAGTGGTAATGGGCGGTGGTTATTCTGAGAGTGTCGAGGATGTGGTTGAAGCACACTGCAATACGTTTAGATTGGCGCAGCAGATGTTTTTTTAGTGGTTGTTAGTGTTGCTATTCTATTGTTGATTAACGTTTTTAACGCCTGTTTTTAGGGCAGTGCTGTACCATTTATAAGCTTAAGCTAAGCGCAGCCAAGTCTTATTCAGCTGCGCGGTTCTTAGATTACGGGTTATAATTAGAGAAAATAAGGCGGCTCTAAGAGAAGTTAGGTCGCTCTACCTCTACTGTATCATCAACCGGTAAAAGCACGATAAAGCGAGTGTGACCTTGATAAGTATCGGTGCGAATTCGGCCATTATGCGCTTCTACAATTTGTGATACCAAAGACAAGCCCAGACCTGAGCCTTTTTTCTTTTGCTGTAAGCGCACAAAAGGACTAAATATCTCTTCTCGTTTGTCTAAAGGAATGCCTTTACCTTGATCAATAACGGCCAGTACAGCGTATTTAGGCACTTCTACCGGCTCGGCTTTCACACGGCGTAGTCGTCTTGCAAAGCCAGTTTCATTTGACTTAGTGCTGTTATTTTTCGCTTTTTTAGAGGCGTTCTTTTTGCTATTAGCTTGTGTCTCTGAAGACTCTACAGCAGAAGCGCTCAAGTTGTCACCTTCACTGTGTTCAGTGTTATTTGCACTGATAGAGCCGTTGGCCTCTTTTAAATCAGTTTGCTCAGTATCATTGCCAGTGCCTGCCTCATTTTGAGCCAAATCATCTTCAGATTCGGAGAGGTCGGCGTTGAGTCTCAATGCTTCGGCATCGCTTTCGGCTTTCAGTTCTGCTTTATGTGCAGCAATTTTATCAGTCAGTTGTTTTGGTGGTTGCAGCGCATCTTTTTGCTGAACCACGCTGTATACCTGAACTTCGATAGGTGGCTCGCCGTGAATCAGGGCGTTATTAAGCAAATTGCGCACTAGGTGAATCAGAAGCTTGGGCTGTCCTTCAATCACCAGTGGATCACCGTATAGTGTGGCTTCTGGGTAATGTTGACATTCCTGACTGACCAAGTCATAGAAGTCCAGACGCTCATTTGCCTGTGCAGCATGACCGGCGTCCAAACGACTGACCAATAAAATACTCTCTACTAAGTCATTTAATCCAGTAAGATCACGGTTGACTGCTTGAGCGCGTTTATTAAACTGTGCTTTGGTCTTTTCGGACAGCTCATTGGTCAGCATGTCCATCATTTCAACTTGTAGGCGAATACGAGTAATGGGAGTGCGTAGCTCATGTGAGGCATGCGCCAGTAGTAGATTATTGGCATTGATTAGTTGCTCAATCTTTTGCGCCGCTTGGTTGAAGCCACGCGCTAAGCTGGCAATCTCATCGTTACCTTCGGCAGGAACACGCACGCTAAAGTCACCTTCACCCAGCTGCTCCATTTGCTTGCTCATTTGATTGATACGCCATGTCATAGAGCGTGCGATCTGCCATAGTACCAGTGACATTAGCCCGACCAACACAACGGTCCCAGTAAACCAGTTCAATACGGCCCATAGCTCTGAACGCTTCGGAGGATTGCGTGGTTCATACAAGATGGTATAGCCGCGATCGCTCATGGCAGTCACATGCAAGGTATCTGATGAGAAGAATGCTGGCAGGATGCGCGTCATTAATGACGGGTCTGCAGGCAGCTCTTTAGGCAAGTCACTGTCATCGGTCTGGATTAATAGATGACCTTGACGATCATACAGTCCCATTTTTGCCTGAAGCGATTCATCGAAGATGTCGAAGCTTTTTTTGATCACTGCCAACATAAAACGAGCCTGTAGCAGCTCATTCATAGTGGTCGCATTATCCAACTCATCGACAAAAGGGTCGACTTGAGTGATGATTTGTTTGGCAAGCACTTCCCAGCGGGCATCGACTGAGTTGTTATGCACCATGTTCATTAGTATTACCATACAGGTGGCGAATAACACTAAGGTCAACATCACACTGGAAAACAGCTTACTAAAGACAGATTTAAGACCAAAGCTAGGCATTCGAGGCATAAGGGTATCTAACTATAGGTTGGGTTTATGAGGGTTGGGTGATTCAGCTCAGCATTGGCTGCACTTTAAATTAGCCCTGTGCTTTATGCGTTAAGCTGGTACGGTGCAGGTTAAGCTAATAGGGGGCTTGAGGTAATCAGTAGTTTGGTTATGCATTAGCCGATTATGAGTCTTTATAATTGACCCGGTATAACTGATTCTATATAAGTAAACCCGTTATGAACCGAGTTGTGATAAACACTCCTCGATTCATAACAGATTAGCCTATAACCAGCAATAATTGAGACTAGGGCTTATACCTGATCGGTCGCAAATTGATAACCGACACCACGAACCGTAATAATACGTTTTGGTTGACGTGGATTGTCCTCAATTAAGGCTCTTAAGCGTGAAATATGCACGTCGATGGCACGGTCAATGTTGTCCGAGCTGTCATCATTTGGCATCGCTTGCCACAGCTGTTCACGGTTCAGTACTTTACCCGCATGCGTTGCAAAGTAGTGTAGTAGCTGGAACTGGTGGGTGGTTAAGCGTACAGGTTTGTCATCAATAGTAACTTCATGGCTGTCTGGGAATACGCTTAAACGACCAAAGGTCAGGCTGTCTGATTGACCATCTGCTTGGTTTGGCTGCTCATGACGGCGTAACACTGCACGGATACGTGCCAGTAGTTCACGAGGCTCAAATGGCTTGGCGATATAATCATCCGCACCCATTTCAAGACCCAGTACGCGATCGGTGGTATCACCTTTTGCCGTCAGCATCACAATTGGCACTTTGTTAATCTGGCTGTTTTTGCTGCCACGGATTTTTTGGCACACTTGCATACCATCCATATCAGGTAGCATTAAGTCCAAAATAATCAGATCAATGGCACGCTCTTTGGTATCTAGAATGTCTAGACCTTCTTGACCCGTTGGCGCGTGATGTACTTCATAATAGTTCATCGCCAGATAGTCACTGATTAGCTCTGCTAAGTCTGGATCGTCTTCGATTAATAATATTTGTTTGCTCATGATAATCCTTAAATAATTTAAAATAAAAAATGGTTGGGGGTATTTTGTGATTAATTTTTGTTTATTCAACCCGTACTGTTATAGCGCCTGTAATTAAGTGCGAAGTCTATAAAAAGCCTGTAATAAAAATTATGGCTAGCTAGCTTAGCCTGTATTATAGCTATAATGCCCAGTCTCTGTCTGTCTTAACAATACACAGTTTGTTACTTTATCTTCGCTATTGTTACACATCCATGCATTGCTGCGTATAATGACGATGTAGTGATACGATTTAAGGCTGGTAATCGCGATGCCATTAATTGGCTTTAAGCGTGTAAATTGGTAGTAAAGGCCGTTAATTTGTGCTAAAAATGGCATCAAATTTATCAATACTTATCAGCACCACGGCTGTATATCAATATTATTAACGTTACGCTGTATTAATAACAGTTTAAGCTTAACCTATATTATTATAAATAATACAAATCAGTTAAAAGATATTGGTTAGTAATACCCTGATAAAGCCAAAGAATACAGAGTGTTATTTTAACATTATAAATTTACTCAGCAGTTGATATTTACAGTCTATTTAATAGATATATATGATACCGTTGTTGAGTGCAAGCATTGACATTAATAAAGGTAAATACAATGGATATTCGTTTTGAAGGCTTAAAGGTGATGGTGATTGATGACTCAAAAACCATCCGCCGCACCGCAGAAATGCTATTACAAAGAGTCGGTTGCGAGGTAGAGACAGCAGTAGATGGCTTTGAAGCATTGGCCAAAATTGCAGATTATAAGCCAGATATTATTTTTATTGATGTGATGATGCCGCGTTTAGATGGCTATCAAACCTGCGCCATTGTGAAGAACAACAAAGCCTTTGCAGATACGCCGATTATTATGCTGTCATCGAAAGATGGGTTGTTCGATAAGGCCAGAGGACGCATTGTTGGTGCCGATGAGTATTTGACCAAGCCGTTTAGCAAAGATGAGCTGTATGCTGCTATTCGTCAGCATCATAAGGTTGCTTAAGTTAAAGCTGTTTAAATAAAGGCTTCTTAAGTTGGAGCAGCTTAAATTAAGGTTGTCATTAAGACTGTAGCTAAGGCTGAATTTAACTAAGAGTAGTCATCGGTATAGTCCGCGTTGTCCGTCTAATAATGAGAGAAAGTAATGCATAAAAAGGTGTTAGTGGTTGAAGACTCACAATCTGAAATGGCACGTTTTCGTAATATTTTGAGCAACAGTAACTTTGAAGTCCTAGAAGCCAATAATGGCCAGCAAGGGGTTGAGATGGCAGCGCAGCATCTGCCAGATGTCATCTTAATGGATATCGTGATGCCAGAAATGAACGGTTTTCAGGCGACACGTAAGATTACCCGTAATGACGCCACTGCGCATATTCCTGTGGTTATGATCAGTACCAAAAACCAAGAAACCGATAAGGTATGGGGCAAGCGTCAAGGCGCAAAGGCTTATTTGACTAAGCCAGTCTATGAAGCTGAGTTACTGAGCACCATTGAATCCGTGATAGGACAGTAACTGTGGCTTTAAAGGGATTTATCGAGTTATTACGTTTACAACATCTGGCTGAGTCGCGTCAGCAGACAGCGCCGCAAACGCCGCAGTGGCAGGGTGTGGCATTTAGTATTGCTGGCATGCAATTCGTGGCGCCTATCGGTGAGGTTACGGAGGTAATCGCCAGTCCGCAGCAAATAACACCAGTGCCTTTATCCAAGTCTTGGCTGCTGGGTATTGCTAATGTGCGCGGGCAGTTATTGCCGATTATGGATTTGGCCAAGTTTTTAAATTTAAACAGCCGAAACAGTCGCTCACACACGCCAGGCGCTGCTTATACCGCATTGCAAGAGCGCCAAAAAGTATTGGTGATTCGTCAGCAAGATATATCGGTCGGACTGCTGGTCGACGCCGTGACCCAAATAAAAAAGTTCTTACCTGAGCAATACGTTGCTAAAAGTCTGCCGACCGATTCGCCTTTTTTAGCGTATAACCATGGTCAGTTTGTGGCAGATGATCAGCAGCAGTGGCCAGTATTTATGCCCAGTTTATTAATCGAAGATCCCCGTTTTTTAGAAGCGCGGATTTAATATAAATCTGAATAAATGAACTGATTAGCCAAATAATTAATCAAAAGCCAAATACCAAAAAATAATTCAATCAAATAAAAAACAGTCAGAAATAAGCCGCATAAAAAAGACTTATTTTAAGGATAGCCTGAATGAAAGACGCCACTAACTCGCCCACACGCCACGTCTCGTATTTTGAAAATAAACAATTATTAGCTGATCAAGAAGGCCATCAAAAAAAATGGATTTATGGCCTCGCTATTTTGGGTGTCATTGCGGTGCTCAGTCTTATTTACTTATTGATTAATGTCAATAAAGTGGCGGACTACCTGCTATCCAGTAACCAGATTGTTTGGCCGGCAGCCCTGTTTATCATCAGCCTATTAGGTGCCACTTATATGCTGTATCGCTTATATAAAGCGGGCAGTACCACACAGCGACTGTTAATTGAAAAAGAAACCTTGCGTCAACGTGATGAAATGGATGCTCAGGCTCAGCGGGCACGTGTGGTAGAAGAAGAAAACCAGCAAAACCAACAAGCAATTTTACGTTTACTTGATGAGCTTGAGCATTTGGCAGATGGTGATTTGACGGTCAATGCCACTGTGTCAGAAGACATCACTGGTGCCATCGCTGATTCGGTTAACTATGCCATTGATCAGCTGCGGCAACTGGTACAAGCTATTAATAATACCGCGGCCAACGTTGCTGAGTCGTCAAGTCAAACTCAGCTTACCGCAACTGAGTTGGCTGAATCATCTGAACAGCAATCACAAAAGATTGTTGAAGTATCTGCTGCTATTAACAAAATGGTGGACTCTATCGAACAGGTATCGACCAGTGCTACCGAATCTGCTTCAGTTGCGCAGCGCTCAGTGGCCATTGCGCATAACGGTGCACAAGTGGTGCAGCGCTCGATTGATGGTATGTCGACCATTCGTGAGCAAATCCAAGAAACCTCTAAGCGTATCAAGCGCTTGGGTGAGTCTTCACAAGAAATTGGAGATATTGTTGGCCTGATTAATGACATTGCCGACCAAACCAACGTATTGGCGTTAAATGCAGCAATTCAGGCTTCTATGGCTGGCGAGGCAGGACGAGGCTTTGCGGTTGTTGCTGATGAAGTACAACGTCTGGCTGAACGTTCAGCCAATGCGACCAAACAGATTGAAAGCTTGGTAAAAACCATTCAGGCCGATACCAACGAAGCGGTGAGATCGATGGAGTCGACGACCAGTGAAGTGGTGCAAGGTGCGAAGCTGGCTGCCGATGCTGGTGAGGCGTTAACTGAGGTGCAAAGCGTTTCGAATAACTTGGCCGATTTGATTCAGCGCATTTCAAACGAAGCGCAAATACAGGCGACCTCAGCCGGTCATATTTCGCATACCATGGATGACATTCAACAGGTGACCTCTAAGACAACTTCAGGGACGCTAGCCACGGCACGATCAGTTGGCCAGCTCAACGAGATGGCGGCAGCGTTACAAGAGTCAGTATCTGGGTTCAAACTCGATCAAGATGATGTGGCTGTTTAAAGGATAAATAATGAGTCGTTCTTCAAGCCCGTCATTTACCTTTGAGTGGATGTTTCCGTTAGTAAAAGAGCAGCTATCGACGCTGCATGAGCAGCTGTATACGCTACAGAACTCAGAGCTGGATACCAGTCAGTCATTGGCCACAGCTGGGGATATTGTTGAGCAGTACCAGCAGATTCATGCCACGTTAGCACTGGCAGAGTTGTCTGATTTTGCGAGCCTGACCCAGCAGCTTGTTAGCACCCTGCAAGCAGTGGCGACTGAAACTTTACCCCTGAGTGACAGTGCACAGGTGTTGATGGCCAGTGAGCTGTTATTGCAACAGCTGAGTCATTATGTCGAATTGGGCAGATATCAGCAGTCATTAATCATCGATAGCCAGCAGCAACTGCAAGCATTACTGAACAATACGCAAACAACAGCCAGTCAGCTTGAAGAGTTAAATCAAACTCATCATCAGCAATCAGAGCAAAATCAAGAAGAGCAGCAACCAGATCAAATCTCAGAAGCTTCTCAACAAACGGCACCGCAACTAAAAGACATTGCTGTCAATCAGCAGTCCAGTGATGAGCAGGTTGTACAATCTAATGTGTCACAACAGTGGCTGCAACCTTATTTAGATCAGCTTGCCATTCCGCAAGACGCTGACGATTGTGACCCTGAGATTAAAGAAATATTTATCGAAGAGGCCGAAGAAGTTCTAAAAGAGATAGAGTCAAACTTACAACAGCTACCGACGTTAAACGCGGATCAGCAGGCACTGTCGACAATACGTAGAGGCTTTCATACGCTTAAAGGCTCGGGACGTATGGCCGGCGCGCTCACCAGTGCTGAGCTGGCTTGGGCGATTGAAAATATGCTCAATCGTATTTTAGAAGGCAGTATTGAGCCGACGTCAGGCATGCAGCGCTTGCTTCAAGAGGTGGTCACTGCTTACCCACAGCTAATGGCCGCATTTGAGCAGCAAATGCCTTATCCGCAGCAGCTGCCAGTATGGATGGCAGCGGCAAACTTATATGCCAAGAATCAACATCCTAACTTTGATTATACCCAGGTTGTTACTAATGGCGCCTCGGATTCAGACGCTCAAGTTAATGAAATATCTGAACCCAAAATATCAGCACAGCAGCCTGCTGAAATTGAACAGTCGACAGCTGATGATGGCGTGTTGGCAAGTTTGGCCAATGCCAATGCCCGTTTGCAGCACGCTGCCTCTGAGGTTGCACAGCATCAGTTGCAGCAAGATTTGGCATTGCAGCAGGTGTTTGTGGATGAAGCAACTGCATTGCTCGACACTATTGAGTCTCAGTTAAACGATCGACAGCAGCAGTCTATGCTGGCAGTCGATGATGGCTTAGTGCGAGCATTTCATACCTTGCGCGGCGCAGCCAGTAGTCAACAGCTACACGCTATTAGCGATATCAGTGCCACAGTTGAGCAAAGCCTTGAGCAGTTGCAGCAGCATAATCAGCCGATGAGTGATCATCATGTACGCATGATTGGCCAGTCGGTTGCGCTGATAGGGCATTATATTCAACAGTTACAGCAGCAACACCTGTCAGCACCAGCGCAAGATTTACACCAATCACAGAGTCAATTGCAGCATCAGCTACAGTACAATTTTGATAACTCGGTACAAGCAGAGGCGGAAACTAAGCCCGCTGATACTGGTATTCACTTGAGTGTTGCTGAGCTGATAGAAGGAATTGATAGCTTATTGGATGCGCAGTGGCAGTTGCCACAAAAAATGTCATCTGTTGAAACAAACGATACTCAGTCGCAACAGGCTGAGTGTGTAAGTGCTTATTTTGAGCAGCTACTGACTCAAAGCGAGCTGTTATTGAGCAAGGTGACTCAGTCTCCTCAATTTGTCACTGTGCTTGATGCCTTGCAGCAGATGTATCGAGCGATTATTACTCAGCTTGAGAAGCAAGCAGATGTATCCGCTCAAACTCAACATAACCCGAATCTAGATAAGCCAGATAAGGACAAGTCAGCGCAGCAGCAACAAGCGGTTATTGATGCGTTAAGCACTGGACATGAACAGCTGCTCGGACTGTTTGATTCATTGGCGGGTAGCATGGCATTGCGCGTGGATCAGGCTGTTATTGAGCGTCTGCAGGCATTGGCAACTGAGATGGCTCAGTCTAAAGTATTATGGTTTAACCTAGCACAGCCTAGCACCATTGAGCTGAGTCCTAATGAGAGGCAGCCGGTAGCGGATACAGCGCTTGATGACAACCAGCCACTTATTGAGCACATAGAGACAGATGCTGAGCTGTTGTCCATCTTTGTTGAAGAGGCACAGGCACTTGATGAAGACAGCCATCAGCAGTTTGCGCTTTGGCGACAAGATCCGAGCGATGACAGCGTTATTCAGGTGTTACAGCGTCATTTACACACTATCAAAGGCGGCGCACGTATGGCTGGCATTGAAAGTATTGCTGAGCTTAGCCATGAAGCTGAAACCTTATACGAATACTTTGCCAATAAGCAGATAGTACCCACGCTTGCTTGGGTCGATTTAATGCAGTCGCTACAAGACGTGCTGTCTACTCAGATTGACAGATTAGCGACCCAAGGACACTCTTTTTATGTGCCGCACATTGTTGAAGCGCTGAAAGGCTTGGCCAGTAGCAAGCAGCTAAGCGCAGGCTATCAATTACCTGCGATGGTGTTGCCACAGCAGTCAGCTCAATCGGAGGCAGCACCTGTCTCGCAAGCTGATAGTAATGTCGATACAGACGACAACTCAGCATTTCAGAGCAAACATGAACAGGATAACAAAGCTGCTAAAGGTGTCTCATCACTTAAGATGAGTCCTGCAAATACTAATAGTGTAACTACTGAAGCAACCCAAACAGCTGACGCACCTCAAATAGCTCAAACAGTGTCAGCACCACAAGGCGTTGAAAATAAAGAAAAAGCAGCAGTTGTAGAGGTTGCAGAAACCGAAAATATAAGCTCAATTGAGCTAGAGTTTGACAGGATGAAGTCTGAGTCCTGGGACAGTGCAGCACCAGACCCAGATATTTTATCGATTTTCTTAGAAGAGGCTGAAGAGATTATCGATGCTATGCCTAAATGGCAGCAGTATATTTCGCAGACACAGGGCAACGATAGCGATAAATCTCAGAGTGCCAAGACGCCAGATCAACAATCTGATGATCAACTCGATGAGCAGCTCGATACACAACAGCAGCAGGCGTTAGCAGAAATACAGCGTATGTTACATCTGCTCAAAGGTGGCGCGCATATGGTCCAGGCCGATGCGACCGCTGATGTTGCCGAAGCGCTACAAACCACTTATAGCAAACTTGAGCAGCAACATTTGGCAGGCTCGCACTTATCGCCAATCGCTATAGAGCTACTCGAAATGGCGTATATCTGGCTTGATCAGGCTGTCTATTTATTGAAACAAGGCATTAATCCGCCCAAAGCACAGGCGTTGATTGGGCAGCTGCAGCGTTTGGGCCATCAGCAGCAGATTGAAGCCTTACCTGAGGTATCATTGCAAGCTTATGTCGATGCCATCACTCGCTATCAAAGCTGGCGAGATGCAAGATTGGGTCTGCGTGACATTAGTGATATGCCGCCAGATTTAACCCAAGCGGTAGAAGAGGAGCAGACCAGTAGCAGCAGTGAAATGATTCGTGTGCCGACCCAGTTAATGGAGCAGATGATTAACTTATCGGGTGAATCTGCAATTAACCGTTCTCGTATTGAGCTGAGTATGAGTGGTGTGAGTAGCACCCTGAGCGAAATGGGAACCACGGTGCAACGATTGGCTGAGCAGTTGCGACGCATGGATATTGAGCTTGAAGCACAGGTGCGTTCACAACTGGATGATAGCTATTTGCAGGCAGATGCCAGCTTTGATCCGTTGGAGATGGATCAATATTCTGCGTTTAATCAATTGTCTAAATCCTTAGCAGAATCGGCTTCTGATTTGCTTGATATTAAGACCACTTTATACAACAAAACACAAGATACCGAAGCGTTGTTACTGCAGCTTGCTCAAACCCAAACTCAGATGCAGCAAGGGTTAATGACCTCAAGAATGGTGCCTTTTTCACGCTTGCTACCTCGGCTACAGCGAACCGTGCGCCAAACTGCCAGTGAGCTGGGTAAGTCAGTTAAGCTGTCGGTGATCAACGAGCACGACGAGATAGACAGAACCATTTTGGAGCGTATCAGCGCGCCGCTTGAGCACATGCTTAGAAATGCGGTCGATCATGGTATCGAAACACCTGAAATACGTGCCCAACAGGGTAAGTCAGCTCAAGGTCGCATTGTTATCGATATTACTCGTGAGGGTAGTGAGATTGTGCTACGCTTACAAGATGATGGGCAAGGTATTGACGTTGATTCAGTGAGACGCAAAGCGATTAGCCGAGGCTTAATCGATGCTAAGGATAGGTTGCTCACTGATTTGGATATCATGCAGTATATTTTCCATGCCGGCTTATCGACAGCCAGTAATCTTACCCAGATATCGGGGCGTGGCGTTGGTATGGATGTGGTGCTCAGCGAGGTTCGACAGCTCGGCGGAAGCGTTTCTGCACAATCAGAACCAGGGCAGGGCACGACTTTTATTCTTAGATTGCCGTTGACCATTGCGGTTGCTGATGCCTTGATGGTAAGAGCAGGCGGGCAAGTGTTTGCTATTCCATTGTTGCAGATTGAGAGAATTGAGCGCGTTGCCATGCAGCGTCTGACTGAGTTTTATGACAGTACGCTTGTATCTACTGATGACTCTAAAACTGAGATTGCAAAGACAGAGCAGCAGACTAACAGTCGAAAAGACAGCTTGCAGATAGCCGGTTTAGATTATCGTCTGCGTAATTTAAGTCAGTTGTTGTTCGGTATTGCTCCTGAGCGTGATAGCACACACAGCAACCGCAGCGCACCGGTAATCTTGCTTAAGACTCAAACCGGTCAAAATTATGCGCTGCATGTTGATGAGATTGTCGGCTCACGGGTGTCTTTAGTGGTTAAACCATTAGGCCGTCCGCTTTCCACCATTACCGGATTATCGGCAGCAACTATTACTGCTGATGGTTCAGTGATGCTGATTCTGGACGTGCTGGCATTGATGCGCAACACTTCGCCAAGCTTGAGCGTGGCAACAGACTCGGTGTCACAAGTGCAAACCGCTACTGTAAACGATCAAAGTGAGACCAATACTGAGACTGGCCGCCAACACCAAACGCAGCTGCATCAAGAACAAATTCGACAGCAAACACCACGTCAGGCACAACGGGTCAATAATAATCTAAGCAGTACACCAAAAATACTTATCGTTGATGACTCAGTGACCGTGCGAAAAGTTACGTCACGGATGTTGGCACGTCAGGGCTATCAAACTTATGTGGCGCGTGATGGTGTAGAAGCGGTTGAGCTATTACAAAACTTGCGTCCTGACTTGATGCTGCTAGACATTGAAATGCCACGCATGGATGGCTTTGAGGTCGCAGCGCATGTCCGTCATCAGCCACAGCTACAAGACTTGCCTATTATTATGATTACCTCACGTACGGGTGACAAACATCGTCAACGCGCACTACAGCTGGGCGTCAATGAGTATATGGGTAAGCCGTTCCAAGAGCCGGTATTGATTGGCAGCATACAGCGCTTGCTTGGACAGCAGGTAGCCAGTGAGTAGGGACAATCGAAACCAATTATCAGCGATAAAGGTGATGATTATCGCTGAGTCTCAGCAGCAGCGACACGCTTTTGAGGACACCTTTACTCAGTTAGGATTGAGCATTGTGGGCTGTTTTGCTCCTGAGAAATTGAGTGACAGTGCATTACAGTATTATGCTCAGCAATCGATAGATTTATGGTTATTGGACAGCGATGATAATGGTGAGCTATATCAAAAGCTGGACCAACTGTTAGAAGCAGCGCAGTACTCTCAATCTGGACAACAAAAATTAATAACAAAGCCGCAACTGTTAATTGGCTTTGAGCAAGCGCCGCCGTTGTCAGCAAGTCAACCTTATGGCAAATGGCAACGCCAGCTGCGACGTAAGCTGGCAAGTTTATTAAATCTACCGCAGTTGAACATCACGCCAAATGCAGCAGCACGCTATCGGCCATGGCGTTATGTACTATTGCTAGTAGCGGATTCACAGC
This sequence comes from Psychrobacter sp. FDAARGOS_221, assembly GCF_002313155.2. Classification (NCBI taxonomy): domain Bacteria; kingdom Pseudomonadati; phylum Pseudomonadota; class Gammaproteobacteria; order Moraxellales; family Moraxellaceae; genus Psychrobacter; species Psychrobacter sp. FDAARGOS_221. The sequence goes on from NZ_NWFK02000001.1 coordinate 2,133,509, forward strand.
ATCTAGAGCCAGTACAGGCTTTATTAACCCAACTGTCAGCTGAGCTGCCGGTGAGTATTTTGCTTGCGCCTACAGTGAGCACAAAAGGTAATGCCAACAGTGGGAACATTAATCCAGATCAGTCATTGCATGCCTTACCGGCGTATTTACAGCAAGATAATGATTGGCGCTGTCAGGTGATTAATAGCACCTTAAACATGCAAGCGGGACATTGTTATATCGTACCTCTGACTGAGCAAATAGTATGTGACTCTACTGGTCGAGTGATTATTAACCGTCAGCAGCAGGGTACGTTAGCGCAACTGTTTAATAACTGTAGTGAGGTATTTGGCGAGCAGCTGATAGCGTTGTGTTTCACTAAGATAGCCAGTGATCGACAGGTTAATACTAATAACGGCAACACTGCGCATTCCAATGCCGCGCATAGCTTGATCAAAACTAGCATAGTATTTGATGCAGCCAGTATTGCCGCTGCCAATCACAGTCTGTTATGGCAGCCAGCAGATATGTCCGCTCAAGATTTACAGGCATTAGCGGCTAAGGTGAGTCATTTGTGTCAGTAAAACAAAAGGAAGCACGTGTGAATAGTAAGCAGCTCTTTCAATCGCAGTCTCAGATTCAGCCTTCATCGCTGACAGCCAATACTTTGGTCAATGTCAATCAGGGTGTATTGGATGCAACCTTGATTCCCGCTGTGGGTCAGCCAGATTGGATTTTGCCAACTGCACTGATATTGGCGGTAGAGCCTGCTGATGTTCAGCAAACCACATTAGACAATAATTGCTTTGATTATCTATGGCGACCAGAAGCTGATCATCAATTAAAGCAACAGTCAGAGCAGCAATCAATAGACACACAGGATAAGTCACAAACCATTAAAGTTTATGCGTTAACGCCGACGCTAGAGAAGGTTGATACTATTTTGGTATTGGAAGGTGAAAATAATGATGCACGGCTTGGTTTATTGATACAAGGTGAGTTAGCGCAGCGGCAGATTAAACTGTCTGATATTAAAGATATTGAGCCAACTGAGGCTGAGGGTCTAAATATTGAGCACAGCGCAGACTTTGTTTTTCAGTTAGTGTCAGTGCAGCAGCAAGTGTGTATAGTGCCGGACTTAACAGCGTTAGCTGCTCATATACGCTAATCTACAAAACCGATTAATTTTATAGTGGTTTACTGTGGACTGAGTATATAGGGTTAAATATAGCTGGGTTTGGTAGCAGCTGTATTATTTATAAGTTATCATTTAGCATTTATATGCAATACGAGTCCCATAGAAAGATAAACAGACGAAAGGCCTACCGATAAAAGGATAAGCATGCGATGACAACCAATCTTAACCAACATCATAAAACCGTAGCGTCTCAGCCAGCCAAATGGCCCGCTGCTGTGCGACTGTTTCACTGGATCAGCGCGCTTTTGCTGCTGCTGACTTGGATAATGATTACCCTGCATGAAAATACCGATGGCTCGTATATTGAGTGGCATAAGTCATTTGGTGTCAGTGTTTTATTATGGATGGTTGCTCGAGTCATCGTTCGCGTCAGCAGCCAAGCACCGGCTGTTATGATATTGCCGGCTTGGCAAAAGCTGATATCGCGTGTGATTCATTTTGGGCTATATGTGTTGTTATTTGCGATGCCACTATCAGGTTTATTAATGTCTTGGTATGGCGGACGTACGATTGATATGTTTGGTATGGTTGAGATTCCAAGCATGCTAACCACCGATCGCGCCAAAGCACGTTTCTTCGATGATATGCATACAGAGGTAGTTTGGCCCACTTTATTGACCTTTACTGCGGTGCATTTATTGGCAGTATTAAAGCATCAATTTATCAATAAAGACAAAGTGATGAGCCGTATGAAGTAGCTGTATGAAGTAACCGTATAAAGTAATGGATACATACAGTGAGCCATAAAAAAACCGCTTCAATCAGAAGCGGTTTTTTATTATATGTCATGCTAAATCAAAGCGTTTAGATAAAATATTAACGTAAGTTTACCTAAGCGGCTTATTTTCCTGAGTGACTTATTTGCCGTCAGGTAAGTTAATGTTCATCTCTAATACGTCTAAGTTGTCTTCATGACGATGGTTGATATTCACATCATCAATCTGTACACCGTTAACGTACTTATTAACCACTTCTAAGATTTCACGTTTCATTTTTTCGATACGATCAGTGGTCAAGCGTGAGTTAAGACGGTTCTCACTGGCAACAATAACTTTCAAACGCTCGGTGGCGGTATTGGCACTACCTGTTCTGGTGTCTGTGCCAAATAAACTACTCCAAAATCCTTTCTTTCTTGACATATTAACCCCCGAACCAGCGTTGTAAGAAGCTTTTCTTTTTCACATCAATGTGACGTAATGGTCTTTCTTCACCCAAAAAGCGAGCGACGATATCATCGTAACATTGACCCGCGATAGAGTCTGGATAATGAATCACAGGCTCACCATGGTTTGAGGCTTCAAGAACACTGTTACTTTCAGGGATAACACCCAATAAAGGCACTTTTAGAATGTCATTAGAGATGGTATCAATGTCCATCATCTCTTTGGCTGCAGCACGCTCTGGGTTATAACGGTTAATAACCAGATGCTCACGTACGGTACCAGTACCTTCTTCTACTTTCTTAGTACGGCTTTGTAATACACCAATGATACGGTCCGAGTCACGTACTGATGAAATCTCTGGGTTGGTGACGATGATGGCTTCATCAGCATGATACATAGCCAGCTGAGCACCACGCTCGATACCTGCAGGAGAGTCACAGATAATATAGTCAAACTGCTTAGACAGCTCTTCAATCACTTCAGTAACGCCTTCGTCTGTTAAGGCATCTTTATCGCGAGTTTGGCTGGCAGGTAGAATGAATAGATTCTCTAGGCGTTTGTCTTTTACTAGCGCTTGAGAGAGGCGAGCATTACCAGAAATGACGTCAACGAAGTCATAAACAATGCGATTTTCGCAGCCCATCAGCAAGTCTAAGTTACGTAAACCTACGTCAAAATCGATGACAACAGTTTTGTAACCACGTAATGCTAAGCCTGCGGCAAATGAAGCACTGGTTGTCGTTTTTCCGACGCCGCCTTTACCAGAGGTAATTACAACGATTTTTGCCACAATGGCATACTCCTATAGATCTGAATATGAAGTCTGAGCATGGACACTAGGTGTCCATAATGAGAGATAATAGATATAACCGAACAGATAAATCTAACAAAAGATATATCTTAGTATATATAACCAATAGCAAGTTTAGAAAGTAGATATAAACTTGTCTATCAAGCGAATACAAGTTGGCAGGCTAATTGAGTGTCAGATTATTGGCTAAAAATTAGAAGCACAACTGCACCACATAAGTCAAATTTCATGGCGTTAGGGTATCATAGATGACACTAAAGTAACAGTATTCGCTTGCTTTTTTCATTGATATTTGTTTGCTTTTTTATTACTGCTAGTTTTCACTAACCTGGGCGTAATTAACAGTCTACGAGTAGCTACTCATAGTTTACCAGTACTTACTAATAGTTTTCTAATACTTCAAAAACTAAGCCTTCGCCTTCTACGAATCTGACCTGCACTGGCTTATCAATCATATCTTTTGGAATGCTGTCGTGCAGGATATAAGTCCCAGCAACCGAAACCAAAGAAGGGTTAAAGCGTTGGCAGAAGATGCGAGCGTCTTTGTCTCCAGTTGCACCAGCCACTAAGCGACCTTGGGCACGGCCATAGATGTGTAGGCTGTTGTCTGTAATAGCTTCAGCGCCATTATTAACACTATTGGTCAGAACTAAGTCACCGCCAACATGGTTGATGCTTTGACCGGAGCGTAGCATCTGATCATAAAACAAGGTAGTCATGGTGTCAGAGCCGCTAAAGTCACTGCTACTTTGCGATAGGCTTTGTTGCTCAGCATCTGCTGAATCAGTAGGGTCTGCAGCCGTTGTATTATCCAAGCTGTCTGTAGTTTCCGCAGCGTCACTATTCTCTGCAGCGTCTGAGTTATCTGAAGAATTAGCATCTTTTGAAGTGCTAGGCTCTGGGATAGATTCTGCTAACGTGGTGGTCGCTTTTTTGGTTGGGCGAATGCGCTCAATGCGTTTGCCATCCCCTGGGAATATTGCCAAACGCAAGGCTTTGGCTGCCTCATCTAAGATACCGGTGACCACACCAATAGGCTGTAGCCCCCATGACCAAAATAAATCGATTAAAGAGTTCAGATCTTGTTCTATGTCACTTTCTATAATCACCGGAATCTGGCTGTTTTTATTACTCAAATTCTCTGACAAATAGGCGTCAATTTGCTGTAGATCATTGCTGTGCAATTGAATGCGAGTGAAGGTGAGCATCTTACCGTACATTTTTAAGGTAGGCGTCACATCAGTTGAGGCTGTCATAAAAAATCCTTAAAGATCAAAAGCGATAAAAGAGCTAACTGAGAATAGTGAAAAATTCGGGATAAAACATAAAGCAGCTAACATCAGTCACTGCTTTTGCTTGGTTTATTGTTATAGATGATATGGATTATAAATTACAGGGTTGTGAGTTAGTGCATCTTATATATTTTATACATTATAGGTTTGTATTACAGGCTGCAATGTCATCTCTAACCACATACAGTCTGACTACAGATGCAGCTGCTGTTGATGCTTCCACTGTTGAACTTTAACCTGTTGCTCGAAAGCGGTCAATCCATCATTAACGATACTAGACACTAATTGCTCAAGCTCAGGATTATCAAGCTCAATATTGGCAATGGTTTTGGCCACTTCATCAATAATTGGATGCGCTACTTGCGGCTGAGTGAGGTGGCTGATTAAGGTTCGGGTAATGTTTTGGCCAATATTTTGACTGACTGTATGCAGCTCACTTTCGATCAGCCCACCTGCGATCGGTATCATACGCAGATAACGACGTAGCTCAGGTGTATTATATAACGCTTCTTGTACCGCTGCACCGACCTCAGAGGCGAGCTGCTTGCTGCCATCACTTTGAGCCAGTTGTTGTAATTTAGGTGTCAGTTCTTGCTTGAGCATAGAGGATAACAACTGCTCGATTTGACCACGGTTTTTGTTGAGGGTTTCATCAAGAAAGCGTTGATTGGCTTGTTCATCTGCAAACTGCTGACGCAGATTATCGGTAGAGGTCAGAATCACTCGATCCGACAGCTCCTCGAAGATAACATCGTAATAGAACTTACCAAAGGCAATCCACTTTTTCGGCAATACCTGATAGCCAAGCTGATACAGTTTACGGCCAATAAAAAAGGCTCTGAGCAAACGTAACGCACGAAATTGTGGAAAACAACCGAGTACTTCGTACCAATGCGCAAAGGGAAAGAAAAACCAACGAGAATAGGTTTTATTGATAATGGCCAGTCCCCAACGCAGTGCCAACTCGACAATTAAGAAGATGGTAAAAAAGCCGCCCAACACCCTTAACGGGAAGTGGATGCCGTCAGTATAGACGCGCAAGTACTGGCTCACATTCAGCCAGTCGGCCATTTGCGCCGCAAACTTACTCATCAATAACAGGTCGATACTGATAATTGTCAGGTCAATGACAATCACCAGTAGCATGATAATGTCGTAACCCAAACCTAGAATGGCTCTTGTCTTACTCTGGTTTGGCGGCTCATTGGGTGTTGTCGATGTTGGGTCAGAGTCTGCCTGTGTTAGCTGCGTATCCTGTTGTGAGTCAGTCATGCGGTTGGGGTGCCTTTAGGATTTAAATGATTTGGGCGAATCGGCAAAATCAGCGTGCATGCGAGTGATTAGCTCATCTTTATCACGCCAGACTTTGTCTAGCCAAGCATACATTGTCTGCTTCATATTTTCATCATTATTATAATCACCCTCTTCGATCGCGGTGAACAACTCTTGCGGAATATCAATACGTTGCAAATTAACACCTAGACGTTTGATATTACCTTTCCAAAGGTCACTATAAGAGGGGCTGCCATCAGGATAGACGATAGTCATATCTAAAATGCCATCAATTTGAGGACCCAGTGCCTGAATAGCTAGTGAGATACCGCCGGCTTTTGGTTTTAACAGGTTTTTAAAAGGTGACTTTTGTGCATCACGTTTGGCAGGAGTAAAGCGGGTGCCTTCTAAGTAGTTAAGTAAGGCAAAAGGTTTGTCTTTTAGCAACTCACAGGCACGCTTTGCTTCTAAGATATCACGGTCTTTTAATGCTGGATTTTTGGCGATCTGAGCTTTGGTATGGCGCTTCATCATTGGGAAGTCCAAAAAGTAGAACGCTTGACCGACAAAAGGGATATAAATCAGATTAAATTTGGTAAAAAAGCGGGTTAGAGGCAATCGGCCTTCACTGATGTATTGTACGATACTGGTATCTACCCATGATAAATGGTTACTGATTAACAGATACTGTTTGTCTTCTTCCAAATCATCTGGCATTTCAATGCGCCAGTCACGTTCTGGCAGTACGCTATCAATAAGCTTGTTATTGACATTGATCCAGTGCTTAGCAATCTTAATGACCTTTTTATCCGCAACCGCTGATCCAGTGACGACTTTGGTTGCGCCCAATAGCCATAATGGCAGACCATAAGTAAAGGTATTGGCACTAATAACACTGGCTGCGGTCGCAAAAGATGCCGCTTTTCCTAATGATGGCGCTTTTTGGTGTAATTTTTGATAAAAAGTGTTTATTTTCTTTTTCATAAGAGAACCAAATTAATTATTCTATAAGCGTTAAACAGCAGGCAATCTAAGTCTGATACATCACAGAGCGTAGGTTGAAATTTGACGTTAAGTTGATGTTTGCGTTAAAGTGACAAGTATGCAGTTTACGATTGTAAACCAAGCATCAGTATAAAGACAATGCCAAAGCATAATTAATGTCATTAGCCACTATTTCGGCTGAATCTCAACGATTTAAGCCCACTCATCTATATTTGCCAAATTTTAAATAATACTATTAAAACAATAAAATATGACAATTAAAATATCTGAGTTATCAGGCTAAGAGTGAATGATAATAAACCCAATTCAGTCTATTAAAGGTGCTGGTTATTGAGCGGCCAACAGGCTGTGCATAAAGCTGTGAGTTAATTACTATATGCTATACAGTAAACCACAAATTATTACATAAACGTAAGTTTGAGTTGGCATAATAAGCTATGAAACATTTGCTAACTTTATTAAAGTAAGTTTTCTGTTTATAAAGCTTTTGCTAAAACAACCTGTTAGTTTGATACAGAGTGCTTATTTGGCTCGCTTAGCTTAGGTTTAGCATAAGCTGCGTTTGGCTTAAAAACCTTTCAGTTTGGGAACAGGTATTTAGCAATGTTGATTATAAAGGTGTGTTAGGTATTGTTTTTGGCTAAAACAACTTAAGCGAATTGGGTATGGCTAATGAAATCAATCGCATACTAAGATAAACATACTACGATAAAACGGATAGCCACTTTCATGTGGCACTAAAATAACAAAACGTAAATCAACTTTTAACTTGAGGAAATATTATGAAAAATAAATTAATGATTGCCGCATTAGCATCAGGTCTAGCATTAACTGGTTGTACAACTGATCCAGCAACTGGTCAACAAAGCGTTAATAAAGGCGTTTTAGGTGCCTTAGGTGGCGCAGCAGCTGGCGCAGGTATCTCAAAAGCAACTGGCGGTGAGAAAACAGGCCGTGATGCCGCTATTGGTGCAGCACTAGGTGGTGCTATTGGTTTATACATGGAAAACCAAGAAAAACAACTTAAGCAGCAAATGGCAGGTACTGGCGTTGAAGTTAACCGTAACCCAAATACTGGTAACATTGACTTAGTTATGCCAGGTAACATTACCTTTGCTCATGACAGCACCAGCATCAACCCATCTTTCTACAACACGTTAGACAAGTTGGCGTCTACTATGGTTCAGTATGACCAAAGCACAGTAGACATTAAAGGCCATACTGACAGCACTGGTAACCCATCTTATAACCAAGGTCTATCAGAGCGTCGTGCACAAGCTGTCGCAAGCTACTTAATCAACCGTGGTGTTGCTAGCTATCGTGTTCGCACTATGGGCTATGGCCAAAACCAACCAGTTGCTAACAACAGCACTGAGCAAGGCCGTCAGCAAAACCGTCGTGTTGAGCTACAAATTAATGCACCACAAAACTTGAACTAATATGCTTCAAGCGTTTGACTTAAACTGATTTTGTATCAGTGAAAAAACAAGCCAGCACTCGCTGGCTTGTTTTTTTGTGTCAGTTCTCACAATGTGATTGATAATCGTTATCGATAACATTATAATTGTTGCTGAAGTTAAACAGTTTATTGCTAACAGTATCCTGCTTTCGTATTTCAGTTTTAAAAACTTGGGTACATCACCTAAAATTCACAGTGAACACAATTAGAGACTAAATTATGGCTTTAGCTACCCAGAATAACCTGATCAAATCAAAGCTAACCTCAGCACTACTAGCAACCGTCGTTGGGACGTTGGTGTTAACCGGCTGCTCAAAAGAAGAGAGCACTAATACACAGAGCAGTAGTGACGTCAGCTCAGAAGCAGCCGCTACTGAAAGCAGAAAAAGTAGTGAGCAAGTTGGTGATCAAGCAACCGTTGAAAAGCTGCTAACCAGTTATGCCAACATGGCTCAAGCCGGCTATGAAGACTCACTTAGCGAAGCCAAGAAGCTACAAGCGGCCATTGATACCTTCGTTGCTGATCCAACACAAGCCAATTTAGATGCGGCAAAAGTGGCTTATAAAGCAGCACGCCAGCCTTATTCGCAAACTGAAGTGTTCCGCTTCGATGAAGGTTTTGTCAGCGCCAATGAAGCACGCAAAATAGGCAGTGTCGATGGTTGGGAAGGGCAAGTTAATGCGTGGCCATTAGACGAAGCGTTAATTGACTATGTCTCAGAAGGTTACGCAGGCGAATACAATAGCAAAGACAATATTATCAACTCTGACAGCATCACTGTCGGCAGTATCCAGCAAGATACCAAAACCATTACTCCAGAGCTTTTGGCTGAAATGAATGAGATTGGCGGTAGTGAAGCCAATGTAACTACCGGCTATCATGCCATCGAGTTCTTATTGTGGGGACAAGATACCAATGGTGTCGGCGAGGGTGCGGGCAACCGTCCATTTACTGATTATAAAACCGATGCCAGCTGTACCAGCGGTGAAGGTAATGCCTCAGATGCTGCCATTTGTGCTAAGCGTGGTGACTACCTAAAAGCAGCTGCTCAATTATTGGTCAATGACTTAACGGATATGGTTGGACAGTGGCAACCAGGCTCTGAAAATACCTTGCGCAGTGATTTAATGGCGCGCAGTGGTGATAACGCAGTACGTCAATTATTTTATCAAATGGGCAGCTTAGCCCTAGGTGAGTTAGCGTCTGAGCGTATGCAGGTCGCCTTTGTCACTGGTTCAACCGAAGATGAGCATGAGTGCTTTAGTGATTTAACTCATTTAAGTTATGCCAATAATGCACGTGGTATTAGCAATGTATTCCATGGTCAGTACAAAACAGTTTCAGGTCAAACCGTAGGCGATTATGGTATCAAGCAGTTCTTAATCGATGATGGTCAACAAGAAGCGGCTAAGATGCTAGAAGCAGAGTTTGACAAAGTCACAGCCAGCTTCAATACCATTGAGCAAAAAGGTGAGAACGAGGGCATTAAGGTCGATCAAATGATTGCCACTGCCGGTCAAGTAGAGCAGCAAGGCATTAGCGCAGAACAACAAAATGAACGCCGTTCTTGGATTGAGTCTGCCATTAATGATCTTAAGTCATTGACCGATGCCATTGAGCATTCAGCAAAAAGTATGGGTATTGATAATCTAGATGCAGATGGCGGCTCAAAGTTTTAAGCAGCGATCTATATTAATCTTAGCAGCTAGGAATTTATGTGACTCAATCTAAAATGCTGTTTACAGCAGCTATATGCGTCCTAACTTAGTATGACAGACACGTTGCCAGTGTAGAATTGGCAGCGTGTTTTTGTTTTTAAGACACTTTTTGTGATCGAGTACATTTCAGTATAAGGTTCAGATTTTGCCATGACACACCGCCATAATAGCGTCACACGCAGTCCTTACAATCAACAAATGACAGACTCTCGTTTCCAGTCGACAGTTGATCAATCGCTAAAAGTTAACCAACTGCCTGAACAAAGGGGAAGTGGTGGCAATCATAAAAGACTTATGACGACAATGACAGCCGCTTCGATGCTAAGCTTAGCCGCTTTAGGAATAACTGGTTGCCAGCCAGCTGATAATGTCTCCGATAAAGAGTCGGCTACAGAGTCGGCGGCGTCCGAGCAGCAAGCAGATAGTGGTAGAACCCAAGTTATAGAAGAGCTTGCTGGCGTGCCTATCAGTCAGCTGATTGAATTTGATCCTCAAGAGGTCAAACAAGGTGGTGATACCGGGCTGAGCATTACCTCAGCAGAAAGCTATTCTAAGCCGTCATCGAATATCCCAGCATCACGCAAGGGCGACTTTTTTATTGGCAATGCGTTTTTTAAGCAGCCTTGGGTGGTCGCACCGGCCAGTACCGATAGCCGTGACGGATTAGGTGCTTTATTTAATGTCGCAGCGTGTCAGTCCTGTCATATTAAAGATGGTCGTGGACATGCGCCCCTCGATGCCAATGACAATGCAGATAGCTTATTAATTCGTTTAGCCATGCCAGCAAGTACCGACGCGCAAAAAGCCCAGTTGGCAGCATCAAAAATAGAAAAAGTAGCACATCCGATGTATGGCGGTCAGTTGCAAGATAGGGGTGTTGAGGGTGTGCCCGCAGAAGCTAAAATCGCCGTCAGCTGGCAAGACGTTCCTGTTACCTTTGCAGATGGTCACGTGGTTACCTTGCGACGTCCTAATTTTAAACTGACGCAACCGGGCTATGGTGAGTTTGATCCAGAGTTGATGCTATCGCCAAGAGTGGCATTGCCGATGATTGGACTGGGTTTGCTCGAATATATCCCTGACCAAGCTATTATTAATCAAGCAAAGGCCAATCAAGCCAAAGCTGATTCAAAAAAATCAGGAAATAACTCAACTGGAGTGCGTGGTAAATACAACTGGGTGATTGATCCAGAGACGGGTAAACAAGCCTTGGGCCGGTTTGGTTGGAAAGCGGGTCAAACACGTCTGATTACTCAAAATATGAGTGCGTTTAACGAAGATATGGGGTTAACCTCACGCATTAAGCCGGTTGAGTCCTGTACCAAGTTGCAAACTGCCTGTCTTGATGCCGCCACTGGTGCAGATAATCAAGGTGATGGCTTAGCACCGGTTGAAGTCAGTGATGAAGTGGCTAAGTTTGTTGAATTCTATACTCGTAACTTAGCTGTCCCGCACCGACGCAATGCACAGGACAGCTTGGTATTGGCTGGCAAAAAACGCTTTTTTGATATTGGCTGTCAAGACTGCCATACCCCACGCTATCAATTACCGAAAGGTGACGATGATCATCTAGAGCAGCACGGACAAGTGATTTATCCTTATACTGACTTGCTATTGCATGATATGGGCGATGACTTAGCGGATAGAACCGTTGCTGGCAAGCTACCACCAAAAGATGCGCAAGTAGAGTATTTGGCAACCTCTTATGATTGGCGCACGCCCGCATTATGGGGTGTTGGCTTGGCACAAGCGGTTGATCCACAAGCGACCTTTTTGCATGACGGTCGTGCACGTACCTTAATGGAAGCAGTACTTTGGCATGGCGGCGAGGCAGAGTCACATAAGCAACAAGTATTAAAGCTAGATAAAAAAGGACGTGAAGAGTTACAAGCGTTTTTAAATTCGTTATAACAAAGTGGTTATAACACAGCCATTACAAAAAAGTGATTATAAAAAAACAGTACTGGTTATGCTTGGATAGCGATATCATGCTAAACCAGTGACTAAGCTAGAGAATCATACTAAACCATAGAGATGCCTTATGAAAAAACACCAACTTGCCGCCATGGTACTGTCTGCTTTAAGTGCTGGTATTCTCATCAGCTGCAGTAAGCCTAATGACGATACCTCTACCGAAGCTCAAAGCACGACAGCCGAAGACGCTAATGCGCAAGCAAACACTGACAGTACATCAGCTGCAGATACCAACAGCATGCCAAAGGCTCAAGCCATTGAGATAGACAATACTCAGCTAAAAAGCTACTTAGATCAAGTGGTTAACACTCAGATCATTGCCCCTTATCAGCAAGTGCTACAACACAGTCAGGCATTAAATCAACAGGCCACTAAAGCGTGCCAAGCCAATGCTGGTGCAGATGCAGAGCAGCTAGAAGCGATGCGCCAGCAGTGGCTGGCTTTAGCCAAAGCGTGGGCTCAAGCTGAGATTGTTAATTTCGGCCCTGCCATGGACAGTATGAGTAATTTATATATTAATTACTATCCAGATGAGCGCGGATTAGTGCATCAGGGCGTTGTCGATCTTATTGCCAATAAACCAAACTTGACCGCTGAACAGTTGGCATCAGAGAGTGCCATTGTCCAAGGTGTTCCAGGCTTAGAAGAAGTACTGTATAGCAATGACAGTCTGACTGCAGCTCAGTGCCAGTATGTGATGAGCGCCAGTGAAGCATTAAGTGTGCGTTTACAGCAAGTCGTACAGGATTGGCAAACATCGCCAGATGAGCTATTGGGAGTCACTGAGTCTGACAGTAAGCAAGGCTTAAGCCGCTGGATTAATTCAGTATTGTCGTTAGTTGAGACCACTAAGAGCAGCTCATTAGATCAGCCACTGGGTCTGACTGGTAACAAAAAAGGACATTTACCAGCGCAAGCTGCAGGTCAAAGCCGAGAGATTATCACCGCAAAAGTGAGCGCGCTAAACACGGCATTGACTGACCCTGAACTGATTGCCATCTTAGAAGCAGGCAATCAGCAGCCAGTGGCTGATAAGCTATCAACCTCGCTGGCGCAGACCTCGACATTATTGGCGCAGCTGCCAGAAAATATCGCTGAGGCAAGCCCTGAGCAGCAGCAAGACTTATATGACAAGCTGACTGAAATAACCCAGATTATAAAACGTCAATTGATGCCAACTCTTGGTGTGCAGGTCGGCTTTAACAGTACGGATGGCGATTAATGAGTAACCGATCAGTAGGTGCTCAGTCTGCAAAAGCAGTAAATACTAATGAGTACGGACAGACTCAGCTTGAGACAGGGCTCAGAACATTGGCTCTGACAAGCTTGGGTACGGCTGCTTTAGTTACGGCACATCATTTAGGGCGCAAGCAATATAATCCTGATGCACGATTATCGGATTATATGCATGGTGTGCTTGATGTGGTGCAACGCAAGCTGCGACAAGATGTGAGTGACCTGCCGACTCAATCAGGGTCTGACAGTAATGAGCAGCAATTAGCCTTGTCTAAAGATGGCTTAACAGCAGACACTCAAGCGCAGTGGGTGAGTGGTGTTGCTCAGTTGCAAACCAGTGAGTTTGCGGTGGTTGGTATCAATGCGCAGCGTGATATGGTGTGGCAGACGCCTATGCCGGAGCGGGTACATGACATTGTTATTCAGCCGCAAGCATTGCAACAATCTGTGCAGCAAGTGACAGTGATGGGTCGTCGTCCCAGTCAACATTTTTGGGTACTAGATGCTCAAACGGGTGAAGTCATCCACAGTATTAAGTCGCAAAAAGACAGACATTTCTATGGGCACGCCTGCTATAGCTTAGCCGGCGATAGACTGTATGTGACTGAGAATAATACTGACGACTTTAGTGGGGTAATCGGCGTTTATGATGTGGCGCTTGGCTACAAAAAAATAGCAGAGTTTGCCACACACGGCATTGGTCCACATGAGCTGGTGATGCATCCAGATGGTGATACTTTGGTTATCGCCAATGGCGGTATCAAAACCGAGAAAGCATCACGTGAAGAGTTAAATATAGACAGCATGCAGCCGTCGCTGGTGTACCTAAATCGGCATAACGGTGAGCTAATACAACAGATATATCCAGAGCACAATCAGATGAGTGTGCGCCATTTGGCGATGCATGAGGATGGTACAGTCGTCATTGGTATTCAGTTCCAAGGTGAGCGTCATCTGTCAGTGCCTTTGGTGTTGACCCATAAGCTAGGCCAAGAGAGTTTTACGCCGCTACAAATGACTGATTCTGATACCAAAGGTTGGCATCGATTCCATCATTATATCGCCAGTGTTGCAGTGGATTCTACATCAAACCTAGTATGTGCGACCAGCCCAATAGGCGGCTGTGCAGCACTGTTTGATTTGCGTACTGGGTTGATGTTGGGTGAGGTTGATTTACCAGATTGTGCTGGCGCAGCGCTGTGGTCTCATAACTCTAAGCTCGATCACGATAGCCCTCAGTTTTTGGTGAGTGATGGGAAAGGGCAGCTGACCAGTATTGGCTTGCCGTATCAACAAAATGAGCAGGGTGAATTAGAGTTTGGCTCAATAACAGTGGATAAAGTTGCGCGCGACTTTGCTTTTGACAATCACCTAAATACGCTATAGTAGTAACATCATCAATTGCAAAGCAAATATAGTCAGCGAACGACTAAACGGTTACGATGTTAACCTCGCTAAGCCTTCATTTGTGGTACTTGCGCTCAAATGCCTTGTAACCACTTTAGACTTCTTTGACTATAACAGCAAGCTCACCCTTGCGCTTCGAGTCAATCTATTTGAGTCAACCTATGTCTTTAAACACTCAATTATCTGAACTGTCCTCACAATCTGATACTGCGGCCATCATGAAAACGCTGGCGCAGCTGTTGGCAGAGGCGGATATTGAGCTCAGTGTGACCCGCAAACGTGTAAAAAACATCAATTTTCGTCTAAAACCCAATCAATTATCTGTATCAGCGCCACACTACGCCAGAGAGGAAGATATCGTATTTGCGCTTTCTAAGCGTTTAGATTGGGCGATTAATCAGCATGGTGTATTGCTGAAGCGGCTCAAGCGTCAGCAGCAAATAGGTAGTGCTGATGAGTCAGCGGGCAATAATGCTAATGCCAATCCATTACAACCAGTGACATTATGGGGCAAGCCGCAAGGGTTGGTGATGGGTGAGGCAGAGCGGTTACGCTGGTATCGACATGAGCTGCAATCAGTGATGCCGCAGCTGTTTGCCAAGTGGCAGCCGATTGTTGGTGCTTATGCCAATGAGATGCGGATTAAGAAGATGAAGACACGCTGGGGCAGCTGTAATACCCGAGCTAAGCGGGTGTGGTTGTCTGTGTATTTATCAGCTTATCCGATTGAATGCACTGAATATGTCATTGTGCATGAGCTGTGTCATTTGCATCAGGCCAATCACAGTCCAGCGTTTTGGCGTGAGGTGAAGCGCTCAATGCCAGATTATAAGCACTGGCATGATATGTTGGCTGGCAAGTCGGGTGCTGTGGATTAAGGGGATTAACGCTGTAATCTATTAATGCTTTAATCTGTTAATTCCCTAATCTCTTGTTGTATATTGTGACGTGCGTTTTGCTCGTATTCGGCATAAAAGGCTTGAGTAAAATAAAGGCGCTCACGCTGTAAAAATCGTTCAAGAACAGCTTTTCTGCCTTGCTTAAACGCACTGTCGTTCACATGCGCATATTCTAAGCGAACCTGACGTGCATAGTCTTGATAAACCTGCCTGGGTGATCCGAGTATCGCCAAATCCATATCTAAAAAATATTGGCTGTCTTGCACTTTCAACGTTATCTTTTGTTCTAATTCAGCATCTGCTTGGCTAACCTCATGTTTAGCAGTCATCATAATCAGTGCAGTCACTTGCTGAATTAATAGATTATTCTGTTTTGCTACTAAGTCAGCCAGTTGCGGACAGGTATTAACCACACGCTGAAAATAATCAGCGCTTTGGCGTTCATTATCGGTTTGGGTGGGATCATAAATAATATCGTGGTACCAAATCGCAAGTTCGATGGCGTTTGGGTTATGCAGCTGGTTTTGATGCTTATCAAATTGATGAAACATCTGTGCCAGATGGGTTAAGGTGTGATAGTGGCGCTGCGGCTCACTATAATGATGGCAAATATCTTGCCACAGTTGATATTGCCAAAGTGGGTATTGGTGTCGGTTTTTTGGGCGCTGATTTTCTACATCAGTCAAGCATTGTGAATCAGTTAAGCGTTGCAATAAGGCAATAAAGCGCTGTTGCAGATGTTCTATGACAGCGCTATTGGATGCTTGTTGCATGTGTATTGCCTTATTTTTTTGCTGCTTATTCGCTAATGGGTTTAAAATTTATTGATGCCATTGCTTAGATGATTTTTCCAAAGCGGACTTAAATATATTACCCAATAAATTAACATCATCAACGCGTGCATAATTTAAACGAGTCACAAAAGCAATGCGGCGGTGAGGCCCTGCTTCTGATAGCGGCACCGTGCTGACGTTATTATTCTGTTGATGTACCTGTTCTAATGCCATCTCTGGAATCAAGGTGGTACCCATGCCAGCCATTGCCATTTGAATCAAAGTGTTCAGGCTAGCATCTGAGAAATTAGACTTAAACTCCTCACGATCAAACGAGCAAACCGACAAGGTGTGGTCAGTTAAACAGTGGCCTTCACCCAATAGCATCAAGTTGGCTTTACTCAAATCTTCAGCACTAATTTGCTTTAATTGTGCCAAAGGATTGTCATTTGGGAAGATAGCAAAGAAATCCTCTTCCCAAAACTCAAAGCTGTGTAAGCCTTCAAGCGCATAAGGCAGCGCAATAATGGCGGTATCAATATGGCCATAGCGCACTTGTTCTAGCAAACGCTCTGTTTGACGTTCGACAACGGTTAGGCGAAAGTTTGGGTACTGTGTTTTTAACTCAGGCAGTATTTTCGGTAATAAATAAGGGGCAATGGTTGGAATCATACCCACCGTCATCGGATAAGCCAGCGGCGTCTGATGACTGTGAGCGCGCGTGGTTAAGTCATTGATTTCTGAGAATATACGCTGCGCACGCACCAATATTTCTTCACCGATAGGGGTGATAAGCACTTGTTTATTATTGCGCTCGAATATTTGAGTGTCTAACTGCTTTTCTAACTCGGCAATACCCAAGCTTAACGCTGATTGTGAGATATTACATTCTTCAGCAGCACGTTTAAAATGACGGTGCTTGGCAACTGCAATAGCGAATTCTAATTGTCTTAATGTGATCATTTAAGGTCTCTTGGTCGTTTATTATTTTTGAGTAATTGAGTAAGTTGATTATTTCAATATCTGGTTAATTAAATATTTAGTCATTAGAAAAATTAGTTATGGTCTGCTGCCGCCAAAATAGGGTAGGCTTTTATTATAAAACTAAAAACAAAATATCAGAAATCTGACCGTAAACTTCACTGTTCACTCAGGCTTATTTACTTTTCAAATTATTGTTAACCTGACACTTTGTGCAATGACGGACAATAACTATACGTCTGCTATAAAACCTTATTAATATCAAGGATATATAGCAGAAGGTTGCACAATTTATTTCTAATACGTTGTTGCAGACACGAATTTTAGATATTGACGTTTAAGCCACCCCTTGAAATATAAGGCGGTAGCAACCATGTATAAAGGTATAGCTGCCTATAAACGCAGCGACTATCAATAGATTCTATGTTTTATAAAACAAAACATCAAGTTAAAGTGTTTCAAATATACTAATCGACTGGCTTTGTTACAATAACAGCTGTTGTTGGCCGGTATGTATATTTGCAAGCCGATAATTACAAGCCGATAATAGATAAACGGTTTTAATTTTAATATAGTCATTTGTGTTGCGATTTTAATCATTGTGTCGCACAACATAACCCACACTTATTAAATGACAATACGTCATGTGTCTGTAATGACTCGGTGTTAGGTTAGACTAAAGTTAACAAGTTATAAAGTTAACAGGTAATAATATTAACCCTAGTTATAATAAAATTTACTTAAACCCACTAAAAAAGGAGCCAAGAAATGGCGTCAATTATTGATCAAGAAATCCCTGAGTTTTCAGCTGATGCGTTCGTTAATGGTGAGTTCAAGACAATCACTTCAGACGACGTAAAAGGTAAATGGGCAATCTTCATGTTCTACCCAGCAGACTTCACGTTTGTTTGCCCAACAGAACTAGAAGACATGGCTGCTCATTATGAAGAGCTTAAAGGCCTAGGCGTTGAAGTATACTCAGTATCAACTGACACTCACTTCACTCACAAAGCATGGCACGATTCTTCAGAAGCCATTGGTAAAGTTACTTTCCCAATGATCGGCGACCCAACTGGCCGTATCACTCGTGGCTTCAACGTTATGATTGAAGAAGCGGGTCTTGCAGAGCGTGGTACGTTCGTTGTAGATCCAGACGGTAAGATTCAAGTTGCTGAAATCCATGCTGGCGGTATCGGCCGTAGCGCGAAAGACCTAGTTCGTAAAGTTAAAGCGGCTCAGTACGTTCGTGAAAACGACGGCGAAGTATGTCCAGCTGCTTGGGAACAAGGTCAAGATACGCTTAAGCCAAGCCTAGACCTAGTAGGTAAAATCTAATTGAGCTTTATCTGATTTAATAGATAAATTGCTTTAGATTAAAAAGCCCCGCTATTAAGTTAGCGGGGCTTTTTTTGTGCTTAGTTTTTATTTTAAGGTTAGTTTTAATAGTTAACCATTCAAGTATCTGAGCTTGATGAACTGCGTGACGAACTGATAACTAAAGATCAATATCAACCGTATTCGAGTCAGTACTCTTTTGGTTGGCAATCTTCTTGGTGTCTATCTCTTTAGAGACTTCTAATACCGTGGTTTGGTTAGATTTATCTAAGTATTTTTGAGCTTTGTCTACTTCATGAGTCAAGGCATCGACCGTGGTCTTCATATTATCTAAAGCTTTCACTTTATAGTCGCTGATCATATCCATGGTTTCATAGATATTGTTAAACGCATTTTGTAGCTTATCTAGCTCAATGGTACTGGTACTGGCTTGCTCATGAATCTCAGTCGATTGACGTTTCATCATCGCCGAGGTAGATTCGATTAAGCTACTAGTGGTTTTGTTCAATGCACTGATTTGATCTAATACCAGTTTTTGGTTGGTCATGGCTTGCGCAACCACGACTGCGGTACGTAGTGCCGACACGGTGGTTGTAGTCGCTCGGTCCACACCTTTAATCAGCTCTAAGTTGTTTTTGCGGATGGTGTCTAGCGCTAAATAACCTTGAACGTTAACTGCCAATTGGGTTAAAAAGTCAGTGTTCTTTTGACGCACATAAAACAACATCTCTTCTTTAATGATGCGTGCTTTTTCTGGGTCAGTCGCTTCAATTTCATACACTTTTTGTTCTAACTGCTCGTCAATCTTTTTACCAACATAGATATATTGGCGAATCGACTGCATTAGATTCCACATATTGACTTTTTCTTGCTCAATCATGGCGTTGTCTTTAAGCAGCTCATCTTTACCGTTATATAAGCTGGTAACGACCGCATTAATATGCGATTGCGCAGACTCATATTGACGGAAATAATCTTGTACTTTATTGCCCAGAGGAATCAAGCCAAACAGTTTGCGTGAGCTGGTCAGCTGCTTTTTACTCGGATCTAAATCTTCAACAATACCACGTAGCTCGGTGAGAGATTTTGCGATAGGTGAATTGTCGAATAGGCTTTTGTCTAAGCTTTTGGCCGGCATATCCAACATACGATTAGACACTTGAGCAGAGTCGCGAATTTCTTTATTACCCAAGTTATGAATCGACTGTACGTTTTGTTTGAACTCGTCACTTTGTACCGGGTTGGTCAACACGTGATTGACAAAGGCATCAACTTTGGCATCTAACTCAGGCACTTGGTTTGGGTCGAGTTTGACAATCTGATCGGCTTCACTGGTGGGTACTTCTCTGACTGGCTCAGGTGGCGTTAAGCTAATTGATGGGCTATTCGTATTCTCTGGCGGAGTTAGTTCTTGCATAAAGACTTCCTTTTTTGTTCTATAAATTATTATAAAAATGGATGATTAAAAGTGATCTGGCAATAGTGTAAAAAATAGGGATAACCAGCGGTGTTTATAAGCTGCTGTATAAAAAGTTGCTTAGTTAAAAATCAGTTTGATAAAAGTCAGCCACATAAAAAATTAATGGGTTTTAATCGGCCAGTCACCCTAAAGCATCAGCTCATCATGTTTCATTTAAGATTAAATCTAATGTACCTTAATTTGTCACCAAAACCCAATAGTGAAAGCGTAAATATATTTAACAGCAAAAAAAACCACCAATCTGCTGCTGCAAATTGGTGGCATGATTAAAACGTTACGATTAACTGACAGGCTGGTCCATAATAGAGCAGCCTTATAGCCAAACAAGATGATCAACTATAAGTTAAGCATATCAGTAATCACACAGGATTACTTTTTACGTGTTGGGCCAAGTAGCATACCCATTTGACGGCCTTCCATTTTAGGTGGCTGCTCAACGTTTGAGATGTCAGACGTATCTTCAATGATACGATTAAGCTGCTGTAAGCCAAGCTCTTGGTGGGCCATTTCACGACCACGGAAGCGGATGGTTACTTTAACTTTGTCCTGATCTTCTAAGAAGCTGATGATTTTACGCAGTTTTACTTGGTAATCTGCTTCATCAGTACTTGGACGTAGTTTCATCTCTTTTAACTGGGTTTGCTTTTGGTTTTTCTTAGCTTCTTTCGCCTTTTGCTTTTGGTCATACAAGTAGCGCTTGTAGTCCATGATTTTGCACACAGGCGGTTTAGCATCTGGTACCAATTCAACCAAATCTAGATTGTCATCACGAGCCGCTTGTAGGGCAGTTTCAATATCGACAACGCCCATTTGTTCGCCATCTTCTTTTACTAAGCGAACTTGTTTTTGCTGGATCTCTTCGTTGATGTTCAAACGGTTTGACTGTTTAATAGGTATTACTCCTCATCAGTTTTAGGTTGTAGTCGTCCTTTTTGGGCGACGGCTTTCTGTATTAATTCAATAAAGTCGGCAACAGACATCACACCAAGGTTTTCGCCTTCACGTGTACGTACGTTAACTTGTCCTGACTCAACTTCTTTATCCCCTAATACTAGCATATAGGGGATACGTTCTAATGTTCTTTCTCGTATCTTAAATCCAATTTTTTCATTACGCAAGTCACTAATGGCACGTAATCCTGCATTTTGCAGCTCACTGACGACATTTTGACAGGCCTCAGCTTGCTTGTCTGTGATATTCATTACAACCACTTGTTGTGGTGATAGCCAAGCAGGTAACCAACCGGCATAGTGCTCGATTAGCATACCGATAAAGCGTTCGAATGAGCCTAAAATAGCGCGGTGCAGCATCACAGGTGTTGCACGCTCACCTTGCTCATTAATGTATTCTGCTTCTAGGCGGTTAGGTAAGTTGAAGTCAAGCTGTAACGTACCACACTGCCAAACACGGCCGATAGAGTCGCGTAAGCTGAACTCAATCTTAGGACCATAGAACGCGCCTTCGCCTTCTTGTAGTTCCCATTTTAGACCAGCAGTATCTAAGGCATCAGCAAGTGATTTTTCTGCTGCATCCCATAGTTCATCAGCACCGACACGCTTTTCAGGGCGAGTCGATAGCTTCATTTCGATGTTATCAAAGCCAAAGTCTTTGTACACATCTAATGTCAGCTTAATAAAGTCAGAGGCTTCTTTACCAATTTGTTCATTGGTACAGAAGATATGCGCATCATCTTGAGTAAATCCGCGAACACGCATGATGCCGTGTAGCGCACCAGAAGGCTCATTGCGATGACATGAACCAAATTCAGCTAAGCGAAGAGGTAGGTCACGATATGAGCGCAAACCTTGGTTAAATACTTGTACATGACAAGGGCAGTTCATTGGCTTAATGGCATAATCACGGTTTTCACTGTTGGTAGTGAACATGTTTTCTGCGTAGTTATCCCAGTGTCCTGATTTTTCCCACAGACTTCTATCAACAATCTGTGGCGTTTTAATTTCTTTATAGCCATTGTCGTGTTGAATCTTACGCATGTACTGCTCAAGCACTTGATAAATGGTCCAGCCATTTGGATGCCAGAACACCATGCCCGGTGCTTGCTCTTGTAAATGGAATAGATCAAGCGCTTTACCAATTTTGCGGTGATCACGCTTTTCCGCTTCTTCAATACGCTGAATATAGGCTTTAAGATCTTTTTTATCCGCCCACGCTGTACCATAGATACGCTGAAGCTGTTCATTTTTGGCATCACCGCGCCAATAAGCACCGCTCATTTTCATTAGCTTAAACACTTTTAAGAAGCGGGTGTTAGGCACGTGTGGACCACGGCACATATCGACATATTCTTGGTGATGATATAAGCCCAGCTCTTTTTCTTCAGGCATATCTTCAATAAGCTTCAGCTTATAATCTTCGTTACGTTCTTCAAAGATCTTGATTGCTTCTTCACGCGGTGTCATCTTTTTGATGACATCATAGTTTTGCTTAATCAGCTCAGCCATGCGTTTTTCAATGGCAGCCATGTCATCAGGGGTGAATGGTTTTTCACTATAAATGTCATAATAAAAACCATCATCGATGACTGGACCAATAACCATTTTCACATTTGGATACAGCTGCTTAACCGCATGACCCAATAAGTGGGCAGTAGAGTGGCGAATAATATCTAGGCCATCTTGTTCTCTTGCGGTCACAATTTCGACCTTGGCGTCATCGGTGATTGGATCACAGGCATCGACAAGCTTGCCATCCACACGACCAGCAATCGTCGCTTTAGCAAGGCCTGGACCAATACTTTCCGCCACTTGCATAACTGTTGTCGCACCGTCAAACTCTTTGACACTGCCATCAGGTAGAGTAATTGCAACCATAATTTTTAATCCAAATAATCTGTAACGCAAATAAATTAACCATCATTATTATGATGATAATAAGAATAATTGTGTTGATAATAATAAATACAACCGTTAGAACAGATTCTAACAGAAAAAACCGACCTAAAAGTCGGCTTATTGCACTGTCGTTGCTTATATTATAAAGGAATTTGGCGCTGTTTTTGTAGTGAAACCTTTAGATACGATAAATAAATTTAGTTTAATCCGTTAAAGTAGCGACAAATTTGATGTTAACTCTGCTGATACCAATAGAGTTAAGTCTATTTTAGGACACTATCAGCTTTACTCAAGCCAATCTAAATCTAGCATTCTCAGTTTTCACTTCAAGGTTTAAAACAGTCTTTGTCGCTTGATAACACTACTACAGTGCTAGCCCGATATATAGCGTGACTAAAAACGCGATAACTGTCACTGCGTACAACGCATAACGCACGCCATTGCCGACAGGGTAGTGCATGTCATGCAAAATATAATACAAGCGGTGCGCGCCATGCCACATAAACAAAAATACCAACACACTAAAAGCAATAAGGAAAAACCAGTGGTTTATCCAGCTGTGTGCGTTGTCATAAAAGGTATTGGGATCGCCTAACACGCCGAATGGCAATAAAAAGCAGATCACCACTATCATAGGTGCTAAGGCCAGTGCCGCTGCAGTGCCGCCGCCAGAGAATATGCCCCAAAATATAGGTTTTAAGTGTTTTTTACTCATGATGACTCCTTTTAATAGGCCAACTTTTTAATGCGCTAACTTTTAATCCACCAACATTGATACGCCAGTTGCGCCTAAATCAAAGCAAAAATAACGTCAAATACAATCAACGATATCAGTGCAAAAGCAATCCAGCTGCCAGCAATCATCTTTTTATCTTCAACAAAGCGCTCACCAACTTGGATGGGCATTGCTTTTGGCATCGCCTTAAACCATTCGACGCTATTAAATAGGGCAGCGATTAGAGCAATTAAATTAATGACGATGACAATAGGATGGCGCTGAAAGTTAATCCAAGTTATCCATGCTTCAGCAGAGCTTGCAAGTGCTGCAATGCACCAAAAGAAGTTAAGCGCCGCCAGCATCACAGGGATGCAGGTCAGCTCCCGTAACATGTATTTTTTGTAAAAAGGAGTCTGCAAATACCAATTATCCGACTGCTTGGCGATGTATGGTTTTCTAGCCATGATTAAGACTCCTGTTGCTGAGTATTTTTTTGCTTAGAACTTGTCTGCTTTGAGTCCTTGCTAAACAAATCCATTGCCCAATAACCAACGCCCTGAGCTTTGGCTTGTTGAATAGCGCCAGCAGGATCGACTTGCTTTGGACAGACGTCAGAGCAATAGCCGACAAAGGTACAAGGCCAGATGCCGTTTTCTTCATTTAGTGTTTTAAAGCGGATGCGTTTGCCATCGTCGCGGCTATCTAAATTGTAGCGGTGTGCTAATGCTGAAGCTGCGGGCCCTAAAAAGTCGGCATTGAGTCCTACTTGTGGACAAGCCTGATAGCAAAGCATGCAGTTAATACACATGCTGTATTTTTTGTATTTAGCCAATTGTTTAGGCGTTTGTCGATACTCTTTGGCGCTTAATGGGCGTGGATTTTTACTAATAATATAAGGGCTGACTGACTCCAACTTTTCGATAAAAGGCTGGGTGTCCACTATTAAGTCTTTTTCAATGGGGAAGTTGTCCATTGCACCGATAATGATTTCACCAGTACCGCCGTTTTGGTTGACGTAATCACGCACAAAGGTAGAGCAGGCCAGTTTTGGCACCCCATTAACCACCATACCACAAGACCCACAGACTTCCATGCGACACGACCAACGATAAGCCAGCTCTGGGCGTAAGTTGTCTTTAATGACCCCTAACGCATCGAGAATAGACATGTCATACGTCCACTCAATATCAAAGCTTTCCGGCCAAGGTTTGGCATCTTGATCAGGACGATAACGCATCACAGTGACTTTAATAATGCCGTTAGACTCTATGCTTTTGGAGCCATGTGAGTCTTGAGCCATTTTCTGTTGCTCAGCAGTTTGGTCAGCTTTTGGTTGCGGCGTATATAATGTCGGTTGGGCGTTGTTTGTCGATTGGCTGAGTGTGGGTTGGATATTCAAAGCTTGTGCGCTCATATTAGTTGTCTCCTCTAGCATCTCCGGCAGCACCATAAGCACGTGTGGCAGGTTGTGACTTGGTAATTAACACCTCACTATATTTAATCTCAGGGGCTGCGTCAGGCTGATAAAAAGCCAGAGAGTGTTTTAAATAATGCTCATCATCACGTTCAGGGTAGTCGAGACGTTGGTGTGAACCGCGTGATTCTTTACGCGCGCTGGCGCTATAAATCATGCTTTCTGCCACATCAAGCAGATAACCCAGCTCAATAGTAGTTAGCCAGTCAGTATTAAAGGTAGCGCTGTGATCGGTGATTTTGACATTTTTATAGCGCTGCTTGAGCTGTTTAATGCCGGCAATGGCAATTTCTGAATGTTCAGCACTGCGATAAATGCCCACATTTTCTTCCATCAGCTGCCCCAGATCACGACGAATGTCAGCAGGCTTTTCTGTGCCATCGCTGCGGTGTAATAACTCGGCATAGGGCTGAAAGGCTTGCTGCGCTAATTGTTCAAATTGTGACAGCGTGAGCTCATTTTGATTTGACTGTTTTGTCTGCGCATAGTGTTGCGCATGACTCAGGGCAGACTCACCTGCCACTTTGCCAAACACACACAGTTCGCTTAATGAGTTTGAGCCCAAGCGATTGGCACCATGCAGTCCCACCGACGCACATTCACCAACCGCAAATAAGCCGGCAAGACGTGTTTGACAATGACGGTCGGTTTCAATGCCGCCCATGGTGTAGTGGACGGTTGCACGGACTGGAATCGGTTCATGGACAGGATCTACACCAACAAACTTTTGCGCCAATGATCTAATAAAGGGTAGGCGCTCATTAATATAGGCTTCTCCCAAGTGGCGAAGATCGAGATGAACAGCTGGTCCTCTGGGTGTGTCGATGGTACGACCTGCCTTCCATTCGTGATAGAACGCTTGTGACAATCGATCGCGTGGCCCAAGTTCCATATATTTATTCTTCGGCTCACCCACTGGGGTTTCAGGTCCAAGTCCATAGTCTTGTAGATAGCGATAGCCGTCTTTATTGACCAATATTCCGCCTTCGCCGCGGCAACCTTCGGTCATTAAAATGCCAGAGCCTGGTAGACCTGTTGGGTGATATTGTACGAACTCCATATCACGAAGGGGCACGCCATGACGGTAAGCCAACGCCATACCATCACCGGTGACAATACCGCCATTGGTATTAAAAGCGTAAACACGGCCAGCGCCACCGGTTGCAATAATGACGCTTTTGGCCTGTACACCAATCGTTTTGCCGTTCAATAAATCGTAGCAAATAACGCCTTGCAATTGCTTGCTATCTTCGTTGCCACTCACAACCAAATCCAACACAAAGTGTTCATCTAAGCGCTTAATATTTGTATACTGTATAGAGGTTTGAAACAAGGTGTGTAAGATATGAAATCCGGTCTTATCCGATGCAAACCAGGTGCGTGGAATTTTCATCCCACCAAAGCGGCGTACATTAGCACGACCATCCGGCAGGCGTGACCAAGGGCAGCCCCAATGCTCAAGCTGCACCATCTCTTCTGTGGCGTGCTCAACAAAGTACTCAACCACATCTTGCTCACATAGCCAATCGCCCCCTGAGACAGTGTCATTAAAGTGATTTTCTAGTGAGTCATCATCACGTACGACGCCAGCAGCTCCACCTTCTGCGGCAACCGTATGGCTGCGCATGGGATATACTTTCGAGATTAGCGTTACTTCTGTGTCTGGTGAGCTGCCTGCAATTTCTATCGCAGCGCGAAGTCCAGCACCGCCAGCACCAACGATCACTATGTCTGTTTTTATGGTCTGCATATTGCCCTCATAATCGGAATCTTCTCACTCTATTGTATCAAACCCTTAAAAATATTGTGGTTTAAATTTAATTAAATGAAGTGTCGATTATTGTTTATTATTGGTTATATCTGACATGATCTAGTGGTGAGTTGAGGAGTGGGTAAGGCAACCTGTTGATTTAAAGGTTTTTATTAGAAAGTAATGATTTTTATTATTATGAAAGGTAGGCTATGCAAGGCTATTGAGTGATTGTTACATTAAATGCTATCTCAGCTTTATATAAGTACAAGTAATATACTTGTTTATAAAAATATGTACATCTTAGTAAAAATAGTGTAGTTTATCGCCAACAATTGAATTTTTATTCATTAAAATTTTTTTATAATTTATCTATTTAATTTAATATTTTTATTTCATTTATACAGCTAAGCAAGTAAAGGAAAATATTATGGGAAGGTTAATCGGTTCGCTATCGTTATTGACGTTAGGCGCTGCAATGAGCGTTTCAGCACAAGCAGCTATTCATTATGACTCACATGGTAACGTTGGCTATGACACACTTGATGAGTGTCGTGCAGCGATTCAAAATGGATCTGCAAAATTCTATCAGTCAGTTACCCATCACAAGCCAATGCTACGTAGTGGTGAAGTTGCTGTTCAATCCGGTCGTCTGGGTGATTTAGCCCCTCAGTATCGTCAAGGTACTTGTGACCTTGGTACCGGTCGTCGTGATGGTCGTGATGGTGTTGCTAAAGCCATTCAGGGGAAATATGTTCCTTATTCGCCAGATATGCAAATTAACCAATATACCAATTCATCAGGTGATATCGTTCGTGTATCTATGAAGCAGTGTGATAACTGGTTCAGTGGTAACTTCCCTAAAGGTATGCCTGTACCGACAGCACCTGAGCCAGTTGCGGTTGAGCCGGCACCAGCTCCACAGCCAACACCTGCTGTTGAACCACCTCCAGCACCACAACCTGTAGCAACAGTACCAACAGCGCCTAGCCCAACAACAGCAGTTGGCGCAGCGTCTGGTTCTATCCCAACATGGGTTCCTGTTGCAGCCGGTGTGATCGGTGTGGCTATTTTAGCGTCATCAGGCGGCTCTAGCTCTTCAAGCACGACAGGTACAACCGGTACGACAGGTACTACCAAGTAATAAGTAGTCGCAGTTTTAAGCAGCAATCTCTTAGTAAAAGTATTCTAAGGAATAAAGGTCTATGCGACATTAATCTACAAGTATTGATGTTGCTAGAACCCTAAGCAACTGAGGTAGAAATAACAATAATTACCTCAGTGGTTGCTGACTCTATTTTTAAATCTAACAAAATACCTTAAGTTGTTAAATTTAAGGTATTTTTTTGTCTATATCAGTTTGTTGCTCAGCATATGTTGTAAGTCACTAACATTGTAAAAGTGAATCATTAAAGTTAAAACAAAGCTGAAAAATTAAAAAGTTGAAAAGAACATGCAAAACAAGAAAGGAATCTTTAAGCTACAAAGATACCTGCTCGGAACAGCAGCAGTTGCTAGTATCTTAGGATTAAGTGCCTGCCAATCGACAACAGGCTGTGTCGCAGGGGAGTCTAAGTGCTTTAAAACACCAAGTAAAGTATTTAAGCAAAAGTCCACTACGCCACAGCTGAACCCACAGTTTAATTATATTAAACTGAATATGAATGGTCAGACATTATGGTTAGCGCAGGGTGCTACTCAGCAATGGCCTGCGGCGAATACTAAGGTATTTTATAGCGCGGATCGCTCGGTGTTTAAATGGTCAAATGGCCGGCTTATCTCAGTGACAACACCATTAATTGACTGGCGTGAGCAATTACAGCAGCCATTTAGTTGGTCTGCAGCAAAGCCGTTTCAATTTCGTCGACAAGTTGACCAGGTTAATGGCGTTGTTGCATGGCCACAGCTTAGGGAAGTTAATGAGGCTTCACAACCTAAGCACCATAGTTATGTTGGCGAAAACAGCAACTTGATCTGGTTGCATGAGACCACTATTAATCCTTCTCAATCTGCTTCTTCTCAACCTTATGCAACCTTTGATTATTGGTACGCATTCGACTCTCAAAGTATGAACGAACCTGTTTATGGACAACAATGTATTTCCAAACAATACTGTCTGTCTTGGCAAGTATGGAAAACATTATAATGTCAAAAAATATCTCTACACCCCGTTTTAAAATGAAATATCTGGTTATTGCTTTAGCCTCAAGTGCTACGTTGATGGCACATGCCAACTCAGAGGCATCTGCACAGTTAGCAAGCAACGCATCACTATCAACCAATTCAGCAAGTCGCTTGGCAAACTCTAATGATACACAAGTAGCTTTAGATATCGTATCGCGTCCTGCAGTCAGTACTGCTAAACCATTATCGCCCCCTGAAGGAGCGCGGATGGGTGAGTGGCTCAGCGAGCAGTTAGATGATAGTGCCAACAGTGCACATTACTATGAGCCGGCACTTGCTTGGGAAGCTGATGTTGAAGTGGCCGCACAACAGGCAAAATTTAATCAGTTAGATCTGCAATTGGCACAATTTATTGCTAACCAACCGATATATCATACGTCTGGTAATGCGGTTAGCAACAAGATAAATAACACCATCAGCAGTGTCAAAAATAATGTAGCCAATCAAGTATCAACGCACATCACTAGTCATATCACAGGCACTTCTGTTAATCATAGAGCCAGCATTGCGCCATTGAGACAGTGGTTAAACAGCTTGTCTGTTACTGGCAGGGTTGTGTTGCCTAAGCAGGATGCAAGTTATTTACAAGTTAATCCCAGTAAAGATCCTGTTTTCAAAAGCAATGATACGGTTATTTTGCATCAGCAGCCAACGACAGTGACCGTATTATTTGATGATGCAAGCGCTTGCCGCATTATTCATCAAGCTGGTGTGCGCGCAACAGACTACGTCTCTGAATGTCAGGTTAAGTTTGGCAAGTCATTTGTCTCAGATGAGGCGTATCTGATATCTGCAGATGGCAGTGTTGAGCGATTGACATTAGAAAAGTGGAACGTACAGCAACAATCAACACCAGCACCAGGCTCATGGTTATGGGTGCCCAGCGCATCAAACAAATGGCCAGATGAGCTGGCTGAAGAAGTGGCTCAGTTCATAGGTACCCAGGGCATTGACTTGTCTTTACCCTTAGGTCAAGACGAGACACCATTAACCTTGTCTCAAGCGCATCCAGAAACAGCACGAGATTTGCCTGTTACCCCAAGTGATTGGGGGATAACTGGGTTGCTACAAACACCTACGGCCAGAATGCAAAAAGCTGGCAGTATGACTGCTCATGTATCACATGTCGATCCATATACACAATATAATATTGTGCTTCAGCCTTTTGATAGAATAGAAACCGCTGTTAGATATACTAATATCGATGGTGTTTCTTATGGTCCTGTCAGTCCCAATCAAGACCTTAAAGATAAGTCTTTGGATATTAAGCTGAAGGTTTTAAATGAAAGTAAGTGGATACCTCAGTTGGCAGTTGGTTGGCGAGATCCTGCTGGAACGGGACTATTTAGCGGTGAGTATCTGGTTGCTAATAAGCGCTATGGAGACTTTGACTTTAGTTTAGGGATGGGCTGGGGTTACTTAGGTGGTCGTGGCAATTTAAAGAATCCTCTTGGTGTTATTGATAGTCGTTTTAAAGAGAGGGTTTCTGATGGTGGTCTACTAGGCGGCGATAGGGGTGGAGGTATCAGTCCTAAGTCTTGGTTTACTGGAAAAACTTCCTTATTTGGTGGTGTTCAATGGCACAGCCCCTATGAGCCACTAACAGTGAAGGTTGAGTATGATGGCAAAGACTATGAGTCGGAGCCTTTTTCTGATAAAGATGACAATTCCAAAGATTTTCCAGTAAATGTGGGCCTCACTTGGCAAGATAAGAGCAAAGGATTGACTGTCAGCAGTGGTCTAGAGCGTGGCGATACCTTAATGTTGGGCATCAGCTTACAAGGTGATATGTCTGGATTAGGTAGGGTTAAGCCAAAAGCGCAAAACGTTCAAAACCTTGAAAGGCTTCCTAAATCGAGCTATTCGAGCTTAAGTTACAAGCTTAACTTCGCTGAAGATGACACCGAAGGGCTGTCGAAAAATCAACCAGTATTAAATGCTTTCTCTCAAGCAACGGGTTGGAGAGCGACTGATCTTGCTTATGATAATGGAAATGCATTTATTAATGTTGAAGAACATGGTGGCGTATTCATAAAAGAGCGTCTAAAACAAGGCATGGAGATATTGCGTCAAGGTCTGCCAGCGGATACACGCTTTGTGCAGATTCAAGTCTCTCGTTATGGCGAACCTGTCGGCGTTTATAATATTGATCCGAAGACATGGACTGAGCAATATCTACAGTTACTACCGCCATCACAGCGTATAGAACAGCCAGTAACCGTAACTTCTGCCTCTCAAAGTTATCAGCTGACAGAAAATAAAATCGTGGCTCATGCTGAAATGCCAAAAGGCAGTTTAAGCTTGTTCCCAAGTGTTAGTCAGAGCATTGGTGGCCCAGACGGTTACTTGTACGGTATATTTGCCAATGCCAGTGCCGATTATAGACTGTGGCAAGGCGGCTGGGTCAGTGGTCAGGCACAGCTACGCTTGGTAGATAACTTCGATAATTATAGTTATACCGCGGACAGTAAGTTGCCTCGTGTACGTACCCATATCGGCGAATACATGACGACTTCACGGATCTTAATGCCTAACTTACAGCTTAACCAGTTTAAGTCATTTGGAGATAATTTATACGGTTTAGCCTACGTTGGTTATCTTGAGTCAATGTATGCTGGTGTTGGTGGTGAGCTAATGTATCGTCGACCTAATCAGCCTTGGGCGATTGGTATTGACTTAAACCGTGTGCGTAAGCGTGACTTTGATCAGCATTTTGGTGTTCGTGATTACGAGGTCAATACCGGCCATGTTAGCTTATATTGGGATACACCTTTATATGATGTAGATATGAAGCTATCTGCTGGACAATATCTGGCAGGTGACAAGGGCGCAACGCTTGATTTATCACGCACCTTTGATAACGGTGTTAAAATGGGCGGATGGCTAACCAAGACCAATGTTTCTTCAGAAGAATTTGGCGAAGGCAGTATGGATAAGGGTGTATATGTTTCTATCCCAATAGATACGCTGTTCCCGCAGTGGGCCTCAGGCCAGACCAGTTTAGTTTATCAACCATTGATACGTGATGGTGGTGCTAAGCTGCAACGCAGATATGATTTATATAGCTTAACTGCACCATTGGATAAAGCAGCGCTTGAGGTTACAAATCCGGTTGAGCATTAACCACTAATGTGCTTATCAGGTTTAAGTTAGATCATAACTTGCCTAAGTGAATAATAGTTTTGATTAATTGAGATGTTAACGACAAAGTGGGCTTTAGCTCACTTTGTCGTATATATAGCTTTAGTAGCCTTAACCAACCCCCATGCAAAACCAATAAATCTCAATTAAACCCCGCCAAACCGACTAAACCTAACTAAAAAGAGATAAATTTAGAAAAGGGGGTTGACGGCAATTAAAAACAGTATATAATACGCCCCTGTTCAGACAAAAGGGCGAAAGCTTAGCGCTAAAAACTGAGTAAAAACAGTTATTTAGAGGAAGTTGAGTTAGAGCTGGTTTCGGATATGTTGCAAACGTATTAAAAGCAACAAATATCAAATAAAACGAAACAAAGTCTTGACAAGAAAAATAAAGCGTCTATAATACGCACCTTATCGGGACAACGGAAGCGACCTTTGGGTTGGTCTGAAGTTTTGGTGAAATTATAAAGATTTAGATTTTAAAATATTTAAATCTTACCGAATAAAAAAGCTTGACAGATATTAAAATGATGATATACTGGATGGCTCGCAAGTAACACTAACCATCTTAAATTAAGAATGAGTTTTTGATTACATGCACAACTTACCTTGGACGACAAGATAAGTCAACTATTTAAAAGCTAAAATCAAAGAACAACTTGTGTGGATTTTTGCTAATACAGAATGCGATAAGAAATTATCATTCATTATTAGTAGAAAAACTCGAAGTTAATTCATTATATGAAACATACGGAAAGCAAATTTGCTAGTAACGAATGAGCCAAGTTTAGAAGCTTCTTTAAAGAGCTTCATAGCAAGATTAAACTGAAGAGTTTGATCATGGCTCAGATTGAACGCTGGCGGCAGGCTTAACACATGCAAGTCGAGCGGAAACGATGGGAGCTTGCTCCCAGGCGTCGAGCGGCGGACGGGTGAGTAATACTTAGGAATCTGCCCAGTAGTGGGGGATAGCTCGGGGAAACTCGAATTAATACCGCATACACCCTACGGGGAAAAGGGGGCGCTTGCGCTCTCGCTATTGGATGAGCCTAAGTCGGATTAGCTAGTTGGTGGGGTAAAGGCCTACCAAGGCGACGATCTGTAGCTGGTCTGAGAGGATGATCAGCCACACCGGGACTGAGACACGGCCCGGACTCCTACGGGAGGCAGCAGTGGGGAATATTGGACAATGGGGGAAACCCTGATCCAGCCATGCCGCGTGTGTGAAGAAGGCCTTTTGGTTGTAAAGCACTTTAAGCAGTGAAGAAGACCTAGTGGTTAATACCCATTAGCGATGACATTAGCTGCAGAATAAGCACCGGCTAACTCTGTGCCAGCAGCCGCGGTAATACAGAGGGTGCAAGCGTTAATCGGAATTACTGGGCGTAAAGCGAGCGTAGGTGGTTTGATAAGTCAGATGTGAAATCCCCGGGCTTAACCTGGGAACTGCATCTGATACTGTCAGGCTAGAGTAGGTGAGAGGGAGGTAGAATTTCAGGTGTAGCGGTGAAATGCGTAGAGATCTGAAGGAATACCGATGGCGAAGGCAGCCTCCTGGCATCATACTGACACTGAGGTTCGAAAGCGTGGGTAGCAAACAGGATTAGATACCCTGGTAGTCCACGCCGTAAACGATGTCTACTAGTCGTTGGGGGACTTGATCCCTTAGTGACGCAGCTAACGCAATAAGTAGACCGCCTGGGGAGTACGGCCGCAAGGTTAAAACTCAAATGAATTGACGGGGGCCCGCACAAGCGGTGGAGCATGTGGTTTAATTCGATGCAACGCGAAGAACCTTACCTGGTCTTGACATATCTAGAATCCTGCAGAGATGCGGGAGTGCCTTCGGGAATTAGAATACAGGTGCTGCATGGCTGTCGTCAGCTCGTGTCGTGAGATGTTGGGTTAAGTCCCGCAACGAGCGCAACCCTTTTCCTTAGTTACCAGCGGTTTGGCCGGGGACTCTAAGGATACTGCCAGTGACAAACTGGAGGAAGGCGGGGACGACGTCAAGTCATCATGGCCCTTACGACCAGGGCTACACACGTGCTACAATGGTAGGTACAGAGGGCAGCTACACAGCGATGTGATGCGAATCTCAAAAAGCCTATCGTAGTCCGGATTGGAGTCTGCAACTCGACTCCATGAAGTCGGAATCGCTAGTAATCGCGGATCAGAATGCCGCGGTGAATACGTTCCCGGGCCTTGTACACACCGCCCGTCACACCATGGGAGTTGATTGCACCAGAAGTGGGTAGCCTAACTTTTAGAGGGCGCTCACCACGGTGTGGTCGATGACTGGGGTGAAGTCGTAACAAGGTAGCCGTAGGGGAACCTGCGGCTGGATCACCTCCTTAACAAAAGCATTCGGTTAGCAAGAATTCACAACAAGTTGTTCTTTGATTTAGCAAGCTCTGAAGGGTCTGTAGCTCAGCTGGTTAGAGCACCGTGTTGATAACGCGGGGGTCATAAGTTCAAGTCTTATCAGACCCACCATTATCCTATACGGGGCCATAGCTCAGTTGGTAGAGCGCCTGCCTTGCACGCAGGAGGTCAGGAGTTCGACTCTCCTTGGCTCCACCATAATAGGTGCAGATAATCAGAGTGGATAAAGTAGAATTAAGTGATTATTTAGTTGTTAAATAATAAATTACTTACTTCTGTTTTATACAGAGAATATATGACGATCTGATGAAGACGTTATTACTATTTAAAAACATAGATATGAGTTGTAATACGGTTAAACGATGAATCATTCACTGAGCCATTGTTTAACCAGTAACCAACCTTTTAATGACATCAGTTGTTATCCCAAGGGGTTGGTTACAAAGTAAAGAGAACTGAATCAAGCGTAAATTATCAAGGTGATATCGTTATAATTGCTGAACATAAGACCCTTTGGGGTTGTATGGTCAAGTAATTAAGCGCACATGGTGGATGCCTTGGCAGTCAGAGGCGATGAAAGACGTGACAGCCTGCGATAAGCTTCGGGGAGGCGGCAATATCCTGTGATCCGGAGATTTCTGAATGGGGAAACCCACCCAGTGTAAGCTGGGTATCCTAATTTATTAGGAAGCGAACGAGGGGAAGTGAAACATCTCAGTACCCTTAGGAAAAGACATCAAATGAGATTCCCCTAGTAGCGGCGAGCGAACGGGGAGGAGCCGACGGATTTATATGTAGAAGAACAGTGTGGGAAAACTGGCCATAGTGGGTGATAGCCCCGTATTCGAAACATATAATGAAGCATATTAAGTAGTGCGGAACACGAGAAATTCTGTATGAAGATGGGGGGACCATCCTCCAAGGCTAAATACTCCTGACTGACCGATAGTGAACCAGTACCGTGAGGGAAAGGCGAAAAGAACCCCTGTGAGGGGAGTGAAATAGAACCTGAAACCGTGTGCGTACAAGCAGTGGGAGCACTCTTGCAGTGTGACCGCGTACCTTTTGTATAATGGGTCAGCGACTTATATTCTGTAGCAAGGTTAACCATTAGGGGAGCCGTAGGGAAACCGAGTCTTAATAGGGCGTTTAGTTGCAGGGTATAGACCCGAAACCGAGTGATCTATCCATGAGCAGGTTGAAAGTGCCGTAACAGGCACCGGAGGACCGAACCCACTGTCGTTGAAAAGCCAGGGGATGACTTGTGGATAGGGGTGAAAGGCTAATCAAACTCGGTGATAGCTGGTTCTCCCCGAAAGCTATTTAGGTAGCGCCTCGGACGAACACCATTGGGGGTAGAGCACTGTTTCGGCTAGGGGGTCATACCGACTTACCAAACCGATGCAAACTCCGAATACCGATGAGTGATATCCGGGAGACACACGGCGGGTGCTAACGTCCGTCGTGGAGAGGGAAACAACCCAGACCGCCAGCTAAGGCCCCAAATTCCTAGTTAAGTGGGAAACGAAGTGGGAAGGCATAGACAGCTAGGAGGTTGGCTTAGAAGCAGCCATCCTTTAAAGAAAGCGTAATAGCTCACTAGTCGAGTCGGCCCGCGCGGAAGATGTAACGGGGCTCAAACTAGGAGCCGAAGCTGCGGATTTGAACATGTTTCAAGTGGTAGGGGAGCGTTGTGTAAGCCTGTGAAGGTGTATCGTAAGGTATGCTGGAGGTATCACAAGAGCGAATGCTGACGTGAGTAACGATAATGCGAGTGAAAAGCTCGCACGCCGGAAGATCAAGGGTTCCAGTCCAACGTTAATCGGGGCTGGGTGAGTCGACCCCTAAGGCGAGGCCGAAAGGCGTAGTCGATGGGAAATCGGTTAATATTCCGATACTTGTTTATGATGTGATGGAGGGACGGAGAAGGTTATGCCAGCCTGGCGATGGTTGTCCAGGTGGAAGGATGTAGGTAGACGGCTTAGGTAAATCCGGGCTGTTAATACTGAGATCTGATAGCAAGCTAGTTTACTAGCGAAGTGGCAAATACCATGCTTCCAGGAAAAGCTTCTAAACTATAGTCATAAACGAATCGTACCCTAAACCGACACAGGTGATCAGGTAGAGAATACCAAGGCGCTTGAGAGAACTCTGCTGAAGGAACTAGGCAAAATGGTACCGTAACTTCGGGAGAAGGTACGCTGTCGATGGTGAAGGACTTGCTCCGTAAGCTATTGACAGTCGCAGATACCAGGCTGCTGCAACTGTTTATTAAAAACACAGCACTCTGCAAACACGAAAGTGGACGTATAGGGTGTGATGCCTGCCCGGTGCTGGAAGGTTAATTGATGGGCTTAGCGTATGCGAAGGTCTTGATCGAAGCCCCAGTAAACGGCGGCCGTAACTATAACGGTCCTAAGGTAGCGAAATTCCTTGTCGGGTAAGTTCCGACCTGCACGAATGGCATAATGATGGCAGCGCTGTCTCCAGCAGAGACTCAGTGAAATCGAAATCGCAGTGAAGATGCTGTGTACCCGCGGCTAGACGGAAAGACCCCGTGAACCTTTACTACAGCTTTACATTGAACTTTGACCTGACTTGTGCAGGATAGGTGGGAGGCTTTGAAGCAGATACGCCAGTATTTGTGGAGCCAACCTTGAAATACCACCCTGGTCATGTTGGGGTTCTAACTCAGGTATAACAATACCGAGGACAATGTATGGTGGGTAGTTTGACTGGGGCGGTCTCCTCCTAAAGAGTAACGGAGGAGTACGAAGGTGCGCTCAGAACGGTCGGAAATCGTTCAAAGAGTATAAAGGCAAAAGCGCGCTTAACTGCGAGACCCACAAGTCGAGCAGGTACGAAAGTAGGTCTTAGTGATCCGGTGGTTCTGTATGGAAGGGCCATCGCTCAACGGATAAAAGGTACTCTGGGGATAACAGGCTGATACCGCCCAAGAGTTCATATCGACGGCGGTGTTTGGCACCTCGATGTCGGCTCATCTCATCCTAGGGCTGAAGCAGGTCCTAAGGGTATGGCTGTTCGCCATTTAAAGAGGTACGCGAGCTGGGTTTAGAACGTCGTGAGACAGTTCGGTCCCTATCTACCGTGGGCGTTGGAAATTTGAGAGGATCTGCTCCTAGTACGAGAGGACCAGAGTGGACGAACCGCTGGTGTTCGGGTTGTCATGCCAATGGCATTGCCCGGTAGCTACGTTCGGATTGGATAACCGCTGAAAGCATCTAAGCGGGAAGCCAACCTCAAGATTAGATTTCCCTTAAGAGCCGTTCAAGACTAGGACGTTGATAGGCAGGGTGTGGAAGCGCAGTGATGCGTGTAGCTAACCTGTACTAATTGCTCGTTTGGCTTGACCATACAACACCCAAGTGGTTTTAGTATGTCACCAATTATTTCGATATCATCCTGATGATTACTTGATTCAGGTTCTTGATATACTAGTCAACATAAAGTTAAGTAAATAACTTAACCAACTCATATCTATACCCCCTTTGCTGACGACAATAGCACGATGGAACCACCTGATCCCTTCCCGAACTCAGAAGTGAAACATCGTAGCGCCAATGGTAGTGTGGTTCGCCCATGTGAGAGTAGGTCATCGTCAGCTCCCTATACCTAAAAGCCCCCGCTCAAACCGAGCGGGGGCTTTTTCTTTGTGTGGGGGTTGGGTAGAGTGGTTTTATAATAAAATGATTTGACATCTATCGTTATAGCTGATAATTTCTATACTAACTTTAAAGTTAAGTAATAGTATAAGAAGTGTAACCTACTTTGTACTTATATTAAAAAAGCCAGCTTACATTTTTATATCTAATCCTGCCTTTTACTGCTTTTCTCAACTGAGCAGATCCTCTAAGATAAGTAAAATACCTACCTCTCTTTAATTGCATTCGTGCAAATATTTTCTTTATAACAAAGTCTTTATTATTTGTACTCTCATATGATTTATTGACAATGATGTTAATAAGCACACCTTATACTTATCAAAAGGAATTGATAATGAAATATTATACTGCTATTCCAATGGCTGCATTGTTGGCTTTCACCTTATCAGCATGTTCAAACTCAGATAAAACTCAAACCTCTGAAGAATCAGGCTCAGAAAATACTGAGGCGGTATCAACGGAAGTTACCAAGCTGCGTTTATCACATTTTTGGCCAGCGACTTCTTCATTCAGTAAAGAAGTACTAGAGCCTTGGGCTAAAACTATTGAAGAAGAGTCAAACGGCCGTCTGAAGATCGAGCTTTACCCTTCAGCATCATTAAGCAAGCCTCAGGTAACCTATGAGGCCGCGGTTAAAGGAACGGTTGATATCGGCTCTCAGGCGCATGGTTATACTAATGGTCGTTTCCCTTTAACTCAAATCGCTGAGCTTCCAGGTCTCTCAAGTTCTGCCACTCAAATGGGCTGTATCTTACAAACCTTATATGAAGACGGCACCATTGCCAGTGAATACGAAGATTCACATATTCTATTTATGTATGGCGCCGGTCCAGGTGCGCTGCATACCACTAATAAACTTATCAAAACTCCTGAAGATATGAAGGGATTACGTATCCGTCGTCCTTCTGCAGTTGCCGGCGATATCATTGAAAGCATGGGGGCCTCTCCTGTTGGCTTACCTGCCAATGATATGTATACCTCGCTACAACGTGGTGTTGTTGATGGCCTAAGTTTCCCTTGGGAAGCGGTTACTACTTTCAAAATTGATGAAGTGACTAAGTACCATACTAATATTCCATTTTATAGTTCTGGTTTAATGCTTGCGATGAACAAAGATACTTATCAAGGCTTACCGGAGGACCTGCAAAAAGTATTAGATGATAACTCAGGTATGGAATGGGCTAAGAAAGTCGGTGAAGTATTTGATAAACACGACAAAACAGCACTTCAAAATGCCAAAGATTTAGGCCATGAAGTCATTGAAATTCCTGATCCATTAAACGATCCTGCATGGAAAGGTCCTTTAGAAAAAGGTACCGAGAAATATTTGAGTGATGTCGAAGCGTTAGGACATGACGCTCAAGGTGTTTATGAAAAAGCCAAAGCGGCTAGTGCAAGTTGTAAAGTTTAATTGTTAGGATAACAAGATGTCTTTTTTGAATGATATAAGCCGCTTTTTAGCTAGGATTTGCGAATTCATAGGCGGCATTAGCTTGGTTGTTATCGTATTGGTTACAGTTGCTGATGTAATTATGCGTTACCTATTCAAGCTGACCGCTGGTGATTTTGGATTTACGATTAAAGGGACGGTTGAGATTGTCTCCTACATGATGCTATTTGGTTTGCTAGCAGCATTTGCTGCATTTGTAGAGCGGGCACAGGTGATTGTCGATGTGTTTACTCAACGCATGTCGCACAGTCTCAAAGCATACATGATGGCCTTTTTCATGCTTGGCTTTTTTGCCCTTGGTCTTATGTTTGTTTGGGGGCTTTATGAAAGCGCCCTTGATGCAGCTGAGTATGGCAAAGTCACTCAAGATCTGACCATTTCAATGACACCAATTTATGGGTTTAGCGCTGTGATCAGTGCTATGTTAGCCGTTCGGGCGCTGATTGAGTCTATTAATATTTTTAAAACGGGCGAATTTTATGACGCCGAGGAGACAGGCGCATGAGTCCAGAAATTATTGGTGCCATTGGTTTAATTTGTATGATTTTGTTGGTATGCCTACGCGTACCGGTTGCTCTAGCTATGTTAGGCGTTGGTGCGGTTGGGTTTGGTTTTGTTACCTCACCCAGCAGTGCCTTACAGATGTTAAGAGATACACCGCCAGATGTATTGGCAAAATATGATTTTAGCGCGATACCCTTGTTTATTTTGATGGGAGTGTTTGCTGCGAAGTCAGGGATGGCCAGTAAGCTTTTTGAAGCGACAAGGATTATCTTTGGCGGTGTTAGGGGAAGCTTAGGGGTTGCAGGTATTGGTTCTTCCGGTATCTTTGCCTCTATTTCAGGCTCCTCGCTAGCGACTGCTTCTACTATGACCCGAGTGGCTTTACCAGAAATGGAAAAGCATGGTTATAACCCTGGCTTTGCTTGCGGCGTACTTGCAGCAGGCGGCACGCTAGGTATTATGATTCCGCCCAGTATCGCGTTACTTATCTATGCCATTTTGACTGAGCAATCGGTAGGTGATATGTTTATTGCCGGCTTCTTGCCAGGTATCTTGGGCATGGTAATGTACTCGTTGACAGTGATGATTATGGTGCGCTGGAAGCCGCATCTTGCTCAACGTGGTGAAAAAACCAGTTGGAAAGAAAAGTTTTTATCTTTAACTGGGCTTATTCCATTCGGCTTTATCTTTGTCATTATTATTGCAGGTATTTTCTACGGCCTATTTACACCCACTGAAGGTGCAGCAGTTGGCGCATTTGTGTCTTATTTATATGCTGTGTTTAAAGGGTTAACTTTTAAAGGCCTAAAGCAGTCATTAATTGAGACATTAGCTTTATCTGCCGTAGTATTCTTTATGCTGCTAGGTGCAGAGGCGCTGGGTTACTTTATCTCTGTGTCACGTATTGCTTACTCATTGGCGACATGGATTGGCGCACTTGATGTGAGTCCCATGATTATTTTAATTTGTATTTTAATCATGTACTTCTTACTCGGTCTGTTTATGGATGCGCTAGCGATGCTAGTGATTACCATACCGGTGGTCTATCCTTTAATCTTAGCGTTAGGTTATGATCCAGTTTGGTTTGGTATTATTGCAGTATTAACGGTTGAACTTGGATTGATTACACCGCCTATGGGCATGAATATCTTCGTGATTAAAGCGGTGGCGCCACACATAAAACTCAGTGAGATGTTTAAGGGGGTTGCCCCATTCATTGTGTCGGATGTGATTCGATTGGTTATATTGGTTGCTTTCCCTGCCATCTCATTAGTGTTGGTGTATTAAAATCAGTATGCTAACTGAGCAATGAATTAAGCTACTAAATAAACAGTAATTTTTACAGATGACAAAAACCACACTATTATTAAATAACAGTGTGGTTTTTTGATTATAGCGTTAGTGCTATGATAGCCGACTCAAACCGGACACACTATTATAGTCAGTGTTTAATTAGTCCGCTTCTCATTAGGCAGGGTCATTTAGGGTAGGTATTCATGGCTGTAGATTTTTCCAACACGCTCATTGTCGCCATTTCTGCGACTGCATTATTTGATCTGACTGAATCAGAGCAGTATAGAGAGCAGTTACACCTAGAGGATCCGGTTACTGCAGCGGCTAAATTTCGTGACTATATGCATGAACGTGAGAATGAGCCACTACAAGTTGGTGCAGGCTTTCCGTTGATTCAAGCCATATTAAATTTAAACCATTGCCGTCAAGCTAACAGCGATCAAAGCCAATCGAGCTCAGAGACCCAAGATAAGCCAGATGCGCCATTGGTTGAGGTGGTTATTGTCTCCAAGAGTTGTCCTGAGACTGGTATTCGTGTGTTAAATGCGATTCGAGACAGGCAGCTGTGTATCACGCGATCAGCTTTTATTTCAGGCTCGCCAGTTGTGGATTATATTGCTGATTTTAATGTCGATTTGTTTTTAACCACCAATCGTGAAGACGCGCAGCAAGTGGCCGATGCTCGAGTGTGTGCTTGCGCCATATTAGATGCGACACCCGTCAATACTTTTACCTTAGATACAGATCAGCTACGTATCGCCTTTGATGGGGATGCGGTGTTGTTTGATGATTCAGGCGAGCTGTTATATAAGCAGCAAGGGTTGAGAGCTTTTCATGAAAGAGAAGCACAAATGACAGATTTGCCGATTGAGAAAGGGCCTTATGCCGACTTTTTAATCAAACTGTCTTTGCTGCAGCAGCGACTACCCAATGTTGGTGAACACAGTCCAATACAGATTGCGTTGGTAACGGCTCGAAATGCGCCTGCAGATTTACGAGCAATTAAAACCCTGCGCGAGTGGGGTGTGACCGTTGATATGGCTTTCTTTTTAGGTGGGCTTGAAAAAACTCGAGTACTAAAAAGCTTTGCGCCGCATATTTTCTTTGATGATTCTATCCAGCATATTGAAGCAGCAAAAGGATTTGTTCCCTCAGGGTTGGTCCCTTATCATTCTCAGTCTAAGTTAAATCTATATACTTGGCATCCTACCCACAAACAGTCTGGTGACGTATGAATTGGCAACGCGCTTTTAATCTCATCAAGCACCGTATAAGCCAAGTTTTTGGTTTATACGGCTTTGTGTTTATACCCATCTGGGTGATGTATTTTTTAAATGCTACCGTGCTTTTTAATTACTGGAATGCATTTGGTATCGTGCCTCGCAGTTTGAGTTTGGGCAGTATGGTAGGGGTAACCGCCTCTTGGACAATGCATGGTAATTTTGCTCATCTTTTAGGTAATACGGTAGTTCTGGCGCAAATCTTATTTTTATTTGGTTTGTTTGAGCGTAACGCCTATCGCACTGTGGTGAAGTTAATTATTGGTTCTGGGTTGATGACTTGGGGACTGGGATCGCCTTTTTCGATACATATCGGTGCATCAGGACTGATATTTGCCATGCTAGGTTATATGATTGGCGGTGC
Source organism: Psychrobacter sp. FDAARGOS_221 (assembly GCF_002313155.2). Taxonomy (NCBI): domain Bacteria; kingdom Pseudomonadati; phylum Pseudomonadota; class Gammaproteobacteria; order Moraxellales; family Moraxellaceae; genus Psychrobacter; species Psychrobacter sp. FDAARGOS_221. The sequence goes on from NZ_NWFK02000001.1 coordinate 2,176,572, forward strand.
TATTTTTGCTAGACGTTGGGGATATCTCCTAGCTTGTCTCATCATGGGAACCAGTTATTGGTTTATTCTAAAAGAAGGGCTCATGCCACAGACGGGTATTTCGTTTGCTGCACATTTTGGTGGTTTGTGTGTTGGCTTGTTAATTGGCGCAAACTCTAAACACTATGAGCCGCAGAGCTATTATCGATAGCATCTGGCTTATCGCTGTTTTATTATTCTTAGTAGTTAGTAGTTAGTAGTTAGTAGTTAGTAGTTAGTAGTTAGTAGTTAGTAGTTAGTAGTTAGTAGTTAGTAGTTAGTAGTTAGTAGTTAGTAGTTAGTAGTTAGTAGTTAGTAGTTAGTAGTTAGTAGTTAGTAGTTAGACATATATTAGACCCGTAAATTTAGTGCGACGTATCAGCAGCTAGGTGAGTAAAAACTCACTAATCAGCATAAACTAACGGCTAATCATGCTTAGTTACCAGTATTTTGGGCAGTAAGCTTGAAAATTTGTTACACTAGCGCATATATATGCCTTGTATTCTTGGCTAAGACTCATCAGTAGATGAGCAGTCAAATTAATATGGCTTTTGATGGTTTGTAGGGAGTAGATGCATGGCAGAACGTTCAGCCAAGCAGTTAGGGTTAAGTAAGGCGGATTTACCTAATTCAATTTTAGAAGTGATAGCCACTTTAAATAAAGGCGGCTTTGATGCTTATATTGTTGGTGGTGGGGTCCGTGACACGCTATTGGGTTTAAATCCCAAAGATTTTGATGCCGTAACTGACGCAAGACCGCATGAAGTAAAAGACTTGTTTGGCAAACGTTGCCGTATTATTGGCCGTCGTTTTCAGTTAGCTCATGTTTATTCAGGCCGCGATATGATTGAGGTCGCGACGTTTCGTGCGCCGCCAAATGGCGATGCTCATACCACCAGTGACGGTATGATTGTGCGTGATAATGTCTGGGGTGATATTGAGCAAGACTTTGCCCGCCGTGACTTTTCAATTAATGCCATGTACTACCAGCCGTTAAAAGGCATCGTTCATGACTTTTGTAATGCATTAGATGATATTAAGAGCAAGACGCTACGCTTACTCGGTCATGCACCGGTGCGTATCGAAGAAGATCCGGTGCGTCTGTTACGTGCGCTGCGCTTTAAAGCTAAGTTAGGCTTTGAGTTTGATAAAGAGTTATCAGAGCAGTTTCATGACGATAACTGGGATTTACTAGATCAAGTATCACCGCATCGACTGTATGATGAGTCGCAGAAGATGTTCACGGGTGGTTATTTGGTACCTTTATTGCCATTATTATTTGAATACGGTGCCATCCGCCACTTGATTATCTATCCGCCAGAAAAGCCAACCGCGTTGGTAAATCAGGTAGCTATTAATACAGACAAGCGCATTGCATTGGGTAAAAGTATTAACCCAGCTTTCTTTTATGCGGCATTGTTGTGGGATAATTACCTACATCAGCTGGCAAAATTTAAAAAGAAAAACATGCCATTTCATGATGCTCAGCTACAAGCGGCGAGTAAGGTTATTGAGCGTCAACGTATCAAAACGGCCATTCCACGTTTTGCTGAACAATTTATCCGTGATATCTGGATGATGCAGCCAAAGCTGGCCAATCCTCGTGTCAAACAGATTCCACAGTTGGCAGAACATGCTCGTTTCCGTGCTGCGTTTGACTTTTTATTGCTGCGTGAGCAATGTGGTGATGAGTTAAATCCATTGTCAGAATCTACCAATGGCATGGGTGAGTGGTGGCAGATCTATCAAACCTTGTCAGACAAACAAAAGCAGCAAGCGATTGATGACTTCGCGGGAGACAGTCGCCGTGGCAAGTCGACTCGCAACCGTAATCGCAATCGTAATGCTGATAATAAGGTCGATAGCGCAGATACTCAGGGTGCGAATGGTCAGCATAACTATCAGCCTAAGCCGCCCAAACTGCCAGATGAAGTGTTGTCAGAGACTCAAAATAAATCTGCGCAGCAGTCACAAAAAGGGTCATCAAAATCGTCTCATAAAACGCAAACCAGTGCTGCAAAATATCAAGATCATTATGCGCTTGAAAGAGCACAGCTTGAGAAGCTGTCACTGGGTAAACTGGTTGATGCCGCGCCTGCCAAACAGCAGCCGAGCCCACTGTTTACTATCAGTGCGGATAAGTTAGCTGAGCAAGTGCCACAGCAGCTTACGGTCGAGGCGCAGATTAAAGCAGAGGCTGATAAATCAGCTGCTAGTGCATCTAAACAGCAACATCGCTCTGAGCAAAAAGCTAACTCTGAACAGGCGACGAATACTCAGCAGGGTAGTGATGCGCCATCTCAGGCTCAGAAACAATCTCAGCAAAAACAGTCTCAGCAAAAACAAGCTCATTCAAGCAGTGACACTGAGACTGAATTAAGTGCTGATGTGGTATTTATACCTAAGCCTGAACCGGTCCCAGCGACACGCCGTCGTCGACAGCCGAGCCAGACAGCTGCTACCTCGGCCCAGTTAGAAAAGCCAAAACAGTCAGCACAGCCGAAGCAGTCGCCGAAAGCTCAAGACTCAAGCGATCAGCGCAAGCAACAGTCAACACAGAAATCTGTAGCGGCAAGTAAGTCTAATGATGACGTTCAGCAGGCTCCAAAACAGCCAGCCGCAAAGCAGCCTGTAAAACAACCGCAGGCACAAAAGTCATCATCGAAAGCTGAAGCAATTACTCCAGAGTTAATTGCCAAAAGTGAGCGTGTTCCAGCGACTCGACGCCGTCGTCAGCCAAGCTCAGAATTAACTGTCAATGAGCAAAAGTAGGAAACGACTGCTTAGCTTAGCCATAGATTAAATACAGTAGGGTGTTAGATGGATCAGGCTTCTCAACATAATTATGGCAATTATCATCGCTGTTATCTTGGTTTAGGTAGCAACTTAACCACTGAGCTTGGTACGCCAAGCGAGCATATACAGCGAGCCATTGCAGTGCTTGCGGATCATCCTAGCATTAGCCATGTTAAAGCGTCGTCTTTATATGAGTCTAAGCCTATGGGCCCGCAAGATCAGCCTGATTTTATTAACGCTGTCGTTGAAGTGGATACCCGTTTATCGCCACATGATTTGCTGAGCTTGTGTCAACATCTAGAGCAACAGGCTCAGCGCGTGCGCTTGCGTCGTTGGGGTGAGCGTAGTCTTGATGTGGATGTGTTGTTGTATGCTGATCAAAGTGTCAATACGCCGACCTTAACTGTGCCACACCCAGGGGTTACTGAGCGTAATTTTGTGCTTATTCCGTTGGCCGAGCTCAACTCTGATCTGACCATTGATGGGAAGTTACTTATTCAGTTGCCAGCTGCGCAGGATTGGACTGGATTGAGCCGTTTGTCATCTAAATAGTAGTTTATCTATAGGACTATCACTCAGATGTCATGACCGAATAAACTTAACCCTGATGATATGTTTTAGCTGCCCCAGAGCTTGAATAACATGACTTAAATAAACCCTACCTACCGCCATTTTTTATCTACTAGTCTCTACTACTTAGCAACTGAACTATATTAGTCTTTATTAGTTTTTGACCTACAAGGTTAGGTGACTTAATAGACTATGTTGTTTGTTTACTCATTATCGATTTATGCTTAGGTAACCCGTTATGATTACCCTGTCTACATTAAAAAAATATAAAAAAGAAGGCCGTAAGTTTAGCTGTCTAACTTGCTACGATGCGATGTTTGCAAAAATGATGCAAAACGCACAAATAGACACCATTTTAATTGGTGACAGTTTGGGTATGGTTGTACAGGGGCATGATTCTACACTGCCTGTGACCGTTGATGATATGGCTTATCATACCGGTAATGTCGCTCGTAGTAATGAACATGCGTTAATCCTAGCCGACCTGCCTTTTATGAGCTATGTCACGCTAGAGGATGCCATCGCCAATACACGTCAAATCATGCAAGCCGGTGCCCATGTTATTAAAATTGAAGGCGGTGCAGAGTTGGCAGATACGGTCGCTGCTTTAACCGCTGCAGGGGCGCCAATTTGTGTTCATTTGGGGCTAACCCCACAGTCGGTAAACGTGTTTGGCGGCTATAAAGTGCAAGGAAAGTCTGAAGACAGCGCTGCTAAATTAATGGCAGATGTACGTGCTGTGGTTGATGCCGGTGCTGCTATTATTTTATTAGAATGTGTGCCTGCTGCTTTGGCCAAACAAGTCACTGAGGCAGTGGATGTACCGGTAATTGGTATAGGTGCCGGTGCTGATACCGATGGTCAAGTATTGGTGATGCATGACATGCTTGGCGTTACTCATGGTCGTACTGCTCGCTTTGTGCATGATTTTTTGACCGATGAGCGCAATCAACAAGGTGAGCGTGTAGGCAGTGTTGAAGGTGCTTTTGCGTTATATCATCAGTCAGTAATGGAAGGCAGTTACCCAGGCCCTGAGCATCAATTTAATTAACGGCTGTATATAGTTTAACCGGTATTTTTAGTTTATTCGCCACACTATCAGTTTTGGATATTGAGCATGAGCACAACCATCACATTGACGACTATTGAGGCATTACGTAATGCCCTGCAACCACATAGATCACAAAAAACCATTGCTCTAGTACCTACTATGGGTAACTTACATCAAGGGCATATTTCTTTGGTCAAGTTGGCCAAGCAACATGCCGATATAGTCGTGGTCAGTATTTTTGTTAATCCAACCCAATTTGGGGTTGGTGAAGACTTAGACAGTTATCCGCGAACCTTAGAGGCGGACACTGAGCTGCTAGCAGCGGAAGGCGTTGATTATATCTTTGCGCCGACTGTCGAAGAGATGTATCCACTGATGCCGCCGCCGACTCAGGTGCTGGCAGGCTCTATCAGTCAACAGTTATGTGGTCAGTCACGACCGACACACTTTGATGGCGTAGGTATCGTGGTGACCAAGTTGTTTAATATCGTACAGCCGAATGTGGCGGTATTTGGTAAAAAAGACTACCAACAGTTGGCCATTATCAAGCAATTAGTACGCGATCTAAGTTTTGATATTAAGCTAATCGGTGGGCCGATCATCCGTACAGAAGATGGTCTGGCATTGTCCTCACGTAATCAATATCTAACCGAGCAAGAACGCAGCATTGCGCCGTTATTAAACAAACATATTAGTCAGTTAGCAGATCAGTTAAGACAACTGCCGATTGATCAGATTGAACAACGATTTGCCCTTATTAATGATACAAAAACGGCTATTAATCAATCTGGATTTGAGGTAGATTATCTTGAAGTAAGAAATCAAGACCTAACCAATATCGACGCATCAGCAACAGAGAAAGCCTGGGTTGTTTTGGTCGCTGCTTGGTTGGGCAAAGCACGGTTATTGGATAATCAGGAAGTGTAAGCGTGGGATAGGGAGAGACGTGTTTATGTCGGTAAATCAAACCGCCACTACAGCTGCACATTCAGATACGCAGCAACAACAGCAGAAATCTCAGAGTAATGTGACCGATACAGGGATTAATATCTTAATCGTGTCTGGGCGCTCAGGCTCTGGTAAAACCTCGGTATTAAATATATTAGAAGATTTGGGCTATTACGCCATTGATAATATGCCCTTGTCATTATTACCGAATGCGGCGGCAAAATTGATTGAAGATGGCGGTATCACTAAACTGGCGCTCGGGGTCGATATTCGTACTCTGCAAGCCGACTCCTCAAACTTTATGAGTATCAAGGACGACTTGGTTGGCAGCTATGGCACAGGTAGTGTCAAAGTGATGTACATTACCGCACGTGAGGCGGTGTTGGTCGCACGTTATGCAGCGACTCGCCGAGTACACCCGCTGATGGCGACTGAAGATAGTGATAATCAGGCTAAAAACTTGCCTAGCGCCATCAAAAAAGAAAGTGATGCGCTGCAGCCTGTCATGAGTAATGCTGACATTATTATTGATACCAGTCAGTTAAATATCCATCAGCTCAAAGATCAGATACGTGAACATATTGGCGTTGATAATCAAGTCACTGTCAACTTATTGTCTTTTGGCTTTAAGTATGGCGTGCCAATTGATGCTGACTTTGTATTTGATGTGCGCATCTTACCCAATCCACATTGGGAGCCAAATCTTAGAGTGTTGACAGGGAGAGATGAACCGGTACAGCAGTTCTTTGAGCAGTTCCCAGAAGTGGACGATATGAAGCAAGATATTCATCGCTTCTTGAGTCGCTGGCTACCGGACTTTTTGCACAATAATCGCCACACTGTTACCATCGCTATTGGCTGTACTGGCGGCAAGCATCGCTCGGTATTCATTACAGAAGGCCTGTATACTAGCCTGTCAGAAAGCCTACCTTCTGACTTAAAGGTAATGATTAAGCACAGAGAAAAAGCACAGTGGTCTCATTAAAAGATGATAGAGTAAAGAGACACCAGAAAGAAATATCAGCACAGAAATAAGTGGTTTAATTTTATTAACAATTTGAGAGTATTATGATTGATTGGTCCGAACATGATATGCGAGTATCGCGTACTGAGCTAAAAAAGGCTCATGAGCGTTTACAGCAATTATCTGTCCCTCTATCTGCTTTATCGAAAAAGCAGATGAAAAAGTTGCCGGCAAGTGAGTATTTTTTAGCTGAATTAATGGCATTAACTGATATCACCAGTGCCGCTGCGCGTAACCGTCAAATTAAGCGTGTTGGTAAGCTGATTGCTGAAGAAGACAGACATGCTCTAGTAGATGCGCTGTTTCAAACCCGTTTTAGTGTGGAGCAAGCTGCTAAGATTGAGGGTTGGTATACGCGTTTAAATATCCATGATGAAGGCACGTTAAAACAGTTTGGTAAACAGTTCAAAGCCGCTGAGCGCAACAGTGTATATCAACTACTGTTATGGATTGAGTATGCTAAGCATATGGCTGATGATGAATTACTACAAGAGTCTGAAGCGGATCTGATTAGCTATATTAAAGAAGTGGCAGTATTAAGCCAGTTGTCTTAATTAGCTTAGTTACACCTCACGACAGACCCTAAGATAATATCTACTAGTTTAGTTGGTATTAAATAAAACCCCTTAATAGGGGTTTTTTGCTGTTAAATATCAACCATGGCAATGACATCATAGGCTGGTGTTTCATAAGGGTGCGCTTGCTTTAAGGTATCAATGACAGCGTGAATATTATTTTTAGCCACAACCATTTCAACGCGCCATTCTGTGACTTGTTCAATACTATTATGGCTGCCAATATGGGGTTGACTACCATCAAGCGGCATAAACTGTCCTGTACCTTGCACCTGCCAACAGCAGTTTGAATAATTGCCAATTTGACCAGCGCCGGCTGCAAATAGGGCAGACTTCACTGTTTCTAAATCTGAATCGGGAATGAATACGGTAAGTTTGTACATAGCTTATCCTTTGTCATACATCATATTTTCAAAACTTAAATAAAAGTGAAAGTTCAAAATCACATTAATTACTATTAGTGCGTTTTGTTGTATATAAAAAAAGCTGACTATGCGTTAAGCACAGTCAGCTTTTGGTTTCTATTATTGGCCGCAGATTTAATGTATCTTGCTAATGCTAAACCGGCAGACACTAATTAGAAACTAATCCATTGGAACGCCGATACGCTGAGCTACTTCTTCATAAGACTCGATCACATCACCTAAGCTTTGACGGAAACGGTCTTTGTCCAGTTTCTTCTTAGTTTCTTTGTCCCAAATACGGCAGCCGTCTGGTGAGAATTCATCACCCAATACGATGCGATCGTGGAAAATACCAAATTCTAATTTGAAATCAACCAGCATTAAGCCGCCATCATCAAATAACTTGCTTAATACTTCATTTACTTTGAACGAAAGCTCTTTCATTTGAGCCAGCTGCTCAGGGGTAGCCCAACCTAATGAAACAGATAAAGATTCGTTGACCATAGGATCGCCAAGCGCATCATCTTTGAAGAATAGCTCATAAGTTGGTGGCGTTAAGGCCTGACCTTCTTCTAAACCTAAGCGGCGTACTAAGCTGCCAGCAGCGAAGTTACGTACCACGCATTCTACTGGAATCATGTCTAGACGCTTAACCAGTACTTCGTTATCAGAAAGCTGTTTTTCAAAGTGAGTTTCGATGCCCGCTTCATCAAGCTTTTGCATAATAAACGCATTAAAGCGGTTATTAACCTGTCCTTTGCGACCTAACTGCTCAATACGCTCACCGTTGAAGGCAGAAGTGTCATCACGGAAGTGAAGGATTAAGTAGTCTGCGTTTTCTGTTTCATAGACAGATTTTGCTTTGCCTTTGTAAAGAAGACTTTGTTTTTGAAGCTGCATGATGTCAGTCCTATGCAAATAGCTATATTGGGTTTCCCAGTAGCTAAAAAGGGTGGTTTAAAAGAGTGTGTTAGTTATCAGTATCAGTAAAGTATCAGCAATAGGTATTCAGTAATCAGGTATCAAATTCAGAACCCATTTTACTGATTTACTTATTACTGCTGCTGTTGCTTCTGTTGTGTCGGTACTTGACGATAAGGTGCTGGCAGTTTGAAGCGTTTACCTGCTTCGTTTTCAAGCTCTAGCGTATTAGCGCCAACCGGTGGTGTTGGATATAACGGCACAAAAGGTGCGGTTTCTTGATCAGCAGGAAGCTGTAAAGGCTCTAGCTTTTCAGAGTCTTGATACGCCAAGCTGCCATCATTAAATTTACCGAAAAAGCCCTTAGAGGCTTGGCAACCAGATAAAAAAGCGATGCTGCTAATCCCGATCACAGCAATTTGCATGCTACGACGTAACAGTGATGGGGCAGCTTTTGAGCGTGTAGATAATTGGAACGAGTGCATGGATCATCCTTTGTCGTTGCTAACAGGCGAGTTAACCGCTAGTTTTATGGGGCTAGCTTTTATGCTCGTCTGGCTTATATCGATTTAGTCAATTAAGCCAGCGGTACGTAAGCCTGCATCAACTTGTTGTTGATATTTTTCGCTTAGCCAAACCAAGGGTAGGCGGATACCTGTATCAATTTTGCCCATTTTATTTAGTGCATATTTAACAGGTATTGGGCTAGATTCAATAAACATCAGCTTATGTAATGGCGCGATATCATCATGTAACTTCTGAGCGTGCTCAAAGTCGCCTTTTAGCGCTGCGTTAAAGATTTCGCTCATGGTTTTTGGAATAATATTGGCAGTTACTGAGATATTACCTTTTGCACCATGATGCATTAATTCAAGCGCAGTAGCGTCGTCACCAGACAGTACCACAACACGATCACCCAAAGCTTCGATCAGCTTTTTGCCACGTTCTACTGAACCGGTTGCGTCTTTGATGGCCACAATATTGTCAAAATCAGCCAGACGCTCTACCGTTTCTTGTGCAATATCGACAACAGTTCGGCCAGGCACATTATAAAGCATTTGTGGCATATCTACAGCTTCAGCAATGGCTTTATAATGCTGATATAAGCCTTCTTGTGTTGGTTTGTTGTAGTAAGGGGCAACCAGTAATGCGCAATCAGCACCTGCTGCTTTGGCTTCTGAAGTCAGGTGAATGGCTTCTAGAGTATTGTTGGCTCCGGTGCCTGCAATTACTGGGACACGGCCATTAACATGCTTCACAAAATAGTGGATAACGTCGCTGTGCTCTTGCATTGATAAAGTAGCAGACTCACCGGTAGTACCAACCGCGACTAGGCAATCAGTGCCTTGCTCGATGTGCCAATCAATCAGCTCAGCTAGGCGTGGATAATCAACATCCCCATTAGTCTGCATGGGGGTGACTAAGGCAACCATGGAGCCTTGCAGTTGGGTTTTAAAGTCAGAATAGGGATTACTCATAATATTGCCTTGTTATCTTAACTGTAATTTTAACTAAAATCTGGTTAGTTGTCTGTTGCGTGCATTGGTTGACCACTACTATGATATGCCACAATAAGGTATCTATCAAAATAACATCTGCTCAACATAGTGTCAGCCAGCCTGATAATATCTGCATTCCTAAACAGTGTTTACTTAGCTATTGTTTATTTAGAAATCAGTGGTGGCTATTAATAAAAATGTGGCCAACAAAGCGGGCGGTAAACCATAATAGATATCAAACAAAGTAAGTGTGATAAGTGTAGCACATTCCGCCTTACTCAATCATCAAGCTATTTTACGTTTTAATGTAGCATAGTGATAGCATGCAATGAAGAAAAAAGCGTGAAATTAAGGCTAAAGTGTTTGTTTATGCCTGTCATGTTAATAAAAATCAGACACGACAATAACAACAGCATCCATTAATTAGCCCACAATAGGCAGTAGTGTTAATAAGAAGCACCATTAATAATAAATAGATTTTATATCAACATAGCTTGCTAACCCACTACGAACAAAATTAGACAGTCAGTAAGCTTTAAACAAAGTCCTAAAATATCATTAACCAAAATACAATGAATAACAATAAGGAGTAGCACAATGACGGAAGCACAACAGCAATCACAAGCGTCAATAACATCAACAGAGGCGCCTGTACAACAGAGCCAGCAGCGTCAGTTCGATATCGTTCTATATGGTGCCACTAGCTTTGTTGGACAACTGGTCGCCGCTTATTTGCAACGCTTCTTGACTGATGTCAATGACAATAACCAACAGTCAGTGCGCTGGGCGATAGCAGGGCGTAATCAGGATAAATTAAATCAAGTTAAAAAGGACATTGGCAATCCTGATATTGAGACTATTATTGCCGACAGTGAAGATGCCACAAGCTTAGATCAGATGACAGCACAGACCAAAGTCATTATTTCAACTGTTGGGCCTTATCTGAAATATGGTGAGCCGTTAATTAAAGCCTGTGTCAATAATGGCACTGATTATGTCGATCTCACCGGTGAAGCCATTTTTATCAAAGACATGATGGATGCTTACCAAGACAAAGCGCGTCAGACAGGTGCCCGTATTGTGAATGCCTGTGGCTTTGACTCTATACCCTCTGATTTGGGTGTGTTATTTACCCAAAACTGTGCCAAAAAAGATTTTGGTGAATATTGTGAGCACATTAAAATGCGCGTTAAGGCGGCCAAAGGTGGTTTGTCAGGAGGCACAGTGGCGTCTATGGCAACTATTTTTGAAGCTATTGGTAAAGATAAACATCGCCGTAAACAATTGGCCAATCCGTATCTATTAAATGATGACAGTCAACGTCCAAATGCACGTCAAATTGAGCTGAAAAAACCGGAGTGGGATGAGCGCAATAACCGCTGGCTGGCCCCATTTATCATGGCTTCTATCAACACCCGTGTGGTGCATCGCAGTAATCAGCTTAAAGACTATCAATATGGTCGTGAGTTTCGCTATGATGAAGCAATGTGGATGCCGGCAGGTGTTAAAGGCCGTGTCTTAAGCTACGGTCTGACTGCGGCTATGGCAGGTTTTGCTGCGGGCATGATGTTCAAGCCCAGCCGCGATCTGTTAAATGAGCGCGTGTTACCGAAGTCTGGTGATGGCCCAAGTGAATCTGAACAGCAAAACGGTTATTTTGATATCCGTTTCTTTGGCGCATTGGCATCAGACAAACAGTCACAGGTATTGACTAAAGTGACTGGCGATAAAGATCCGGGCTACGGTAGCACCTGTCAGATGTTGTCGCAAAGTGCGTTATGTCTGTTGCAAGATATTAGTAAAGATGAGGTTGGTGGCGGATTTTGGACCCCAGCATCTGCGATGGGTGAGACGCTTATTGAACGACTTCAACAACATGCTGGTCTTAAATTTGAACAAATTTCGGCTTAATAATGCCTGACTACCACTGACCCTAGAACTAAAATACCAAAAAGCCCCGTTGATATTCAGCGGGGCTTTTTTATTATCCATAATATAGATAGAGATATTATTTAGTTATTATTTAAAGTTTATGTAACAGAAAATACTAACTCAAATATAAATAAAACTGTTTAAAAAAAGTTTCAGACTGTTAATAAGATACATAGAGATACATTTTGTTAGCGTACTTAAACGTCGGAAAGCCGCACAATTGTTTATCCTAATAGCCATAATTAAGATTAAATCATTTAGATTAAGCTAATTATTTAAGTTTTTATCATTTTTATTTCTGAATTTATTTGCGAATTTATCTTTGAATTATTTAGGAGAAAATTTTATGAAACTGAATCTATTAACCGCGTCGATACTAGCATCAGGTGTGGCATTATTTGCAAACTCAGCCAATGCAGCAGTCACTACAGACAGCCATGGTAACGTTGGCTATGACAGCTATGATGAATGTGTGACCGCTGTAAAATCTGGCGAAGCTAAATTTTATAAGCCATATACTTATGAAAAGCCAAAATTATTAAGAGGTGAAGCGTCAGTGAAAAAGATGGCGTTATCAGACGTGACTATTCCAGACGGCTTTGCTGCAAGTAACAACATTGCCACTAAAGACTATAGTGCAGGCGCGTGTGACTTAGGTGTGGGTCAGTCAAACGGTCGTTATGGCGTTTCAGGTGAGTTAGTGGGTAAATATATACCGATTTCTCCAGATATGCCGGTGAACGTATATCGTGATAGCAAAGGCAACCCAGTTCGGATTACCATGCAGCAGTGTGACAACCACTTTGGTGGTAAATTCCCAACACCGATTGTTAGCGAGATGAAAGCGCCAGATGCCGAAGTAGAGATTGAAGAAGAGCGTAATGTTGAGCCCGTCACTGTGTCTGAGAAGCGTACGGTTAAGCCAACTTCTTATCATGTAAAAGAAGTTATCGTTGCTCCTAGTGATCAAGTTGAACGTGTTGAAACTGAGTCAGGCACTAAAGTTGCTATCCAAGATGCTCAAAATAGAGCAGTTGTGGTAGGTGAAGAAGCCAATAGAGAGGTTTTAGATCGTGTTGAGCAGTCTGTAGAAGAAGTGCCTGTTCAGAAAGTACCTCCTCAAAAGGTACCTGCTCAGAAAGTACCAGCTGCTAAAATTCAGCCAGCAACAAAAACAGCACCTGCAACACAGCAGCCACGTCAAACCCAACCACGTAATTAAGAGCAAGCACTGACAAATATAAGCGATAAGCTGCAAAAGTAAAAAATAAGGGGGCGACCCATTGGTTGCCCCCTTATTCATTGTTAATACTTAAACGCTATGTACTGGTTATCAAACAAGCACCATTTAGATTAACGTGCTTTTTTAAGTCCAGCTTCTTTTAGTAGTGCACCAAGTGAGCCGATTTTGTTGTCATCCGCTTTAGGCTTGGCAGTATTAGACTTACCTGCTGGCTTGCCACTATTCGGACGAGCGCCTTTTTTAGCGTCTGCTTTAGGTTTTGAACGTGTGTTCTTGCGCGAGCCTTGAGGCTTATCAGCAGCTTTATCGGCTGGAGCGGCAGCACGCTTGCTGCTTGCCTCTTGCTCAGACTTCATACTAAAGCCAATACGGCCACGTTTTTCATCAATTGAAATCACACGCACGTTGACAATATCACCAGGCTTAACCAGATTCATTGGATCTTCAACAAAATCATTGGCCATCTCAGAGATATGTACCAAGCCATCTTGATGAACACCAACGTCAACGAAGCAACCAAAGCCAGTCACGTTAGTCACCACGCCTTCTAACTGCATACCTTCTTCTAGATCACTAACGCTATTAACGTCATCTCTAAATTGCGCAGTTTTGAATTCAGGGCGTGGGTCATGTGCAGGCTTAGCAAGCTCTTGTTTGATAGCAGCAATACTGATGTTGTCATCATTGGCAGCTTCAATGCCATCGACTGCTAAGGTATTGATAACGCTATCATTACCTAGTACTTCTGAGATGTCTTTACCTGACTTCTGTAGAATTTGCTTCACTAAGTCATAGCTTTCTGGATGCACACCGGTTGCATCTAATGGCTCTTCGCCATCACGGATACGTAAGAAACCAGCGGCCTGCTCGAACGTTTTCACGCCCAGTCTAGGCACATCTTTTAGCTGCTCACGATTGGTAAATGCGCCATGCTCTTTGCGGTAATTTACAATTTGCTGTGCCACGTTGCGGTTTAGACCAGCAATGTGTGCCAAAATAGCAGGGCTTGCGGTATTGACGTCAACGCCAACTGCGTTTACACAGTCTTGAGTGACTTTGTCTAGGCTATCAGACAGCTGAGTTTGGTTAACGTCATGCTGATATTGACCAACACCAATCGCTTTAGGTTCAACTTTAACCAGCTCAGATAATGGATCTTGTAGACGGCGAGCAATAGATACGGCACCACGGATGGATACATCTAAGTCTGCTAGCTCATCACTGGCCAGTTCACTGGCAGAGTAGACTGAGGCGCCTGATTCATTGACCACAACCGCTTTGGCAGTAATGTCTTTGTCGGCGTCGATCAATTCTTTGATCATCGCATCGGTTTCGCGGCTGGCAGTGCCATTACCGATAGCCACTAACTCTACCTGATGTGTCTTTAATAGCTCAGCGATGGTTGCTTTGGCTTCATCCATTTTGTTATCCGGTGCAAAAGGATAAACCGTGGCAGTCGCCGGGTTGCCTTCAGCATCATGAATCACATGACCTTGGGAATCGATAACGGCCATTTTGACACCATGGCGAATGCCGGGATCAACGCCTAATATTACTTTACGGCCGGCAGGTGCAGCCATTAATAAGTGCTGCAAGTTGCTGGCAAATACATCAATCGCATCGGCTTCTGCTGCCAAGCGTTTTTCTGTTAATAAGCGGTGCTCTAAATGTGGGCGCCACTTGTCTTTCCACAAGCTGTTAGCAGCTTCCACTAAGAACTCACGGCGAGCATCTGGCTGCTTGGCGTCCAGCTCTAATTTGCTAATAATTTTTTCAATAAATGGCGCGTCTTCGCCATCAACTTTAAGTACCAATACGTTTTCTTGACGGCCGCGTAACATAGCCAATAGGCGATGGTTAGGTAGGCGTGCTAAGTTTTCGCTATGGTCAAAGTAATCTGTAAACTTCTCACCCACTTCACGCTTTTCTTCATTGGCTAAGCTTGAGTTGATGGTCGCAGTTTTGGCAAAACCATTACGCAGCTCATCTAATAGCTCAAGTTGCTGTGTCCAGTCATCAATAATGATGGCTTCAACACCAGCAAGCTGCTTGTCTGTATCAGAAAAATCGACGTCAATTTCAGCGCCAGTATCATCTGTGATTTGTTCAGGCAGGCTGAAGCTTTGTAGTGCATCAAGTGGCGCAACGTCTTGAGTTAGGATTTGCTCAGCGACTTTATCTAGACCAGCGGCACGTGCTTTGGCAGCCAATGAACGGCGGCGAGGGCGGTAAGGCAGGTAGATGTCTTCTAGCTCAAGCTTTGATTTGGCTTGTTCAATACGTGCTTGCAACGCTTCAGTTAGATTGCCTTGATTAGACAATAGCTCCAAAATCTTGGCACGGCGTGACGCCATATCACGCTCATAGCTTAAGCCTTTTTCTAACGCGCGCAGTTGACTGTCGTCTAAGCCTTGAGTTTTTTCTTTACGATAACGGGCGATAAATGGCACCGTCGCACCTTCGTCGTAAAGCTTAACAAACGCATTGACTTGCGCAGGCTTAATACCCAGCTCTTTTGCAAGCTTGTTATGAATGTTGGCAGTGACTTCAGCCGGTAAGCTATTTGCATTTTGGCTGGTAGGATTATTTGTGGTGTTAGTATCGGTTTGGGTCATATCCGTATCGAGTTTAAGTAAGTGTGAGGTGCATTATAGCAAAAGCTGACACAATAAAAACGCTTTTGCATATTTATGTTTGTTTATGTGACATTCTGGTGTCTTATTAACAAACGCATACAGCATTACTATCTAACAGGTGTGTAATTTGCTTCACAATCTTATACACTATTAGATAATAGTAACCATTGCATTCATTTCTATATAATTGTATGTGATTATAGCGCTCGACAGCGTGTCAGTCACCGTCACACAACGCTTGATGATATGAAGTCCAAGCCCTGTTATATAACGATTTAGTTAGATAAAGATTAAGGCGTGCAGTTATATATAATATAAGCAGTGACAGAATGAGTGATAGTAGAGTTAGAACTATAATAAAGATGGCTATAATCGTAGCTGTTATATAAGTGGCTATTTTAAAAAACAATGACTACTTGTCTTATCTATAAACAATGACTATTTAAATATATACACTGAGCAAAGTTGGACAAAACAAAAACAAGTTAGATTAAATATAAGTTAAACTAAACAAAAGCAATATAGCCAAAAACATAATAATTAAGTAATAAAAGGAAACTAATGATGACAGACAATAAAACCAATAATACCGATACTTTAACCCATCGTATCTTAGTCGTCGATGATGATGCACGCCTACGCTCATTGTTACAACGCTTTCTGGAAGATGATGGCTTTGTGGTGCGCACCGCGCATGATGGCAGCCAGATGGACAAGTTGATGCAGCGTGAGCTGTTCTCTTTAGTGGTATTAGACTTAATGTTGCCAGGCGAAGATGGTATTAGCATCTGTAAGCGCTTGCGTGAAGAAAACAGTGATATCCCAATTATCATGCTAACGGCGAAAGGCTCAGACAGTGATAGGATTGCCGGTCTTGAAGCGGGTGCTGATGACTATCTGCCAAAACCGTTCAACCCAAAAGAGCTGTTAGCCCGTATTAAAGCGGTATTACGCCGTCACAGTCGTGAATTACCAGGCGCGCCATCACAACAGGTTGAAGTGGTGCAGTTTGGCCCATGGACACTTGACTTATCAACACGCACCTTGAAGCGTGATGGTAACCTTGTCACCTTAACCACAGGTGAGTTCTCAGTACTGAAAGCATTGGTACAACATCCGCGTGAGCCACTGACTCGAGACAAGTTAATGAACTTGGCGCGTGGTCGTGAATGGGGTGCGATGGAGCGCTCAATTGATGTGCAAGTGTCACGTCTGCGCCGCCTGATTGAAGACAATCCTTCACAAGCCCGCTATATTCAAACCGTATGGGGTGTGGGCTATGTGTTCGTACCCGATGAGGAAGACGCATAAGCAAGCCCAGTTGATACAGTCCAGTCAATCAATACAGTTTGACGTTACTTAAGACAGTGGCGCCAACTTAGCCCATCTAGCGGAGCAAATAATGACGCCTGATAAGCGACAAGCAAAAATAGCTGACGACAAGACACAACACTCACAGGATCAAGGCGGTTCGGCCCACAATTTAACTGAGGTGCTAGAAGCCATTGAGCCAGATAATGACTCAGGAAAATCCAGTATCGGCGATATTATGGAAGCGCTTGAGTCTCGAGGTTTTGGACCGCTACTGTTTGCGCCTGCGCTGATTGCGGTGATGCCAACCGGAGGCATACCCGGTGTGCCCACAGTTTGTGGTGTCATTATTGCTTTATTAAGTGTGCAAATGATCATGGGCAAAAATCAGCCGTGGTTGCCCAATTTTATTAATAAGATTGAATTTGACAAAGAAAAGCTGGATAAAGGCGTCAGTATTGCCACTAAAGTCACCAAAAAGATTGATAAGGTTTCTAAACCGCGCTTGCAGAAGCTGTCATCGCAAGGTGCAAAAAAGGGCGTAGCAGCCGTATGTATCTTAGCGGCGCTGTCGATGATACCGTTAGAGGCTGTGCCTTTTGCGGTGATGGTGCCGGCGACTTCGATTATTTTGTTTGCGATTGGTTTGATTACGAAAGATGGCTATATTACGCTAGCAGCGCTGCTGTTAAATATAGCCACCCTGTACTTTTTAGTAACCACGCTGATGGGTGGGTAGGTGTAGCACTAGGGGCAATCCTAGCCAGTAGAGTAGCGCTATTAAGTCAATCAAGACAGCCACTAACGCAGCTGGCTGTCTTTACTACCGCGTCTATTAAACAATTCTTGTGACTTGGTTTGAGCTTCGAGTTCAGTTTGACAACGCACACAGTGTTGTACACCTGGTAGTGCTTGTCGACGTGCTTCTGGGATAGGCTCCCCGCATTCATCACAATACTCCAAGCTTTCACCTTTGGGCAGCGCTTGCCTTGCTCTTTCTAGTGCGTCGTTAACCGTGGCATCCATTTGCTCATGTTCAGCACCATCACGAGCCCATCCTCCAGCCATCATAACCTCCTGTTTTTAGTCTCCTATTGTCTATCGTTTAATTTTTACGTTAACCGAACTTTTGGGTTAACCGTTTTTTACGCTACGTATTCTTTCCCCAATTATTTGGGTTGTAGAGCGACAACTTGACCACGTACACCAATGCTAGCATCACTCATCAAGCACACATAGGCTGGCATGATGTCTTCTGGTGTTTTTAACGACATAGGATCTTCGCCAGGGTAGGCATGTGCACGCATATTGGTACGTGTGGCGCCTGGGTTAATGCAGTTAAAGCGCAGACTAGTAGTATTTTGAGTCTCTTGAGTAAAGATATCGCTCATACCCTCGACCGCTTGTTTTGACAATGCAT
Organism: Psychrobacter sp. FDAARGOS_221; assembly: GCF_002313155.2. Taxonomy (NCBI): domain Bacteria; kingdom Pseudomonadati; phylum Pseudomonadota; class Gammaproteobacteria; order Moraxellales; family Moraxellaceae; genus Psychrobacter; species Psychrobacter sp. FDAARGOS_221. The sequence continues at coordinate 2,194,920 of NZ_NWFK02000001.1, forward strand.
ATGCGCCCCAGAAGGCTCTTGGCTTAGTGCCGACTGAGCTGCTGGTAAACACAAATGAACCATTATCGACGGCTTTAACCAGCGGCATCAATACTTGAGTTAGCATAAACGTAGCGGTGGTATTGACTCGCATTACCTGCTCAAAGGTAATGGCGTCATACATCTCAAGTGGCGTTAGTGCCCCTAGGACACTGGCATTGTGCAGTACGCCATGCAGTTGTCCGATTTCTGTTTCAATTAAGTTAGCAAGCTGCTGCATATCACTGTAACTGGCAGTTTCTAAGTCCATTGGCATGATGGCAGGCTGCTTACCACCGGCAGCTTCAATTTCATCATAAACAGCTTCTAGCTTGCTTTGGGTCTTGCCCAATAATAGAACCGTTGCGCCATATTTGGCATAGGTCAAAGCGGCGACACGGCCAATACCGGCACCGGCGCCAGTTACTAAGATGGTTTTGCCTTCTAGGCATCCTGGCGTTGGTGAGAAATTACGAATGTCGTCATGGGTTAACACAGATTGAGTCATAAGCTTGGCTACTGTATACAAAGTTGTGTGAATGTTTAAAACGATAGAGATTGGTCAGTGGTTTTCTATTTCATTTAAATCATTTGACCTAATTTAAGCCATTGGATTTAATCTAAGCTATTGAGTTACAGATAATCAAAACGCTTTGATTTTAATAACTTAACCAATTTTTTAGGGGTTTCAACCACATAGTCGGCACCCCAGGTATCTAGGTCTTGCTGATCTTCTGGTGGGATATAACCATAACCCGCCAAGATAGTGGTCATACCAGCAGCAGCACCGGCTTGGATATCACGAATGTGGTCACCGACATAGATCACACTATTGGCAATACCGCGTGGCAGCTCTAGCTTCTCTAACGCCAGATATAAGGGCTCAGGATCGGGCTTAGTGATGCTCACATCGTCTGGGCATACTAGTACGCTACAACGTTCTTCTAGGTTGAGCTCGTCGAGTAGTTTTACTGATAAATCACGTGGTTTGTTGGTGACAATACCCCAAGGTATTTGTTTTTTCTCATAATAGGTTAATAGCGGTTCTAATTCTTTGAATACACAGCTATCAACACAGATATCCGCTTCATATTCAGCTAAGAACTGCGCTCGATACTGCTGAACCAGCTCATCAGTTAAAGGTTGGTCATTATATTTGAGCATTAAACTGACCATAGCGGCGGCACCGGCAGACACTTGTTCGCGGATGGCCTCTTCGGGCGGTGTTTTCCAGTTATTTTGCTCTGACATGCGGCCGATAATACGAATAAAATCAGCGGCAGTATCGATTAATGTACCATCTAAATCAAATAAGACGGCTTTGACATATTGTGTAGACATAGTTTTATACTTTTATCACTTAAGTTGTATGATTTGAGACTGTATGATGAATAAATCAGCGATTAACCTATCACTACGATTATTCTGTCGGTTTAACGACCGCCATCATATAGTTAACGTCGACATTTTGTGCCAGCCAATAGCGCTTGGTGATTGGGTTGTAGTGTAGGCCAATCAGGTCGTAGCGATTAAACCCAGCATTAATAGCCATTTTATCTAGCTCAGCTGGGGTGATGAATTTGGCATAATCATGAGTGCCCTTGTCTAACAGACGCAGCACATATTCGGCGCCGATAATGGCGAATAAGTAAGATTTAGGGTTGCGGTTGATAGTGGACAACACGCATACGCCGCCTGGCTTAAGTAAGTCATAGCAGGCTTGAACAATTTGGCTAGGATCAGGAACGTGCTCCAACATTTCCATGCAGGTTACCACATCGAAGCTTTCTGGCTGCTGAGCAGCAAGTTGTTCGATAGCAATATGCTTGTAGCGCAAGGTATCGGTCAGTCCACTTTGCTCTGCATGCAGGCTTGCTGCTTGTAGATTCTCGACACCTAGGTCTACGCCAGTGGCATCAGCACCACGACGCGCCATCGATTCGGTTAAGATACCACCGCCACAGCCAACGTCCAACACGGTCTTTCCGGTTAGGCCGCTGCCGGTATAGCGATGTACGTTTTCTTCGATCCAGTTTAGACGTAGTGGATTGATTTCATGCAAGGTGGCAAAAGGACCTTGCTTGTCCCACCACTGAGAAGCCAGTTGGGTAAACTTACCGACCTCATTCATATCGACATTCACATTGTCGCCAGTGTGTACGTCTGCGCTATGATTGTGAGCGCTATTTAGGCTTGGGTCTGTATCATTAGTACTAGATGGGGCGTTGGTATGGGTTTGGGTCATGAGCTGTCCTAATTTATCTGTCATCTATTATTCGTTGTTTTTTTTGATTAGAATTTGCTAAAAATGCTCGTTATGGTTTTACATTGATTATTTTGTTACCCATATCTTATCATGCCATTGGCGATTATGTGCTGTGTTTGGCTGATTTGTTTGGCATAATGCCCGCTTTATCGGTAGACTGTATAGTCTGCGAGCCTAATAGATAATGCTAGAAATCCTTAGATTTGATAGTTTTAGTCTCGGCTAAAGGCTGATAATAACGGCATTTAATGGCTGTCTTTAGTGGCTATGTTGCTGTTTGCCTGCTAACAATGTGGTTGTGAGAGATATTGTGCAACCCCAATAACGCTTATTTAACCGTTTGTTAAGGTTTTAGCAAGGCTGACTGTTCACATATCAATAGTAAATGCGTTATCATAGCCGTATTTCAATAAGTGCTAATATGTTATAAATGGTGGTTAAGCTGCCTTAAGTAGACAAATAAGCGCAGCCATTTTGCTTGTACCATTTATATATTATTGTGCAATTGCTTTGAGTTTTGTTTATACGATTATAATTTCGTAGATTTGTACTCAATTAGCACCGTCAAAACATTCAAGTGATACCAATCATATCCTAAATATTCTTAAGGAATTACGATGACGTTTTATTCTCAACGAGGTTTTGCTTTAGCCTCATTAGTAGCAGCCGTTGGTTTGGCCTCTTTGCCTGCAGCAGCGGCAGATTTTGTGGCTGGTAAAGACTATAGAGTATTGGATAACCCAGAAACCATTAGCGGTGATAAAATTATCGTACGTGAGTTCTTCTGGTACGGCTGCCCTCATTGCTATGCCTTAAATCCATACATGCAAAAGTGGTCACAAACCAAGGCAGATGACGTTATTTTCTTAGAGTCACCTGCAGCGCTTAACCCAACTTGGGAAGTGAATGCACGTGGTTTTTATGCTGCTCAGTTAATGGGCTACCAAGGTCAGACTCACAACAAATTGTTTGATGCCATTCATAAAGACAACAAACGTCTGTTCGATCAAAAGTCTTTGTCTAAATGGTATGCCTCTCAAGGTCTAGATCAGAAGAAATTTGATGAGCTATACAACTCATTTGCTGTTAGCACTAAAGTAGCGCGTTCAAAATCTGGTGCTAAGCGCTATCAATTAACTGGTGTACCTTCAGTAGTTGTACACGGTCGTTACGTAGTACAAGCTTCGCCAGAAAAAGTGCCTGAAGTGGTTGATTACTTAGTGAATCAAGTACGTGCTGATTTAAAAGCAGGCAAGTAATAGGTAAATCACTAATAGGTAAGTCAAAAAGCAGACAATTTGTTAGTTAGAGTGTTAATTTCTACACTCTAATATATCTACATCTAATGATAAGCAAGTCTGCGACTTAAAGACTTAAAGACTTAAACTTAAAGTCTGTGGCTTAATCAAAAAAAGACCGATGATATTCGGTCTTTTTTTATGGATGCGATTTATAAAGACTCTGTTTTTGTATTGATGCTGCTATTTGTCTTTTTGTAAATTAGGCTCTAAAACATATTGTAAATAAGAACTATTATCGTTATCATACGTATTCATTAGTTATTCAATTAGAGTAGATTAAAATACATGAGTGTAGAGCAAGGCAACCTAATGTATAGCGCTAATATGTGAAACAGCTAACATAAGGCGACGTTAATAAGGAGAGTCACATGATCGTATGTATTTGCAATAACGTAAAAGATCGTCAAATCAAGGCAGCCATCGCCTCAGGTGTTGACTCCATGGGAGCGTTACAACAAACACTAGATGTGGCTACTTGCTGTGGCTGCTGCGAGCCTATGGTCAATGATTACCTAGAAGAGCACCAAGCCAATGCTGTCTCAGTCGATGAGTTGGCATACGCCGTTTAAATCTGATTCGATTCACGCTTAACGTGTCATTTAGTTGGCTGCTTTTAATTAGCGGTTTTCAAAAACAGCAGTAGCTTTTCACAGTATAAGCCTTTCTGCTCTGTGATAGATTAGATGGCATATAGACAGCTATTTTAGACGGTTGTTATACGTTATTCGTTGTTATAAAAGTGTTGTCATTAAAGTTATGGCAAACCTTGTCTTGTCAAAGCCAAGCACTGCAATTCAGCTTTAAAGAAATACAGTTTTAAAAAGGACAGTTCTGCTGCTACAGGCGCTGTCCTTTTTTGTTGCTGTAAATGCGGCTGTTTCTCATTCGTAATTGTCCCTTCATTCTCAGTTCAAAAAACAGCAATATAAAGCCGCTAAGTTTGTTACTATAAATTCAATACATACGGAGTATGAATCCAATAATCTAAAAATTAGTGGCATATTTTATTTTTAAACCGATAAACCCCGATAAATCAAGGTGTCTTTCATGCAAGGTAGTCAAAAAGTAATCGATTGTTTAAACTTCTTATTAGGCGGCGAGCTTGGCGCACGCGACCAGTATTTTATTCATTCAGAAATGTACGGTGAGTGGAACTACGGTAAATTATATGACCGTATTCATCATGAAATGCATGACGAAACCATGCACGCGCAACAAATTATTCGCCGTCTATTAATGATTGGCGGCAAGCCAGATATGACGGTTGATCCTATCAAGGTTGGTAGTACCGTCCCAGAAATGCTACAGCTTGATTTGGAGCTTGAATATCAAGTTCAGCAACATCTAAAAGATGCCATTGCTCTGTGTGAAGAAGAGCGTGACTATGTGACCCGTGATATCTTGGTTGCACAGTTAGAAGATACTGAGATTGACCATGCGCATTGGCTTGAGCAGCAGCTGCGTCTGATTGATATGGTTGGTCTACCAAATTACCTACAAAGCCAAATTGGTGACATTACTGACGACCATAACGCTTAATAAAGCGTAAACCGCCTAATCAAGTGTTTATAACGTTACAAGTGTTTAGAACGTTATAAAGTCAGTAAGATATTAATAAAACCAATAGGGCTGTTGACGCGGTCGCTATTTAAGTAGGAGAAAATTATGCAGGGTGATAAAGAAGTCATTCGTGCGCTAAATAAAGTGCTGGGCCAAACCTTAGTTGCTATTAACCAGTATTTTTTGCATGCCCGTATTGCCAAAAACTGGGATATTCAAGAGCTAAACGAAGTATTCTATAAACAGTCCATTCAAGAAATGAAATGGGCCGATGAGTTAATCGAGCGTATCTTACTGTTAGAAGGTCTGCCAAATCTACAAGATTATGGCAAGCTACTGATCGGTGAAGATGTCGAAGAAATGATTGAGTGTGACGACCGTTTAGAAAAGCAAAAATATGACGTTATTGCTGATGCCATCAGCTTATGTGAGCAAAAGCGTGATTATGTGTCACGTAAGATTTTGACTGGTCTGAAAGACGGTAATGAAGAATATTTAGACTGGTTAGATACTCAGCGTGACTTAATTCGTGACGTAGGGATTGAAAACTATATTCAGCAAAAAATAGATGGCTAGTTAATAGACCATGACAGCGTAGAAGACAGCCCGAGCACATGCTTGTGGCTGTTTTTTTATGGCTATTTGTTGTGGTTTGTTTATGGTCGCTGGATAGCATTGTATTCTATGCTCGGTTAAGGCTATACTTATTTGAGCTTATATAAGTGTCAATAAATACTTGAGTTGTAAACATAAAACTTGATGATGTCGGTTATTTAAGTTTTTTCATAGCTTATGCTCAGCCCAAGTCGTCAGCCGAATAAAACACACTAAGGAGTAGGTATGCCAGCATTACGTTCAGATGTCGATCCAGAAGGTTTGTTAGAATATTCAGTGGTTTATACAGACCGTGCGTTAAACCATATGTCAAAAGTCTATCAGCAAGTGATGAATGACTTATCAGCCAATCTAAAGCAAGTCTATGCTGCTGATGCAGTGGCGATTGTCCCTGGCTCAGGCACCTATGCAATGGAAGCCATTGCCCGTCAACTGGCCACAGACAAAGAATGTCTGGTTATTCGTAATGGTTGGTTTAGCTACCGCTGGACTCAGATTTTAGAAAAAGGCAAGATTGCAAAAAGCGTTGGTGCTCTAAAAGCGCATCAAGTAGACGGCGAAGCAGAAGAGGGTCAGCCTAAGCCATTTGCGCCTATCGCTATTGAAGAAGCAGTAGCGGCAATTAAAGAGCAAAAGCCAGCTTTAGTATTCGCGCCACACGTTGAGACAGCGTCAGGTATGATCCTATCTGATGATTACATCAAGCAGCTGTCTGATGCGGTACATAGCGTTGGCGGCTTATTGGTGATTGACTGTATTGCTTCAGGTTGTATCTGGTTAGATATGAAGCAGCTGGGTATTGATGTGTTGGTTTCTGCACCGCAAAAAGGGTGGAGCAGCACCCCTTGCGCCGGTCTGGTCATGTTAAGCGATGCGGCTGTGGCACAAGTGGAAGCCACAGAGTCTGATAGCTTTAGCTTAGATCTAAAACAGTGGTTGACTATCATGCGTGCCTACGAGAATGGCGGTCATGCTTATCACGCGACCATGCCAACCGATGGCTTACGTATGTTCCGTGATGTGCTGCTTGAAGCCAAAGAAATTGGTTTTGGAGAATTAAAAGAGGCACAGTGGGAGCTGGGCAATCGCATCCGTGACTTGTTAGAAGATTGTGGCATCCAAAGTGTGGCTGCCGAGGGTTATCAAGCACCAGGCGTGGTCGTGTGCTACACCGATGATGATGCGATGCATAAAGGCAGTGCCTTTGCTGAGCAGGGCATGCAGATTGCCGCTGGCGTGCCATTGCAAGTGGGCGAGCCTGATAGCTTTAAAACATTCCGTTTGGGTCTGTTCGGCTTAGATAAGCTAACCGACATTGACGGTGCGGTAGATCGCTTTAAAGCGGTATTGGATAAAGTACAGCCTGCCAAATAAGCGGATATTTATCTAACGCGGTTAATTGTTTTATTTTAAAAAATTAGCCAGCGTACAAAAAAAGCCAACCGGCATCGGTTGGCTTTTTTGTTTGAGTTAACGATTAAGTTTAAGTTTAAGTTATTGCTATTGGCTTAATGCTTAACCTTTGGCTCTTCAATTGCCATAGACTGGGCTGCATGACGCAGTTCAAACTTTTGGATCTTACCGGTGCTGGTCTTCGGTAATTCAGCAAAGATAATATGCTTGGGTACCTTAAACTTCGCCAAATGCTGACGGCAATGATCAATGACTTGCTGACGGGTTAGGGTTGCGCCTGCTGCAATTTCAATAAAGGCAACCGGCACTTCACCCCATTTCTCATTAGATGCTGCAACCACACCACAGCTGTCGACTTCAGGCATACGATACTGAGCTATGCTGAAAAAACCGTAGACAAAAACTTGGTAAACTAAGGAAGACAAATAGGAGTTTACCATGACAAAGAAAGCTAAAAGATACAGTGAAGAATTTAAAGCAGAAGCAGTTAAAGCAATAGAGAATAATGGTGGCAATGTTAGTGCTACAGCTAGGCGGTTAGGGCTGCCAATGCAGACACTGGCTAACTGGCAACGAAAAGCCAATCAAGGCATGCTCAAGGGTACTAAGCAATACGATCCAGAGCTTGTTTCAGCCCTTGAAGAAATGAAGCGTTTAAAGCGTGAACTAAAAATAGCACAAGAAGAACGAGAGATACTAAAAAAGGCCACGGCGTACTTTGCGAAACACGGTCAGTAAGGTACGCCTTTATTGACCATCACAAATATGAATTTAGCATTACCAGCATGTGTAAAACCCTTGATATTAAACCATCAAGCTACTATGACTGGACCAAGCGTAATATCAGTGCTCAGCAAATACATCGTAACCGCTGTGAGCTGCTTGTAAAAGCTGCGCATAGTGAGACTAAAGAGCGATATGGTTATCAGCGTCTGCATGCACATTTAAGTGAGCATGGACATGAGATTAGCAAGTACATGGTGCGTAGTATCAAGGAAGAACATGACATCAAATGTAGACGTCATAAACGCTTTAAAGTGACAACGGACTCAGACCATAACAAGCGAGTCTATCCTAATTTTCTTAAACAACAGTTTGGCGTTAACCGTCCTAATTGTGCTTGGGTCAGTGATATAACCTATATTTGGACAGATGAGGGCTGGCTTTATTTAGCAGGCGTCAAAGACTTATATACCAAAGAATTGGTTGGCTACGCTATCGATAAACGCATGAAAGCAGATTTAGTCTGTAGAGCCTTAAATAAAGCAATCAAGGATAAACGACCTAGCCAAGGGCTTATTGTACATTCAGATAGAGGCAGCCAGTATTGCAGCGAAGATTATCGCAAAATGATCAGTAAATACGGTTTTAAAGGATCTATGAGTGCGAAAGGTAACTGTTATGACAATGCGCCAATAGAGAGCTTCTGGGGCGTTTTAAAGAATGAGCTGATATATCATCATAATTACAAAACTCGATTTGAAGCAATCAACAGTATCATAAAATATATCGAGTTAGATTACAATCAAGTCAGGATTCAGCAGAGTTTAGGTATGAGATCGCCAAGACAAGTTTGGATGGATTTCTATCGTCAAGCTGCCTGATCAAAATCTCCCAAGTTTAGGTGTACGGATTTGACGGCAGGGGTCACGTTAGAAATGGCATTCAACGCCGCACCACGATGATGATAGACCACACCTTTAGGTCGGCCGGTAGTACCGGAAGTATAGTTAAGCGAAATGGCATCCCACTCATCAGCCGGATAAATGGTACGATCAAAGTCTTGCTGCTGTTGTGCATCGTCAAATTGACCAAACTCAATCAATTCTTCATAGCTCATTTTGCCAAAGCGAGGCACATTGGACAAAGCCGTGTCTGTTGAGTGAATAATGGTTAGATGAGGGAAGGCTTCTTCAATTAGCTCAACATGGTGAGCAAACTCACTGTCTAAAATTAATACTTTGGCTTCTGAGTGCTGTAAGCAAAAGGTGATGGCGTTAATATCGAGACGCGTGTTTAGGGTACACAATACACCTTGTGACATGGGGATACCAAAGGCCGACTCGACCATCGCTGGGGTATTGGGTGCCATAATGGCAACGGTGTCATCTTTTTCAATGCCAAGCTTGCGTAAGCCATGCGCCAGCTGACGGCAGCGGGCATAGGTTTGTGACCAAGTATGGGTGATAGGGGTGTGCTGTAGGTCGTCATAGATGATCGACGTTTTGTTGGGATAAACAAAAGCGGCACGGGCGATAAATTGGATGGGGGTTAATGGCTGGTGGTTGGCGTCGGTTTTGCTCAAGCCGCTACTATAGTCGGTCATATGATAGTCCCTTATCAACAATAAAATACAATATAAATGTCAGTGCAAAAAGTGGCACAAAAAGTAAAAACAAGGTTAGCGATATCTAAATACAGCCAACAATGCAGGCAAAATGTCTAAGCGGTCATTGCTTAATCTTTGCATGCATTGACCAAATAGGCTTATGATAACGACATGAACGCAAAGCAGGTCAAACACACTCAACGTGAGTTAGTGCCAGTTAACCGTTTTTGTCAGTCATCAGCAGTCTATTAATGATGTATTAAGTGGTGCACAAACAGCCTGCAGTGAGTGAGTATATGTTAACTGAAAAGCTAAGGTCAACTACTGAACATAAAAAAATGCTGTTATGACAAAGGCATAAGTCGATAAAGTGAGCTATTTGATAGCCGTGGACGGTGTAGCTGATGCCAAATCAGTTTAACTCATGACCAACAAGTTAAGCCTAAAATTTAAATACTAATGACCAATAACCGCTGACGATAATGGGGCTAGTCGGCTCAGTACGTTGAGCATTGTATGTTAAGCCTTGAGAATTGAGTGTTATCGCTCCTGCTGAGCAACAATAAGATTTTAATTACCTCATTTTTATGGTCTTTTAGACATAAATCTTTCACCTATTTTATAAGGATATCTTTTATGGCAGTCGCCGCTACCTTTAATCATAATTCAAAAGAATGTCAGGACATCGACGCCAGTAAAGCGTCAAACTCTCAGCCACTAGAATCCCAACAAAATCAGCCAAAAGGTCAGTCGCAAGATACGGATAACAACCAGATTGCTGCGACCAATATCACTTATCCGCATATTTTTGAGCCACTTGATCTGGGCCATACGACCTTAAAAAATAGAATCGTAATGGGCTCGATGCACACTGGGCTTGAAGATCGTTTTTATAACTATGGCAAGCTTGCTGCTTACTTTGCTGAACGTGCAAAGGGCGGGGCGGCAATGATGATTACGGGCGGTATCTCGCCGAACCGTGAAGGTTGGTTATTGCCGGCTGGCGGAACGATGAACACCAAAGCTGATGTTATTAACCATCAACGTGTGACCCGTGCTGTGCATCGTTATGACAGTAAGATCATCATGCAAATCTTGCACAGTGGTCGCTATGGTTATCATCCATTTGTGGTGTCGGCCAGCCCTATTAAGTCACCGATTTCACCGTTTAAACCACGTCAAATGAGCATCAGAAACATCAAGCGCACCATTGAAGATTATGCACGTGCCGCGTCGTTGGCGAAGCAAGCCGGCTATGATGGTGTGGAAGTGATGGGCTCAGAAGGCTATTTGTTGAACCAGTTTATGTCACGTCATGTGAATCAGCGTAAAGATGAATATGGCGGTGATATTCACGGGCGTATGAAGTTTGCCATCGAAGTGGTGCAAGCCATTCGCCAAGCGGTAGGCAGTGACTTTATTATTTTGTTCCGTTTGTCACTGATTGACTTGGTGCAAGATGGTAACGTGATGGATGAGGTGATTACCGTTGCCAAAGCGTTAGAAGAAGCTGGCGTGACCATTATTAATACCGGTATTGGCTGGCATGAAGCGCGCGTACCCACTATTGTGACCAGCGTGCCACGTGCTGCTTTTGCTGATTATACCGCTGAAGTCAAAAAGCATGTGTCTATCCCGGTGATGGCCGCTAACCGTATCAATATGCCAGAAACCGCTGAGCAAGTACTGTCATCAGGTAAAGCCGACTTGATTCAAATGGCACGTCCTTTCTTAGCCGATCCAGAGTGGGTGAACAAAGCACGCAATGGCCAGACTGATTTAATTAACACATGTATTGCGTGTAACCAAGCGTGTCTAGACCATACGTTTGAAAACAAACGCTCAACCTGTTTGGTGAACCCACAGGCTTGTTATGAGACTGAGCTGGTATATACACCAACCAAGAAGCCAAAAAATATCGCGGTTGTCGGCGGCGGTGTTGCCGGTATGTCAGCAGCCACTGTGGCGGCCAAACGCGGTCACAAAGTGACTTTATTTGAAGCCAAAGATATCTTAGGCGGTCAGTTTAATTATGCCAAAGTGATTCCAGGTAAAGAAGAGTTCTTCGAGACCACACGTTACTTCTTAAATGAGCTAAATCACAATAATGTTCAAATTGAGTTAAATACCAAAGTTACTCAGCAGATGTTAGATGACGGCGAGTATGACCATGTGGTTATCGCTACAGGCGTGGTGCCACGTAGCCTAGTTGGTAAGCTAGAAGGTGCTGACAATCCAAAAGTGATCAGCTATGCCGACTTGCTATCAGGTGAAAAAGCAGTGGGCGAAACCGTTGCTGTGATTGGTGCTGGTGGTATTGGCTTCGATGTCAGTGAGTATCTGACTGCGCGTCATGGTCAGCCGCTGCATGAGCTTGGCCCTGAGACCTTAAAAGACCCTGCTTATCGCCCAGAGCCGCAGCCTATCAAGGAGTGGATGCAAGAATGGGGCGTCAATCATGAGTCTGAATATCAAACCGATGGTGGTCTGCTGAAGCCAGAGAAGATTATCCCAGTACGCCAGGTTTATTTACTACAGCGCCGCAATGGTCGATTGGGCAAAGGCTTAAACAAAACCACAGGTTGGGTGCATCGTGCCCATATTAAGTCGCATGGCGTGATGCAGATGCCAGGCGTGACCTATGACAAAGTGACCAATGAAGGACTATGGATTACGACACCGCAAGGTCACAGTCAGCTATTACGTGTGGATACCATTGTGGTATGTGCGGGTCAAGAGTCAGTTAATGAACTGATGCCAGTCGAAACAGATAACAAGCGTAATAAGTCAAAAACCCAATATCATATTATTGGCGGTGCAAAATTGGCCGCTGAGCTTGATGCCAAGCGTGCGATCCGTGATGGCGCTGAGCTGGCAGCTAAGCTGTAACCATAACTGAAAACTTAAAGTCTAAAACTAGATTGTTAGTTACTAAAGAGCGCTTAGGGATCCTAAGCGCTCTTTTTTCTATATCAATGTTATCTGGTTTTAATTTTAAACAGTCAATTTTTTGGCAATTATTGCTTTCAATTAATAGCTAGTATTCAAAATTGCGCTTATTAGATGAAATAATTATTTACATTTAATAAACAAATCAGTAGGATATAGCCTATAAGGACTTTATTATCGTTAACCGACAAAAGGAATTGTCATGAATAGAAAACCACCTCTTTCAACACTGCACACAGCGATTGCCACAAGCTTACTGACCACTTTATTTGCTAGCGTCAGCGCACAGGCAGCGGGTCTAGAGTACACCAAACAGTCTATCCTACCGTTTTTTGAAGAAGGCAATTATGCCGAGCTATCCTACGCCTATGTCGATCCAGACATCGAAGGTACAGATGTGGCTGGAGGTATTGAGAACCCAGAACAAAATCAAAAAATTGACGATATGATGGATAATTTCAATATTTTTGGTGCCGCGGTGAAAGTAGCACCGACCGAGAATACCGCTTTGGCGTTGATTTATGATGAGCCGTTTGGCGTGGATACCATCTACTCACCAGGCAGTGAGTTTAATAATGGTATGGGGGCTACAGAAGCTCGAGTAGACACAAAAAGTTTAACGCTGCTAGGCGGTGGTAAATTAAATAAGAATTTCTGGTTGTATGGTGGCTTAGAGTACCAGGAGGCTAAAGGTTTTGTACAGATAGCTCAGAACTTTAAAACTGACTTTGGCCCTATACCTATCTATTATGAATTAGATACTAAAGGCAAAAGTCACTCACTGATGCCCGTTGTCGGTTTTGCTTACGAAAAACCAGAAATTATGCTTAGAGCAGCCCTGACTTGGCGCGGTGAAGGCGAACATACGATAAGTGGCAATGAAAGTCTAATGGTTGGACTTGATCCAAGTAATCCCGAGGACTTTAATGAGTCTCCATTTGTAAAAGGCGCATTAGGTTTAGATCCAGACTATAGATTAGGCGCAACGGAACTTAAATTTAAAACCCCACAATCAGTCAACTTTGACTTTCAAACTGGGCTGAGTGAAAAATATCAGCTGTTGGGGATGTTAAATGCGCGTTGGGTAGAGTGGACAGCGTTCAATGTTGCACCCAAAGGTATTAGTGATGTGGTTGGAGAACCATTGGCTGAATATGGCGATGATGCTTATTCGGTTGAAGTAGCTCTAGGCAAACAGTTTACGCCTAAGTTTTCAGGTGAAATACGGGCTGGCTATGATTCAGGTACCGGCGAGCCATTAAGCCTACTTGGGCCTTATGACTCTATTAAAACCATTGCCTTGGGCGGTAGCTATGATGTGACCGACAACTTTAATGTGTCTGCCGGTGCCCAATATATGTGGTTTGAAGGGGGCACCGCTTATTCAAAACTACCTGTTGAGAAAACGTTGTCTGAGCGGACCTTAGCCAAATTTAAAGATGGCGATGGCTATGCAGTTGGTATGAAGCTAGGCTATCGTTTCTAGAGCGAGGTTAATCCTAGCCATACTGAATAACCGATAAAGGTTAAAATCAACACTAGGCCACTGGCTTGCTTCATAACGCCTTGACGCTTAAAAGCGACCACAGCGAGTACGAATAGCAAGACGGTGGCGATACCAACCATCAGCATGTCACGGCTCAATACTTGTGACTCGATATATTGCATCGGGTGAATAATAGCCGCTAAACCAACCACACCTAGCGTGTTAAATAAGTTTGAGCCAATGACATTACCTAACGCCATATCGTGTTCACCGCGTCTAGCAGCAGCAACACTGGCAACCAACTCTGGCAAAGAAGTACCAATTGCGACAATGGTTAGTCCGATCAACAGCTCACTCATTCCTAAGAAGGTGGCTAGCTTAACAGCGCCCCAGACGATGGCCTGTGAGCTACCAATGAGTAGTGCCAGACCAACGACTATCGCAATGACTGCCTTAAGAGTATTAACCGGCTTATTAGGATCTACTTCTGGATCTATGTCGGCTTGATGACGTAAGCTTAAATAAATCTGTATCAATAGCACTGATATCAAGGCCACTATCAATATCACACCATCAGCAAAGCTTAAGCTGCCATCGACCAGTTGGAACGCAGCCAGCGCTGTCACGCCAAGCAATAACATCAAGTCATAGCGAATCACATCACTGCGAATCAGCACCGGACTGATTAAAGCGGTCACACCCAGTACTAGGGTGATATTAATGATGTTAGAGCCGTACGCATTACCAAGCGCTAGGCCAGGACTGCCTGATAAAGCCGCTAGGGCAGAAACCACCATTTCTGGTGCTGAGGTTCCGACACCCAAAATAATCACGCCAATTAAAAAGCTTGGCATGTTAAAGCGAATGGCTAAGTCAGTAGCGCCATCAATAAAGGTATCGGCGCTCCATACTAAAACAGCGAGGCCGATAATGACGGCCAGTAATGCTAGCCCCATAAATATTCTCCAAAATTTTTCGTTTTCTAATTGTTATCTGTTAATAGTTCATATATGTGTTAACAGTTTGCATAAAAGCTAAAAGCGCTAAGTAATTGAATCACTTAGCGCTTGGTATATGTCCAAATGGGTATCAAACTAAGATATCAAAAGCGGTGTTGCTGCTTTGATTTTTGATGTAATCGGTAATCAATATAACGATAAATTGATAACAGCAAAGACTTGCTAATAAAAATACAGTTAATCGCAATCAATCAACTTTAAGATACTTGCACAGGGATAACATTGGCCGTATCTTTTACCGTATTGTCTTTATTGCAATACACCAACTTTGGCTTGTGGCTATCTGCTTCGGCTTCGTCCATCTGAGCATAAGCACAGATAATCACGATATCGCCCAAATCAGCTTGATAAGCAGCGGCACCATTTAACGAGATGATACCAGAGCCAGCTTCGGCACGGATAGCATAGGTACGAAAACGTTTACCGTTAGAGACATTATAGATATCAATAGATTCGTTTTCACGAATACCTGCCAAATCTAGTAAGTCACCGTCGATACCACAAGAGCCTTCGTAATGTAAGTCAGCATGAGTGACACGGGCACGGTGTAATTTACCTTTAAGTAAGGTCAATAACATGGATCATTCCTTTAAATAGTGATTACAGTTAAAGTTATCTAAGCCAGTTGCTTCGGATAACGGTCACTATAACGATGGTGCACAAAACTTTGAGCACAAATTATACGCATAATTGTCACTATAATCTGCAATTTTTTGCAAAGTTGTTGAAATCACTTAGGCAGAGCGTTGAAAGTCTCAGTTAATGGGTGGAGACTTTCATGCTGTGAGGTCAGTCATGAAAGGTCTGAATTAAGCTAGGATCTTTCACTGATTTGAATTGAATAATATAAAAGATTGGTTTTAGCTGCACTCTAAGCTAGGCATTAGGCATTAGGCATTAGGCATTAGGTAGTTTAAAACCATTGATATGAGTACGCGCCCGTTCAATATCACCCGTGACCATCAATTTTAAAGAATCCATGGCCGCCTCTAGGGCTGCTTCAATCGCAATTTGATCATCAGGGGAGGGCTTAGAGAGGACGTGACCACTGACTTTAGATTTATGGCCAGGATGTCCAATACCGATACGCAAACGATGAAAATCATTACCGATATGAGGTGTGATATCGCGTAAGCCGTTGTGACCACCGTGACCGCCGCCAGTTTTTAGTTTAATACTACCGGCTGGGATATCTAACTCATCATGAGCAATCAAAATCTCTTCTGGCTTAATATCATAATATTTCGCCATGGGTACGACTGACTGACCCGATTTGTTCATAAAGGTCATCGGCAACAATAGGCGCACGTCAGTATCATAAATACGACCACGACCGGTTAAGCCATTAAATTTTTTGTCTGCTGCAAGTTCAATATTAAATTGATCAGCAATCAGGGCCAGAAACCAAAAACCAGCATTATGTCGGGTTTCGACATATTGCTGGCCTGGGTTGCCAAGCCCAACAATAAGTTTAAGTTGGGACATAGCGTTCTCACTATATAATAAGTTGTGACTGCCAGTATAAGATCTAGTATATAGATTTAGACAACCGCATGAAAGCGGTCATCTAAGCTATTGAGATTAGCCACTATACTGGTAGCAGACGAATTATTCTTCGCCTTTATCTTCTTCACCACCTTGCTCTGTAGCAGGTACGTCAGCAGCATCCACTTCTTCTTCAGTATCTTCGTCAACTTCTTCAACAGTTGGTGCCTGCATGTTAACTACAGTGCGGTCAACTGGCTCATCAACGTCAAGTTCGAATAAGATAACACCTTCAGGCAATTGAATGTCTGTTAAGTGTAGTGAATCACCAATTTCTAGGTTAGATACGTCAACTTCTAGATATTCTGGAAGATCTTGTGGTAGACATACGATTTCGATGTCAGTAACAAGTGTAGATAAGATACCACCCGCTTTAATACCAGGTGCAGTTTCACGGCCAACATAGTGAACTGGGATGTTCATGTTGATCTTCTGACCTTTAACAATGCGCTGGAAGTCAGCATGCATTGGGAAACCTTTTGATGGGTGACGCTGTAGATCTTTAATAACCGCTAGATGCTCTTCGCCTTCAAGAGTGATGGTCAAAATGTTTGAGAAGAATGCTTCGTTCTCAAGCAGTTTCCAAAGCTCATTGTTTTTAATAGCGATAGCTGTAGGCTCTTCGTTACCACCATAGATAATGGCTGGTACTAAGTTTTGCTTACGCAGGCGGCGGCTCGCACCTTTGCCCTGCTGATCTTCGGTACGGGCAATGCCTTTTACCGTATATAGTACATTACTCATAAGAGTATCCTTGATTCAATAATTTGGTTAGATGATGTGCGCTAACAATGTTTGCGACCAACATCGTTAAAGCAGCATCGTATGGTTTTTCCCTTCATCTGTTTACTATGCAGCGCTTATAAACAGCCGACTATTATTTAAAATATTAGGAGGCTTAAGCGCTTAATAGGACAGGACATAATGGTCGCCAGTCCTAGCCAGACGCAGAAAGGCAGTATTATACGTGTAATAGGCGATAAAATCTAGTACAAAAAAACCGCTAACCATAAGGATAGCGGTTTTTAGTATTGATTAGTCAGTGTCTAGCAAGTAATGATGTCTGATTAGGTATTGATAGACTCAAACATAGCACTGATAGATTCTTCGTTATTAATACGACGTAAGCTTTCAGCTAACAATGGTGCGATAGTCACCTGACGGATCTTTTCACACGCTTTAGCTTCATCAGTTAATGGGATGGTGTCAGTGACGACCAACTCATCAAGGACTGATGCGCTAATGTTATCCAATGCTTTACCTGATAAAACAGGGTG